>DCIC01000081.1:0-17134 GCA_002315825.1 Bacteroidales bacterium UBA1736 | reverse complement strand
TTATTTAGAATAGAGATTGGCCTTGTGCATTGCTGCCCGGGCCAATTTTTCTTCCTTGTGGATGCGCTCGTGCTCCGAGGAGGGGACTGCGAAGCTGACGAATTTCTCCCAGATATAATCAGCAGCCTGAGATGTAGGGTGAGTCATATCTTCCGCGTAGAATCTGTAATCCCTCAGCTCGTCAAGAACGATTTCGTAAGCAGGGAAATATTCTACATTTTTCATTTCCTCCACTGAGCGCACTGATAGCAGGAGCGTAGATTTGCTTAACTGGTTGAGGTGAGCTCCATCGGAAAGATGCCTGATGGGGGAGACGGTGAAAATGAAATCTTTGTCGGGCCATCTTTCGGGGATAGACTTTATGATGCTTTCTGTCTCGGATATGGAAAGCGGTTTTCTCTCAAATTCTGAAGATGGACGTTTGAGACAGTTGGAAACGACTTTCCCTTCTCTATAGTAACAGTAAACAGTCCCCAGTGAAATAATGACTTTGTTGCTCTTCTTCCAAAAAGCACTTGCATCCTTGAGCTCATTGTTGGCATTCTGAAGAAACTCTTCCTCCGTGAGCCTTGCGAAACGCGTGTGGTGGTGGAAGGAACATATCATCCCGGCTCCCGCCCCCATTTCAATGCAGTCAGCAGAAGAGAATTCCTCTCCGCTCTCCAGCCTGTCAAGCCCGTCAATAATGGATAGGGGGTTGTACAGGGTACCGAAAGGATTGACTTTGCACTTAAAACCCGCATTTTGCATCCGCAATCCCACCGAATCCGCAAAACAACTGCCCAGAATGGTGATCCTGTCATTGTAGCTGATAGATATACCGCTCTTCCCGAGAGCTATTTCTGTCATAAAATTCATATCGCAAAGTTAGAAGCTGTTTTGATTTTCAAAACAACTTCTTAATTTTTTTTGGAAGAATGAGAATTATTATTACATTTGCAGTGTACTATTAAACTAATACACCAAGAGATGATAAAAATAGACAATCTAGCTTTCAGTTTCGGGAAGACACCCGTGTTGAAGAATATCTCTTTGACGCTTGAGGATGGGCATATCTATGGCCTTCTAGGTGAGAATGGCGTGGGAAAGACCACGCTTCTGACTCTTCTTGCCGGCTTGAAGAAATGCGAATCAGGCACAATATCAGTGGATGGCCTCAATCCATATTCCCGTAGTGTGGAACTTCTTAATGACCAGTATTATCTTCCCGATGAAGTCGAGGCGAGAGGTGAAACGGCCGAACACTTTGCCAAGTCTGCAGGGATATTCTGGCCCAATTTCAGCCTGGATAACTTCAGAGCCATTATGCAGGAGTTTGAAACTTCTACCGATCAGAAAATGAACAAGATGTCCTTGGGGCAGCTCAAGAAGACCCACATAGCGTTCGCTTTGGCTTCGGGGGTCAAGAACCTATACCTTGACGAGCCAACAAACGGTCTGGACATTCCTTCCAAAGCCCAGTTCAGGAAGGCCGTGACAAAATATACAAGAGATGATTCTGTTATTGTGATTTCCACTCATCAGGTCAGGGATTTGGAGAATATCATTGATCCCATCATTATTCTGGACAGACAGGAAGTCCTTCTCAATGCCTCGCTCGAACGTATTACCGAGAAGCTCTATTTTGACTACAGCAATCAGCTCAATCCCGATGCTCTTTACAACGAGCAGCTTCCCGGAGGCTTCATCCAGGTCTATCCCAATGTCGAAGGTGTCGAGACAAAGGTGCACATTGAAGCATTGTTCAATACGGTACACAAACACAAACAACTAATAAAGAAGCTCTATGAATAAAATATTTGATATCAAGAGGTTCGGCCGGTATCTGCTGTATGACCTCAATGTCCTGAAAAGCCGTTACGGCGTCAGTCTTTTATTGATGGGCCTCGCTCCTGTCATTGCTTACTGTGTAGTAAATATCACCGCCATAATTTTTGCCAGAAATACCGTAGATACTGTTTCTTTGTTGACAGTGACTGTATTTATCTCGGCCGCAGTGCTTGGTCTTACGGCTCCCGCCAAGATTTATGGTGCATATACTGAGAAGCAGGCCGGCTCTTGCTGGATATTGTTGCCGGCATCAACAGTGGAAAAAGTATTGTCCCTGATGATAATCCTGATGCTTGTAGTGCCGGTAATATTCCTTGCTCTTCAGTCGATATCCATTTTGCTGCTGTCATTTGCAGTGCCTGACGGGTTTGACGCTGTTTCCTCAATCCTAAAGAACATAAAAGAAGAGATTTCGCTGCCATTCGCTTCGTTTTTCGAAATCATTTTCTGGGGCAATGCTGTAAGTATGCTTTTCTTTGCACTCGGAGCCCTGTTTTTCAAGAAACATAAGGTCGGAAAGACAATATTATGCGATTTTCTGATAAATATGTTGTTCTTAATTATCGCTGTGCGCATCTTTTTCCGCAACTGGAGCTTTTCTCCGGAAGATATTGAGATGCTTCTGGATACTGTCGATCCGGTGAGATTCATTAATGTTTTCACCCTGATTTTCGTTGCGGTGAATATGGTACTGCTTGTATGCGGCTTGTATTTCAGGACTAAGAAAATGCAGTTTTAGTTATGGACTTTGATTCAAATAAACCAATCTATCTTCAGATTGTGGACGGAATATGTGAGAAGATACTGTCATCCGAGCTGAAACCTGAGGACAGAATATCATCAGTCAGGGAATATGGCGCCGAGATTGGGGTAAATCCCAATACCGTGGTCAGATCCTATGAGAAGCTGACAAATGACGGAATCATTTATATGAAAAGAGGCCTTGGCTATTATGTGACAGCTGACGCACTTTCGCTGGTTCTTGAAAAAGAGAGGAAGGAATTCATTGAGAATGAACTTCCCAAAATAATGAAAAGAATAAAGTTGTTGAACTTGGATATTAAAGATTTAGTAAAATGAAAAAAGTAGCATTGATTACTGCAGTTTGCGCTTTTCTGTTTTCCAGTTGCGCTTTTGTCTCAACAGGCAAGGATGTAAAAGTCGTTCCCGTCAAGAATACCACTACGGTCCAAAATACCATATCTGATATCAGTAAGATTTCAATCGCTTTGAGTTGTGATGTGGAGTATGTCATAACTGACGGCGAACCTTATGTCAAGATTCAGGCTCCCGAAAATTTTCAGGAATATATCATAGCCGAGGTGAAAAACTCAGGCAGGACGCTTGAGATACATTCAAAGGCGGGATATCAATTGCAAGGCGCTGATATTGAGATTACTGTTGCATCTAAGTCTCTTTGTGAAGTGACAATCGCCGGATCCGCCGATTTCTCGACTGATGCCCAGATTGAGGCGGAGAATTTTGTCTGCACAATCGCCGGTTCGGGCGAAATGGAATTTGACTCTTTGAAGGCTTCAAAGGTCAAGGCTACAATCGCAGGGTCGGGCGATATGGAGCTGGAAGGTCTTGATTGTGCTTTTCTTGATATTTCAATTGCCGGATCCGGAGACATCAAGCTTGCCGGCAAATCTCAGTCAGCCAAGGTTTCAATTGCCGGATCAGGTGATATCGATGCAAAAGAACTCCTCTGTGATGATTTCAAATCTTCCGTAGCCGGATCCGGCTCAATCAAGAGGTAAGATTACTTCATTTTTCTTCTTTTATATTACAATTACGGGCTGCATTCCTCCATTGTTGAGGATAGCAGCCCGTGATTTCGTAGAATTGGCGTCTGAAGTCGGAGACATCATTGATGCCTATGAGATGTCCGATTTGAGTTATTGACAGATCTTCTCTTTTTTCGAGCAGGACTTTAGCATCTTCGATTCGGAGTTGTTTTCTCCAGGCGTAGAATTTCTTGCCGATTCTGTGAGTGAAGTGAAAGCTCAATTCTTCCTTTGTCACGTCCATCTCTTTGGCAACGTGCTCCATCGGTTGATCTGGATCTCGATGCTTGCCTTCCCGCACCCATTTTTCCAATGACGAATTCAACCTTCTCTCGATGATTTCATCGGTGTTTCTTCCATAAAAAAGCTGTCTCATAATGAAATAGTTTTTTGGGTTATTAATTAGTGAAATATTGGAGACCTGAGGGCCTCTGTCTTTTTGTATCAGTGGGGAGGGGATTTGATTTTGGATTGATTTTGTGTATTTTTGTAGTTTCTGTGAAAAAGATATTTACATATGTTCGATAATTTGTCAGAAAGACTCGAAAGGTCATTCAAGATACTGAAAGGAGAGGGAAAAATCAGTGATATCAATATTGCTGAAACTTTGAAGGATATAAGGCGCGCTCTACTCGATGCCGATGTCAGCTATAAAGTTGCGAAGGATTTTTGTGACCGCGTGAAGGAAAAGGCCATAGGTCAGAATGTCCTTACCGCTGTCAAGCCTCAGCAGATGATGGTGAAAATTGTTCACGACGAGCTTGCCGAGTTTATGGGAAGCAATGCTTC
Source organism: Bacteroidales bacterium UBA1736 (assembly GCA_002315825.1). Classification (GTDB taxonomy): domain Bacteria; phylum Bacteroidota; class Bacteroidia; order Bacteroidales; family UBA932; genus Cryptobacteroides. Next base: position 12,728 of record DCIC01000081.1, on the reverse strand, counting down.
GGATGTCAATCTCAAGGGGTCTCCCGCTGTCGTGCTGGTTGCCGGACTTAACGGTTCGGGAAAGACTACTTTCTGTGGAAAGCTCGCCTTGAATGTCAAGAGCAAGAAAGGTATGAAGGTGCTTCTTGCCGCTTGCGACACCTTTCGTCCCGCCGCAATCGAGCAGCTCAAGACTCTGGGCGCACAGATCGATGTGCCGGTATATACTGAAGAAGGTGTGAAGGATCCCGCCAGGATTGCACTCTCTGCGGTTTCTAACGCTAAGTCCGAGGGGTACAGCGTGGTTATCATCGATACGGCCGGCCGTCTTGCCGTGGATGAGGAATTGATGAATGAGATTTCGGACCTGCATAAGTCTGTCAAGCCGACTGAGACATTGTTTGTTGTGGATGCAATGACCGGTCAGGATGCCGTTTCCACGGCCAAAGCTTTCAATGACAGGCTGGATTTCGATGGAGTTGTACTCACTAAGCTTGATGGAGACACAAGAGGTGGAGCCGCATTGTCCATAAAGGCAGTCGTGGGGAAGCCTATCAAGTACGTGAGCACCGGAGAGAAGATGGAGGCTCTGGATGTGTTCCATCCCGCCCGCATAGCAGACCGAATCCTGGGAATGGGAGACGTTGTGTCACTCGTGGAGAAGGCGCAGGAGCAGTTCGATGAGCAGCAGGCAAGAGAGCTGAAGAAGAAACTCGCCAAGGACCAGTTCACGCTTGAGGATTTTTACAATCAGATACAGCAGGTCAAGAAGATGGGAAACATCAAGGATCTTGCAAGTATGATCCCGGGAGTCGAAAAGGCGATCAAGGATGTGGATATTGATAATGAATCTGCATTCAAGACCACAGAGGCCATAATACTGTCAATGACTCCTTATGAAAAGCAGCATCCCGAGGCAATCACCGGGTCGCGTCGCAAGCGTATTGCCGATGGCTCCGGAACTTCTCTTCCCGAGGTCAATAAACTTCTGAAGCAGTTTGAGGGGACCCGCAAGATGATGAAGATGGCCGCTACGGGAGGCCTGGCCCAGAAACTGAGGGCATTTAAGCGTTGATGTGTGCCTCTATTTGTGAATTATTGTACGATGAAACAAAAAAGATTTTTTCTCACGGAGGATCAGATTCCTCGCCAATGGTATAATATTCAGGCAGATATGCCCAACAAGCCATTGCCTATGCTTGACCCTGTCACAAGGGAGCCTGTAACGGTCGATGGGTTGTCGCAGATTTTTTCCCGTGAATGCTCGAAACAGGAGTTGAATTTTACTGACCGGTGGATTGATATCCCTGAGCCGGTAAGGGACCTGTATAAATATTACAGGTCAACACCTCTAGTCAGAGCATATGCCCTGGAACAGGCTCTGGGAACGCCAGCTCATATTTATTTCAAGAATGAGAGCGTGAGCCCGGTAGGGTCACATAAACTCAATTCCGCACTTGCTCAGGCATATTATTGCAAACAAGAGGGGATTACCAATGTCACAACGGAGACGGGCGCGGGCCAATGGGGTACGGCACTCTCTTATGCGGCCAATCTCTTCGGAATGGATTCTGCTGTCTATCAGGTGAAAGTCAGCTATGAGCAGAAGCCGTATCGCAGAAGTATGATGCAGGTGTTCGGTGCTCAGGTGACCCCTTCTCCATCAATGTCAACCAGAGCAGGAAAAGATATCCTTACGGCCAATCCTCACCATCAGGGTTCGTTGGGAACGGCTATTTCGGAGGCAGTGGAGCTTGCGAGAAATACTCCCGAGAAGTGTAAATATACTCTTGGCTCGACGATGAGCCACGTTTCTCTTCATCAGACTATCATTGGTCTGGAAGCTGAGAAACAATTTGAAATGGCTGGAGAGTACCCTTCCGTCATCATTGCCTGCTTTGGCGGCGGATCCAATTTCAGCGGAATTGCTTTCCCCTTCATGAGGCATAATTTCCTTGACGGGAAAAATACCAGGTTCATTGCAGTGGAGCCCGCTTCCTGCCCGAAGATGACAAAGGGAGTGTTTGAGTATGACTTCGGTGATGAAGCAGGTTACACTCCTCTTATCCCTATGTTCACGCTTGGGCATAAATTCCAGCCGGCCAATATCCACGCCGGGGGACTGCGCTATCACGGCGCCGGTGCAGTGGTTTCCCAATTGATGAAGGACTCCCTTATGGAGGCGGTCGATATCGAGCAGTTGAAATCTTTCGAGGCCGGTGTCCTCTTTGCAAAGACCGAAGGGATAATCCCCGCTCCTGAATCCTGCCACGCTATCGCGGCAACTATTGACGAGGCTCGCAAATGTATTGATACAGGTAAGGAGGAGGTGATTCTCTTCAATCTGACAGGTCACGGTCTTATGGATATGAGCGCTTATGACCAGTATTTGAGCGGTAATCTCATCAATATCAAATATTGATAGACTGAGTAAATCTCAAACAGCAACTTTTTTCGCTTTACTGAAACAATGACACCTCGGAAGTTGGAAATAGAATATATTGAGTATTCATCCCTCTGTGAGCTTGAAGCGCAGGACAGGGAGCTGGTAAACTGTGCTGTCCACGCAATGAGGTTGTCTTATTCACCTTATTCCGGTTTCAGAGTGGGCGCAGCTGTCCGTATGTCTTCCGGAGCTATTGTTGAGGGGGCCAATCAGGAGAATGCGGCTTATCCTTCCGGTCTATGTGCGGAGAGAACTGCATTGTATTCTTCCGTTGCGGCACATCCCGGTGCTACAGTTGAGAGCATCGCTCTTTGTGGCGGGGCTGACGGAAAATTGACTGACGATCCCATTTCCCCTTGCGGGGCCTGTCGCCAGGTGCTGGCCGAGTTTCAGAAAAGGGCCTCCAAGCCGATTTCTGTGATAATGGCAGGGACTTCCCGTATTTGGAAGTTTACAAGTGTGGCCGATATCCTGCCTTTTATGTTTGATGAATTTTAACTTTTAAGATATGAATCTGATTGGCAACATCCTATGGTTTTTCCTCGGGGGTTTTATAACGGCAGTGATGTATTTTATTTGCGGATTGGTGCTATGTATCACTATCATTGGCATCCCGTTCGGTGTACAGCTTTTCAAATTCGGCATTTTCTCTCTGATGCCGTTCGGTCACACCGTTACGGAAAAGCCTGAATTCTCCGGATGCCTGTCGATTGGCTTCAATCTGATATGGATACTTTTCGGCTGGTGGGAGATTGCTGTTGTCCACGCCGTGTTTGGCTTGATCTTCTGTATCACGATTATCGGTATCCCTTTTGGGATTCAACACTTCAAGATTGCTCTATACAGTGTCCTTCCTTTCGGAAGAACTATCAGCTGAAATTCACTTATTAAAAAAATAATATGAACTTTTGTGAATAATATAATTTTTTGTATATTTGCAACGAAGTTTTTCATAGTTTAAGTTTAGGTTAAGTAGCAGGCCGTATGCAGTGATGTATGCGGCTTGTGTTTTTTTATGCTTCTCACTTGGCCACATATCGGTCCGCTTCATCCCATATGCATATTTCTTTTGCTTTTTTATGTTTTATCAGTACACTTTTGTGACGACTGATAAAAATATGAATTATGAAACGCTTCATCCTGTTTTTGGCCTCTGTCACCATTTTCGGGGCATTGATGGTCTCCTGCGAAATTATGGCAGGAAATGAGAATTGCGGAGAGATATCCCTTAGATTCTCGGATTCTTTCCCCGAACTGACAAAGGGTATTGAGTCTGTGCCTGACTCAAATGATTTTATCCTGACTGTCCGGGGACCGTCCGGAGATGTCCTGTTTAATGGAACTTATGGCTCCGCTCCCCAGACTCTGCTTGTGCAGGCCGGGACTTGTATGGTTGAGATTGTGTCTATTGAGTTTAATGCTCCCCAATTCTCCTCGCCTCAGTTCGGTGACAGCCAGCTGGTTTTTGTCAAGGAAGGAGCCAAGACAAGAGTGACTCTGGACTGTCGTCTGCTCAATTGTGGGGTTCGCCTTAATACGGATTCGGGATTTCTGGATAATTTCCCGGATGCCTCTCTGTTTCTGCGCTCCGATGACGGCAAACTGATGTACGGCTATACGGAGAGAAGGATTGCGTATTTCAAACCGGGGGCTGTTTCCCTTTTTATGAGTAGGGGAGGTGAAGACAAAGTCTTGTTTACAAGATCTCTTGAGGCAAGGGAGATATTGACGGTAAAGGTGGGTGGCGGAAATTCCGGCGCGGATTCAGGGAAGACCTCGGCCGAGCTTCAGTTCGGTATTGATACGACTGCTGTATGGAGCAGCCTGGAATACAATCCTCAAGACAATCCCGAAAAGGGAAAGTCAAAAGAGAATGCTTTCAGTATCTACGAAGCCTGTCAGAATGTGGGAGAATCGCAGGTGTGGGTATATGGTTATATCGTGGGAGGGGATTTGACATCCGCCTCCGCTTCTTTCGAGGCTCCGTTCAGCACTGGGACCAATCTTCTCATTGCCGGGAAATCGTCTGTCAGGGATAAAGAATCCTGTATCTCGGTCCAGCTTCCCAAGGGAAATGTCAGAGATGCCCTCAATCTTGTGGACAATCCTTCTGTACTGGGAAGAAAGGTCTTTCTGAAAGGGGACATAGTGGATTCTTATTTCGGAATCACGGGATTGAAAAGCGTCAGTGATTACTACCTTCCCGAATAAGGATGCTATAATTTGCTTTGCAAAATCAGTATTATTTGCTACTTTTGCAGAGCCTTAAGCGGGATTAGCACATCGGTAGTGCATTGGCTTCCCAAGCCAAGGAGGCGGGTCCGACTCCCGTATCCCGCTCTGATCAGATGAAAGCGCCTTCCATTGTGGAGGCGTTTCTGTATTTGCGGAGTTCCTTTCTGTGGCAGAGCATATAGGGTATGAATTTCATAGGAATCAATGACCCATTCTTGATGGACATTGCGCACAGTTCCAGAAGTTCTCTAAGAAGCATTGTGGTGAAGGGACGGTTGGGATTGCTGAGCTTGACAGTGGCTGCGACCGTCTTGAGCTTCATCCTTTGTTCCTTGCTCTCGCTCCTGTTCTCCCTGTCGTGCACCCCTGAGGCATTCTCGACAACTCCGGCCCAATAGCCGAAATAATGAAGCCTGTCAATATAATTGTCATCCTCGCCGTAGTGACGGAAAGCGGGGGAGAATAGTCCGACCTTTCGAATGACCTCGCAGGGGATCATCCAATGCGCAGCCATAACGAACGGAACATCAGATATGCCATTTGCAAGGGGCTTTCTTCTATTGTACCATTTGGAGAACCGGTGGTCCTGGCGCTTTAAGTCAGAGGTCATCTGGATGGGGGACAGGATGCCCAGCCTGCTGTCTTTTTCAAAAGCCTCGAGGAGATTTGAAATTGTGTCAGGTAAGATCCAGGCATCGGAATTGAGAAGATATACAAATTCGTATCCTGATGCGAGCGCATTTCTTATGCCTATGTTGTTGGCCGCTCCGAATCCGAGATTGCTCCCTGCTTCTTTGACATAGATATCCGGGTAATTCTCTTTGATATATGCGGGAGTGCCATCCGTAGAGCCGTTGTCAATGACGATGACATCCACGCTTTCGGAGGATTGTCCAAGACTGCTCAGACATTTGTCCAAGCATTTCATCGAATTGTATGTGACGACAATTACAAGTACTCTGTTCATTTTTGTAGAATAGAATTGTAGAATGAGAGAATATTGCTTATGTAGTCATTGAATCCATACATCTGGGCTACTGTCCTGGCGGCCCTATCTCTCATCTCAGAGAAGTCATCTCCAGATATGGCGACCTTCATCTCTCGCAGGAGCTCCTTTGTGCTTGAGAAGCGCAGAGCTCCTTCACCTCCGCTGATTCTTACTATATTGTCAAACTGCTCTTTCGTACCACCGGTATTCCTACCTATCACAAGACAGTCATTCTGCATAGCCTCCGCTGTAGAAAAGCCGAAGGCTTCGCAGCGGCTCGGAACAATCAACGCAGAAGCGCGGTTCATCAATTTGTCCACATCACTGACCGCTCCGACAAATTTCACAGCCTCGCGGGGCATCACAATCCGGCACCAGCATTTCCAGAAAAAGCCATAGAGACCACAGGACCTGCCGGCGACCACCAGCTTGAAATCTTTTCTTTGTCTGTGGAATCTCCTGAATGCCACCGCTAATGTCCCGAAACCCTTGGCTTTCTCAATTCTGGCCGCATATAGGAAATACTTTTCTTTAAGGAGAGTTTTGCCGGTGCTTACGTCAGGCAGCCCGTCATAGATCACTTTGTCGGATGGGCGCAGATTCCAATGCCTGAATATGTCCTCGGTTATGGCGATATTGTGATTGCCGGTAAAATGGAGAAGTTCCTCGAATCTTTCACGTGAGGGATAGAAAGTCATTCCGAAGTCCAAGTCCTGATACTCTCTGAGGTGCCACACGTGAGGGATATTTCTGTTGCGGCAACTTTCCACCGCTATGTCCAGAGGACCTACATTGGTATGAACAATATCAGGAGCGAAATCGTCTATGACAGAGTCAACGAATCTAATGACTTCACTTCTGTCCTCAAGCGCCTTGAGCCTCTTTTTTCTCTTTATCGGGTTGATGCATACCGGCCAAATGCTGAGACCGTATTCCGGCCCTGAATAACATTTGATTCCGGCTTTTTCCAGCTTGTCGAAAAGGGGCCCCTTCCTGTCAGGAAGTACAACCGCCGCTTCACCGCCTGCGTGCACGAAGCCCGTCGCAAGATTGAGCAAGGCTTTTGGAGCGCCGCTCATCGCTGTTGAGTTGGAAATGTACAATACTTTCATATTCCGAATGATTCCAAGTATTTTATTGATTCACATATCCCTTCCTCGTCCGTTCCGTTCAAATCGTCAATCCTGTCATCACTTCCGTCTCCCATCTTGATATTGTGGCAGGCGATGCCCCATATTTTGGCGAATGCAGTGCAGTGGAAGGATGTAGTGACTATTTGGGCGGCTCCCGAGACCAAAGCCAGAAAGGCTTCGGGTGACGCGTCAATCACTTCCGGGGAGTTGTCCCTCTCGACCTTGGCAGAGAGAGTGATCACTCGAAGATTCTTTTCTACGCTGATTTTTTGGGCTTCTTTCTCGGCTATTTCACTGTACCTGGTCTGGTAAAGAAGTATATAGCTGCCCGGTGTCAGCCTTAATCCGGATGTGGCCGCGATATCATTCCAGAAAGAGGCCTTTTGCAGAAACACGGGATCGCAGCAGCAGTGGATTTGCTTCTTTCTGTACCAGGCCTGAAGTAAATACGCCGTGGAGGACTCTCGGATGCTGATTCCTTCGAAATTGTCCAATCGGCGTCCTATTTCTTCCGGAGATTCTTTCAGGAGGCTTCCCGAGCCGCTGGCCGCATAGGATATGCATCCTTTGAATCTTTCTCCCCAATAGACACAGTCGAAACCCTTTGTGATGGCAGTATTCCACACTTGGTCACTGCCTATTATCCTCAGATCGTAGTGTTCATCCATTCCCCCAAGGACCATATTCTTGGAGATGAATCGGTCAAATTGGCTGTATCTTGCCTTTCGGTGGGGAAGGGCTTTCATCTCGATTCTGGTCTTGGAGATGAACTTTGAAGGTGTACGTCCCCAGAACCTGCGGATATCCACCAGTTTGTAGCCGTCTGCTACGCTGCTTGGCCGGTAGTCGATAATCTTGACTTCGTGCCCTCTTGACCGTAGAAACTCCTGAAGGGCGAAGCATTGGAGCACCGCTCCATAATTGCGGGCGAAGTGAAATGTCAGAATGCCTATTTTCATTTGTTCAGGAGTATTTTTCTTGCAAGTTTACGGGTTTTCTTGTATAGATAGCGCATCTGTGAGCGTATATTCCGGTCTGAGTATTTTCTCAAAACATAGTTTATCCCTTTCTCAAGAAAAGCGTTCTCGAATTCTGTGCATCGGGGATTAATTTCTATCCTGCTTTTCAGTGGCCTCTGCATACAACTAGCGATATCCACGTTGCGCCATTCCATATCGGAGGAGGCGGCATTGAACAGTTCCCTGCCTTTGTCGCTGTTTATGATGAGAAGTGAATAGCCTTTGTCGTCAGCGTTCATCTCCCGGTCGGTCTTTTCCCATCCCCAGAAGTCTGCCATTGTGATGTCAGTGACCCTGTCAAGGGAGTTGTATGGACATTCCGCACAGCAGGGACGGTGCATTATATGTTTGTAGTATAGGTCGGTGAACGATTTGCTGCTTTTTGAGGAACCGTCCTTGTAGTATATTGTTTCCTTGTGCTCTTTCCAACCGAAATGTTTCTTGTCCCGGAAATCAACCGCTTTGATCTCTCTCTTGTCTTTTTTGATGTATGCTTGCCATACGGCGGGCGATGCAACTCCGTGGCAGAGAACGTCTGCCAGTATCAGATTGTCCGTTGAAGGAAGGAAATGCTTGAGTGCGTCGCATTGGCAGGATGTGCCGCTGAAAAGGACCTTTTTCCCCTGCTTCAAGTCTTGCTTGACCTCCCTCAGGCAAGCCCCCATATCGCTCTGAATGTATTTGCTGCCCCGAAATCTGTTTCTTTGGTCAGCTCCGGTGGCGCGGGAATGTCTGACTGAAAAATCTTCTGCGAATTCTGCTCCATATACAACCCCTCCTTCTTTCAGGACAGCATCCGACAGAGCGGTGAATGCTCCTCCGCTTCTGCTTTCCATCAGTGTGTCATTGTCCTTGTGCCTTGCGGCGAGATACTGCTGTCCTCCTTCCGGTAGGGCTTCTGGGGCTTTCCCGAAAGAGCATATCTTCTCGCAAAGCCCACAGTCATTGCACTTTTCGGAATTGATCTCGGGATAGGCAAACCCCAGCTCATCCTTTCTCATAGAGATGGCTCCGCGGGCGCAGATTTGCCCGCAGGCTCCGCAGCCGCAGCATTTACTTTTGTCTGAGATCTTCAGCATTCCTTTCTGAACAATTTATCCAACAATTCTTTTCTTTCGCCGCTCTTGAGCCCGAGAGTCAATATAATAATCCCGGTCCATATTATGCAGCCGGAGCAACTGATGCAAAAATCAACGACGCTTGTGGTGGACAGTATGTTTCTCATTGGCAGTAGCGGGGCTGCAGAAAGTGCCGTACATACCAATACTCGCAGATATACTTCTTTGAGATATTGCATCGATGGCAGATTTATCATATTCTTGAGGAGTATGAGTCTTGCAAATAGACACAGCTGAGAAATCACAATAGCAGTTATGAGGACATATTCAGGTCCAAAGCCTTGTGAAAGCAGTATCCAGGAGACAGGGACGTTGAGAAGTTGCAGACCTCCGACGATTATCTGGTATAATTTGATGTCGCCTGTGGCTAGTGTGACTGTGACCAGAGGATGGGACAGGGATTCGCTCATAGCGAAAAGAATTGTGAGTCTTGCAAATAAGACAGCGAGAGGAGGTACGTCTTTCAGCCATACGCCCATCAGGAATTCCATATTGGCGATGACGGGAAGGCCGATAAACAGCAGAAGGAAAAAGGAGAACCGGGCGCCTTTGAATATGAGGCGCGTCATATATTCTCTGTCTCCGGAAGCGTAGGATTTGGTGATCTGGGGATTGATCGCTGTCATAAAGTTGGTGACAAATCCTTGAACGGCTCCACTCAACTGCGTTGCAACCGCTCTGGCCGCGTTGGCTGCCGGGCCTGAGAATATATTGATTAAAAGGGTGCCTCCCTGGTCTCGAAGGACCGCTGATGACGCCCCAATGAAGTTCCAGCCGGCAAAACTGAACATTTCCTTGACAAGAGAGTGCTCGTAGCGGAGTCTGACCCTGCATTCCTGAAAATTTCTTCTGCAATAGGTTCCATATGCCAGCCTTGTCAGAAATGCTACGGACGTCATCAGGAGGGCGTACCAGACCAGACGGTCAAACGGAGCGCAGCTGATAAGAAGTGCCACACCCAGCTTGGCGCAGCCTTCTAGGATGCCTATTGTGGCAAATGCCCCCATTCTTTCTCTGGAGATGATTGCAGCGTTGTAGGGGACACTTATGAGATTGATGAAAAAGGTCAGTATGGATAGCTGCAGTACTGTCTTTGCGCTCTGAAGCCTTTCCGGGGGGATTGTCATCTTTTCAGACAGAAACCAGGGACCGAGGATTTCGGCAAGGATGACTATGACTGTCGCAAGGATCAATTGTATGGTAAGGGAGGCGGCGAAAGTCCGTCCCAATTCCTCTTCGTCAGCCCCTTCTCCGATCTTGTATGTGAGGAAGCGGCTGATGGATGCTGAAAGAGAGCCTGACAATACGCTGAACAGCGCTACAAATCCTCCTACTGCATTGTATATACCGGTGTCCTCTATTCCGAGTGCGGCCATAACTACCCTGGAAGTGTACAAGCCGATGAATAGCAGCAGCAACATCCTGGCATACAGGAGAAGTGTATTTTTGGCAATACTGTTCATACTCTGCGAATTTAGCAATTATTTTACACAATCATTCTGCCATTTTGGCGGCTTCACTCATTGGCCGGACTTTTGTTTCTAGGGAATTATCACTAAATTTGTCCGATTGTGTAACCGATAAAACGCATACGATATATGTCTGTTGCAAGTGTAATGACCAAAATTTTCGGCTCAAAGGCTGAAAGAGATATGAAGCAGGTAAAACCTGTACTGGCCAGCATTCTGGCCTCATATTCGGAGATAGACAAGTTGTCCAATGACGAGCTTCGCGCAAGGAGCGCCGCCCTGCGGCTTCGTCTCTCTCAAGTAGAAGAGCCTTTTGAAAAGAGAATCGCAGAGATAAAGGCTGAGCTTGAGAACGATATCCCCGTGTCGGAAAAGGAAAAATTGGCAGGGGAGTCTGACAAGTTGATAAAAGATGAGGATGTGGCTATCGAGAAGGCCTTGGAGGAGATCCTTCCAGAGGCATTCGCCATAATGAAGTCCACTGCCAGGCGATTTGCTCAGAATGAGTTTATCGAGGTGGAGGCAAATGATTTTGACCGCGATCTGAGCATCAGCAGGGATTTTGTCAAGATTGATGGGGACAAGGCTGTCTATCAGAATCATTGGCTTGCCGGTGGTAATGAGATAACCTGGGATATGGTTCACTACGATGTCCAGCTCATCGGAGGTGTAATTCTTCATCAGGGAAAGATTGCCGAGATGGCTACCGGAGAAGGAAAGACCCTTGTAGCCACTCTGCCTGTGTTCCTCAATGCACTTGCCGGCAAGGGTGTCCACGTTGTGACTGTCAATGATTATCTTTCCAAGCGTGACTCCGAATGGATGGGGCCTCTGTATATGTTCCATGGCCTGAGCGTAGATTGTATCGACAAGCACGAGCCGAACAGCTCTTCGCGACAGAAAGCGTACAATTGTGATATCACCTTCGGTACCAACAATGAGTTTGGCTTCGATTACTTGCGAGATAATATGGCGGTCAGTGAGTCGGATCTAGTGCAGAGGAAGCATCATTTTGCCATTGTCGATGAGGTGGACTCGGTGCTCATTGACGATGCGCGTACGCCTCTTATCATTTCAGGACCTGTAGCCAAGGCTGAGGATGACGCTCAGTTTATGGAGTTCCGTCCACACGTCGAGAAGCTGTATGCTTCGCAGAGGACCCTTGTCAATCAGGTACTCAATGAAGCCAAGAAATTGATTGCCGCCGGAGACGAAAGGGAGGGAGGAAAGCTCCTTCTGCGGGCTCACAAGGGATTGCCCAAGTACAAGCCTCTCATCAAGTTCTTGAGCGAGCCCGGTATGAAGGTGCTTCTGCAGAAAGTGGAGAACTATTATATGCAGGATAACGAGAAGGAGATGCCGGTGGTTACTGACCCTCTGTATTTCGTTATCAACGAGCAGCAACATTCTGTGGATATGACCGATAAGGGGCACGAAGTGCTTGCTGAGAGTGTGTCCAATCCTGATTTCTTCATCATCCCCGATGTGGGGTCTCAGATTGCTGAAATCTCAAAGAAAGAGATATCCGCAGAAGAGAAGCAGGAGCTCAAGGATGCTCTGATGGAAGATTTCTCCATCAAGAGCGAGCGTATCCATACGGTGATACAGCTCTTGAAAGCATATACGATGTTCGAGAAGGACATTGACTATATTATTGTGAATGAGAACGGCGTGGAGAAGGTGAAGATTGTGGACGAGCAGACCGGCCGTGTTATGGAGGGAAGACGCTGGAGCGACGGACTTCATCAGGCGGTTGAGGCGAAGGAGAATGTCAAAGTCGAGGCCGCTACCCAGACATTTGCCACTATCACCCTTCAGAACTATTTCAGGATGTATCACAAGCTCTCCGGTATGACCGGTACAGCTGAGACGGAGGCCGGAGAGTTCTGGTCTATTTATAAGCTGGATGTAGTTGTGATTCCTACCAACAGACCAGTGATCCGTGATGATCAGGACGATCTTATCTATAAGACCAAGAAGGCAAAATATGCCGCTGTCATAGACCGAATTCAGAGTTTGACAGCAGAGGGCCGTCCTGTTCTTGTCGGTACAACTGATGTCGAGACATCCGAGCTCCTCAGTAAGATGCTCAATATACGCGGGATTAAGCATAATGTCTTGAATGCCAAGGAGCACGCTCGCGAGGCTGAAATCGTGGGCCAGGCCGGTCTTCCCGCTAAAGTGACCATCGCTACCAATATGGCCGGTCGTGGTACTGATATCAAGCTGTCTCCTGAGGTGAAGGATGCCGGGGGTCTTGCAATCATCGGTACAGAGCGTCACGATTCACGCCGTGTGGACAGACAGCTTCGCGGTCGAGCAGGACGTCAGGGGGATCCCG
>DCIC01000140.1:399-24555 GCA_002315825.1 Bacteroidales bacterium UBA1736 | reverse complement strand
GCAGGTGCGGGAAGCTTACCTGACTTCAATACGTTGGTAAGGTCGGTAGCCTCTTCAACATCAAAGTTTCCTGAAATCTCAGAGTTTCCTCCTGTGATCTCTCCGTTTACGGTAGGATAAGAATATACTGTACCATCGAGAACAATGGCAATCTGCTTGCCGATATTGTCCTTGGTGAGACGTGCCCAAGTGTTGGCTCCTTCAGCATTCATTGACATTGATACTGTAGGGTTACCGTTGCGCTGATTGCTGTAAGAAACACGTGCATCAGTTACACAACCTCCGTCAAGAGGAGCCTTTCCGTCACGTGAAGAAGCCTTGATGGCAACAAGCTCATATATATTGTCAGCAGAAACATAAGTGGTAGGCTTTACTGACCACATAGGCTTGAACTCTGCAGGGAAGAGCTCTGCAACCTGAGGCATTGACAGATATCTGTTGATGCGGGCGGTATCAGAAGAAGAAGCAAATCCGATGCAGGCATTGTTTCTCATCTGAGAAGGCTCAAGCACTGCAAAGAGAGGATTATTCTTCCTCATCTTCTCAACGTCAGCATTGTCAGTCTCCTGAGCTGCAATCTCCTGACTTACGATATCACTCTCGGCAAGCTTTGCAGTATCGGCCTGCGCAGCTGCAACCTCCTGGGCAACATCCTCAGCATCGTCAGAAAGAAGCTGTGCAAGAAGATTGTTGGCCTCAACGAGATAAGGATAAATCTCAGAATTGTCATAAGTGGTCCAGAACTCGAGGGATGCTGTTCCCTGGAGCAGTTTGCGGACACGCTCAGGCTCCTTTACACCGGGAAGCTCGACAAGGATACGTCCTGTATTGCCAATCTTCTGGATGGAAGGCTGAGTCACACCGAAACGGTCGATACGGTTACGAAGAACGTTGAAAGAGTTTGACAATGCACTCTCAGCCTCTTCCTTGATAACACCGAGAACTTCAGCGTTTGTAGATTCGGGCTTGATGCGGTCTCTCATTTCATAAGTACCGAATACCTGAGCAAGTCTCTGCGTAGGAGCAACTTCCTCCCAAGCCTCTCCGAAGAGGGTGATGAGATCGGAAGCTGAATTTACGCTACGCTCCTTCGCGAGGCTGAGAGCCTGCGTGAATTCAGGAGACTGGTTGCCACCGGCAAGAGCCTTGACGAGATCCTCGAGCTGCACCTGAAGCATAACGTTCATACCGCCCTTGAGGTCAAGACCGAGGTTGATCTCTTTAGCCTTTACATCCTTGAATGTGTACCCGAAATAAATTTTCTCCGAAGAGATGGAATCGGTATACCATTTGCTCTTTTCTTTTCTGATAGAATCCAGGTAATATGCCTGGTCTGATTCAGCCACTTTCGCGAAAGCGGCACCCTGCATTACAGCATCGGCAGCTTTCTGGGCATATTCCTCAGCCTTGTTCTCCTGAATACTGGTAACAAGGGTGAAAGAAAGCTGCCAGAGGCAAGCCAAAGCAAGCAAAATAGCCACTAATCTGATTGCACCTTTACTTTGCATAATTTGTTATTTGTTATTAATTAATTACTTTTCGGCATAATAGGGTGCAAATTTACTATTTTTTTCCAAGAAAGAAATTTTCTTATTAAGTATTTCTTACATTTGCATCAAGAATGAAGAAGAACGCAATCAGATTATTTGTCCTCGGATTGTCTATGATAGCTGCCGGCACAACACTGTCAGGTCAGGACACGCTCAGAACCGCAAAGTTCCGGGCAAAGATGGACTCTCTTAAAAATACAATGGCTCCCGCAGAGCAGAGAACCAATACAGACAGCCCTGCCCTTTCTTCCGTCACACTTGAGGCTCAGGGAAAAGCAGAGGATTCCGCATTGAGGGACTACCCGGTCGAGAAACTTCTGCTGATGGCGGATTCGCTCAGGAAAGGGTATGATTTCCCCAGATCGGCCGAATTCTATCGTCTTGCCATTGACCGAACCGCAGACTCTCTGGCACGGATTCCTATCGAAGAGGAAATGGTTCTCTCGGAGAATGGGATCAGTATGATGGATTTCTGTTACAGCCCTATCATCGTTGCCAAACAGAAATTCTCAATAGAAGATTTCTTTCTCTTTTACCCAATGGAAGACAATAGCTGGAGAGCTATCCCCAACCAACTGGATTCTCTTGGGACCGATCCTCTGGTCCGGGCAACATATATCCCGGAAGGGGCCTCTTCCCTTCTATACTCCGCACAGGATGAAAATGGAGTGAGGAATCTGTACAGAACTCATTTTCAGGACAGCACCTGGGCTGCACCGGAGTTGATCAATGAGCAATTGACATCATCCTCCGATGAATGTTTCCCCGTCCTCAGTGCAGACGGCAAGTCTCTATATTTTGCATCAAAAGGCCTTTACGGAATCGGAGGCTATGACTTGTACGTTTCCACATATAATACAGAATCAAAGGATTGGAGTACACCCGTCAATATGGGATTCCCCATATCAAGCCCCTTCGACGATTTCCTGTATTTCAACACCCCCGACGGAAAGTATTCAATCTTCGCTTCCAACCGAGAGTGTTCAAAAGACAGTGTTTACTTATATGTAATGGAATATGACGGTATGCCTGTCCGCACAAAAGTGGGCGGAGTGGAAGATCTGCGTCATCTTTCATCCCTTCAGGTACAGAATAACCCTGCAAGAGTTGACAATTCTTCTATGGCCTCAGGCAACAATATGCAAAGTGTGGACACACGCCGCTACGCCCAGAAGGTTGAGCAAATACGAATCCTCCGGGATTCCATCACGGCTGTGACAAATGCCGGCGCGGCAGATATCCTCACAATCCTTCCTCCGATGCAGAAAAGGCTGACTGAAGCCACTGCCGAGTTGAAAAAAATCGAGATGGAGTTCCTCTCCAAAGGAGTGGTCATCGATCCCGACAAGATCCAGACCGATTCGGACAGAGAGGTGGTGGGTGCCGCTTCAGGATATACTTTTACCAAAATGCATATGGGCAAGCCCATTTCAATGGTGATAGATCCGTCCGTCCCAAAACATAATTTCAAAATTATGGACAAAGGACAGTTTGCAGAATTGAGCGCAATCCCGGAAGGTCTGGTTTATCAGATACAGTTCATTTCATTGTCCAAGAAAGCCACCGTCGAGACCATCAAGGGAATGAGTCCTGTATTCGAAAGGACTTCTTCCGGACGCTTCACATACTATGCCGGTATGTTCCGCAGTTATAAGGAAGCACTTGCAAATCTCAACAGTGTAAAGAAACTGGGATTCAAGTCCGCAGTGATTGTGGCCTTCAAAGACGGAAAATCAATTAGTGTATCATCCGCCCGATCTATGGAAGCCAAAGCCGTAACCTTGTACAAGGTCAGAGTTTTCCCCGAGGACGGACAATCACTTTCGGACAAGGCGTTGGAGATTATTCATTCCAAAACGGACAAGGATATTGTCAAGTTGCAGGAAAATGGAACTACAGTATATGAGATAGGACCCATTGACAATGGCTCTGCAGCAGACAGCATCGCTGCTGAATTGAAAGCCATTGGACTTTCCCGAGTTTGGGTAGCAGAAGCAGGACAATCGCAAAACTAGTAAAAATATGTTACTGATAGCCTCATTGATCTTTCTGGGCATATTGCTGATGCTCATTGAATTGTTGTTGATTCCCGGTGTGGGGGTCGCAGGAATCCTCGGTCTCGCCGCATTGGTGGGCGCTCCTTTCTATGCATTCACCCGGATGAGCACCGGTACAGGTATAGTTGTAACCATCATTGTCCTTGTCCTGATTGTCGCAATGTGCATCTACATCCTCAGGGCCAAGACCTGGAAGAAATTTGAGACAGATACCGTAATTGACGCAAAGGTAAATGACGAGAGCGCATCACTCGTTGCTGGGACAAGCGGCAAAGCTGTCACCCGTCTTGCACCAATGGGCACCGCAAGATTCGGAGAAATCACCTGTGAGGTCAAATCAGAGGACAATTCTATGATCGCAGCCGGAACAGAGCTGAGCATTGTCCGCATCGAAGACAACAAAGTGTTTGTTAAACCTGTAAATAACTGATATATTATGGATTTCGTTCTTTGGCTGGCTATCATCGTAATAGCCCTAATAATCATTCTTTGGTTCTTCCCTGTGGCCCTATGGTTCCAGGCCCTGCTTTCGGGAGTCAAACTCTCCCTTATCCAACTTATCCTAATGCGTTGGAGAGGAGTAAACCCCAGAACCATTGTATATGCCCTCATAACCGGCACCAAGGCCGGTCTCTCTCTTAAGGCAAATGAACTTGAGGCTCATTATCTTGCCAAAGGAAACGTTTCCAAAGTTGTGATGGCCCTCATCTCCGCCAACAAAGCAAATATCTCCCTCGACTTCAAGATGGCCACAGCCATCGACCTTGCCGGACGTGATGTGCTTGAAGCTGTCCAGATGTCAGTCAATCCCAAGGTCATCAACACTCCCCCGGTAACTGCAGTTGCAAAGGACGGTATCCAGCTGATTGCGAAGGCTCGCGTAACCGTAAGAGCCAATATCAAACAATTGGTCGGTGGAGCAGGCGAAGAGACAGTGCTCGCCCGCGTCGGTGAAGGTATTGTCAGCAGCATCGGTTCTTCAGAGAGCCACAAATCCGTGCTTGAGAATCCCGACAGCATTTCCAAGCTTGTTTTGAACAAGGGTCTGGATGCAGGTACGGCTTTCGAAATTCTGTCCATTGATATCGCCGACATTGATGTAGGAAAGAACATCGGTGCCGTTCTCCAGATGGATCAGGCAGATGCTGACAAGAATATTGCTCAGGCACGTGCCGAAGAGCGACGCGCAATGGCCGTAGCCCTCGAGCAGGAGAATAAAGCCAAGGCTCAGGAGGCAAGAGCAAAAGTTATCGAAGCAGAGGCTCAGGTGCCCCTTGCAATGGCAGAGGCTTTCCGCAACGGCAATCTTGGGATTATGGATTACTACAGGATGAAAAATATTCAGGCTGATACCGAGATGCGCGAGGGAATCGCAAAACAATAGCAATTTTCCCATAATTAAAATTTCCCGTGGAGAGATCTGATTCTTTCCACGGGATATTTTATGTACTTACCCGTTATTCGTTAGCTTTATAGTAGCAGTACAAGAGCCAGGCGTGAGGGTGCGCGCAGAAGACAGGCGAGAGATACCAATCCCCACTCTGATCTGCCAATCCCTCGATCGGTCCCATCAGCGATGACTCAATATTATCAGCTGATGAATAATATGAAGTCCAAAATTCAGGGAAAGACTTGGCGTTGTTTCTGAAAGACATCTGTTTGACAAGCCGCAATGCCTCCTCCTTATCAAAAGTTGCCACACCACAGATGGCGGGTCCGTTTAGTGAATACCACACACCACCATTCTCACGTGATCCGGGTTCCATTGAAGGCACGGTGGTAATAGGCTTCTCCTGCTGACGGGCTCCGATTTTCTCGCCCCTGTAGAGTCTTTCCTGCATCTCCGAATACAGGGTTTTCCTCCTTTCCAGAGGGAAATCCTCAACCTGAAGAAGATAGCCCTGAGGCTCCAGCCACATCTGATCGTGACCGATAGATTTGCCATCAAAATACATTCTCTTTGAGAAAGTGGCGTCTCCCAAATCCTTTAGGAAAGATGTCATCAGGTTGTTTCTGTACACTTTAATGCCGCTTGAAAGAATCTGTGCCTTGGCAGACTGAGGTCCCGAATACTTATCCAGAGATTGAACCAGATTGGGAAGAATGGTCAGAGCCATTGTTGTATTCATATGCGACTCTGCGGAGGTATAGACCCCATTGTAATATACCTTGTTCATCACAAAGATACAGTCATTCCAGTCAGAATTGAGCAGCTTGACAAGACCGTGTCCACCGACCCCTACGATGTTTCGCAGATAATCAAAACACTGCTCCGCCACATCCAGCATTGTGCCTGGAGTGGTTCCGGGATAAAACTTTATCTCAGTGTCAAGGAAGGAATAATCTGATGTCACTCTCAGATATTCGGCAAGCATCTGAAAGAAAAACAGCTGCTGGTCAGAAGTGGAATAATACATCCTATCGGCGTGACCATAGCCGTATTCCACCAGTTCAATCTCCCCCCAAGGAGTTGTCCTTCCGGCCATATATCTAAGGATACTCCGCGCAAGCTCCGGATTGTAATAGATAGGAGCGAGACCGTGCTGGTAATTGTCTCTTGCGCTGGCGTGCTGCCCCCACATATAATCATAGGCCGTACCCTGAGGAATCTTTGTCTCCTTATAATAGGAACTATATGTAGCCATAGCCTCAAGAGTATAGGCGTGCCATATCATCTCCTGAGCAAGGGTCCTGTCCTTTTCGTCTGGGAAGGAGGGAAGGACTTTGAGCCATTGGTCCGGGGTAGATTCCAGATTTCTCTCACAGACAGATACAATCTCCGAATCGCTTGCATTAAACATAAAGCCCACCACTGCGTCAGAATGGTGACTTGCCCCTGCCTTTATGGAAACTGTCTGCTGAACAGACATTTCACCGGAATCACTGACTGCTATCCCTTTTCCGTGCAAATACATCGACGGGGCATAAGCATCCACCTGGGATATCTGCTCGGGGGCAGGCTTATCCAAAGGATTCTCCACAGTACCCTCAAAGTCAACTACAGCAGTTTCTCCTGTCACGTGGATTCCACTCTTTACAAAACGTGCGGGAGAAGACACAATCTGGGCATAATTGGCAAGGACTGACTCACGATAAGTCAATTTAACGGTATTCTTCCCGTTGTTCTTTACATTGTAACTTATCACAACTGCAGCATCGCCTCCATCATAACTCATAGAAGGAGACACTCGCATTGTTCTTTCAAGAATAACATCACCTATCCGGTATGTATAAGTTGCATAGCCACAACCGAATACTCTTGTGCATATCTGCGGATTCTCGGCCAATGAACCTTTCCCAACCAGATCATAAGTCTTCCGTCCTATGGTCAAGACTGCATCATTCGCTCCGGAAAGACGATCCTCTCCCATATTCAATCTGGCCCAGGCTCTTTCCCCGCTGATAATCTCATACTCGCCGTCAGCGTGGGCAAACACCGTTATTCTATAATTACCCAGAATCCACCAGGGATTGCTGTCGATTTTCACCTGCGCATCCTCACAAGTGTAAGGCAGAGGTGCGTCATAACTGAAAGCAGGCAAGTGATTGCTGTCTTCAATCCAGTGGCCCAATTCCTGAGCCCCCGCTATGGCGCATACAAATAATGCAGCCAGACCAAATAAATATTTCATATATCAATAATTATGTGGTTATTTTCTTCAGTGTTTGCTTCTTTCGGCTATCCTCCAGTCATCCTGGTATCCTGATAGAAGGTCCACAAAGCGCTTGGTAATATAATGGGGACGAGTGATTGCGCTTCCGACAACCACGGAATGAGCCCCGAGATACAACACTTTCATCGCATCCTCCGGAGTATAGATATGACCTTCCATAATCACACAGGCCTTTCCCTTAAAGTCCCTGCACATACGAGCGAACGTTCTGAAATCAGGTTCGTGTATATCCTTAGTCGCCTCAGTGTAACCATATAGCGTGGGGCCGACAAAATCCACCCCTATCTCAACGGCACGGACAGCCTCTTCATAAGTCGAAACATCAGCAAATATCGGAGCTTCGGGGATTGCCTTTTTCAACTCCGGCAACAACTCCCAGGCGGGACGTCCCCCGTGATTGATCTGGTCAGTACAGTCAAGTGCGATGATATCAGCTCCAGCCTCCCACACAGCCTTGCAAGCATCCAGAGTAGGGGTGATGAAAACATCGGTATCATCATTCCAAATCTTCCAGAGACCGATAATCGGAAGATCCACTTCCTTGCGGATAGCGGCAATCTGATCTGGTGAATTAGCCCTCAAGCCAACGGCACCGCCCCATTTTGCGGCCTTGGCCATCTTTACCACCCAATCTATCGAATAAACGGGATCGTCAGGCTGAACCTGACAAGATACGATGAGGCCTCCCTTCAAAGCCTTCTTGATTTCTTCTTTTGTCATAATATTATTGATTTTGCATATCCAGATAAGCGGCACCTATCAGACCGGCATCATTGCCCAGTTCTGCACAGACGACAGGGGGAAGACCGGATTGGGCGGCACCGAAAGTGCAATTCTCCAATTTTTGTCTGAGCGGCACAAACAATTGCTCGCCGGCCGCAGAAACACCTCCTCCGATGATAATGATTTCAGGACGGAAGATTGCTATCAATGAAGACAGACCTGCCGCCAGATATGAGACATAATCATCGATCAGCTTCATTGCAAGGGGATTGCCCTCTTTGGCAAAACGGAATACCGTCTGAGCGTCTTCCTTGCTACCACTGTTATACAACCCCGCTCTCTTTGCAAACTTGATAAGTGCCGTAGCGGAGCAGTAGGCCTCCAGACATCCCTTCTGCCCGCAGGTGCACAATTCTCCGTCATACACCAGCTTGGTATGCCCAATCTGCCCTCCCAGATTATCGGCACCGGCATATATTTTCCCGTCAATGATGATTCCTCCGCCAACCCCTGTCCCAAGAGTCACCATCAGAGCATTTTTGTATCCTCTAGCCGCGCCCGCTATCAATTCGCCATAAGCGGCGGCATTTGCATCGTTCTCCACTCTGACTGGGAGAGGCATATTTTTCTTCAGGTAATCGTATATGGGGACATTTTTCCACCCGAAACAATTCGCGTGAACCAAGAGATTGGTCTTGGAATTGACACAACTGGGCATCCCTATGCCCCAGAAAGACATATCCTCCAGTGTCAGGCCCGCCTTCTGCACGGCCATTCGGCTGACCTTCGCCATATCGGATGTAATCTCATCGATACTTCTACCCGCACCTGCGGGAATGCTTTCTCTGGACAGGATGTGATATTCTTGGTCAACAACGGCCGCAGCCAGATTTGTGCCTCCGACATCAAGGGCGAGGCGGAAAGACTTTGTACTCATATAACTATAATTTAATATCAAGGCCGTATGAAAGGCCCATCATTCGGTATTTCTCCAAGTCACTCTTCCCAAGCGCCTGATATCCCTGATATGGATAATCGAGGCCCATTTCCTTATACTTACTCAATGCAAGTGTATGATATGGCAATAAATCCACTCGTTTGACTCCCAGTTCCACAGCAAGGCGGAAACTGTCTTCGAAGCGCTTGTCGTCCATATTGAAACCGGGAATACAAGGCATCCGCAAAACAACCGCCGATGCATTATACTCTGTCACAAGTTTCAGATTTCTCAGAACGACATCCAGATTGGCGCCAGTGTACTGCTTTAATACAGCTGCGTCAGTATGCTTCAAATCAAACAACCATATATCCACCAGAGGCAAAAGTGTCCTGATAGAATATTCCGAGGCCTCTCCGCAAGTCTCTATTGCAACTGTCAAGCCCTCTTTCCTGGCCTTTTCCAGCAATGGGTATATTTCTCTTGTCTGCATTGTCGCTTCCCCGCCAGAAAGGGTCAATCCCCCACCGGAGTTGTCGTAATAATCCTTATCCCTCAGGACAATCTCCAGTATTCTCTCCACTGTCATATCCTTAGTCTTGTCAGACCTCAAGGGACGGGTTTCGGGATTGGCACACCACGGACAATTCAAAGGGCAGGACTGAAGAAAAACCACCGTCCTGATCCCCGGGCCGTCATTGATGGCGAAACGCTCTATGTTGCTGACTTTAATCATATAGCACCCTGCTGAGCAACTCTTCCTGAATATTCCTTGGCAGATTGACAAAAACGGCCGAGAAACCTGCCACCCTTACTATGAGATCCGGATATTTCTCGGGATGGACCATAGCATCCTCCAACTGTCCTCTATCGACAATTGTCACCATAAGATGACTGCCTCCCCTGTCAAAATATGTTCGGAACAGGGCCTTTATGATATCACGGTTTTCATTGAACATCCTGGGAGAGAATTTGATATTCTGAACTGACCCTGCGTGGTAACGGGCGTCAAATCGGGCGAGAGAATTGAGCATCGCCGTGGGGCCCGACTTGTTGGCGCCGCCTTGAGGGTTATTTGCCGGATTCATATACATTGCGCTGAGTCTGCCATCAGGGGAAGCTGCGGTCTTGTTCCCCCAGTCAGAATTGAGCTGATTGTTGCTTATGACGATAAGGAAATACTGCATCCCGATCTCAATGCCCCTGTCTCTGACTCCTTTGGCTACATATTCGTACAATTCATTGGCCATATTGTCAGCTGTATCCAGATCGTTCCCATATTTGTCACAGTCCAGACAGTCCTGTCTTATGTCCTCATACCCTTCGAAATTGGCGAGCACTGCATCCTCCAGCTGACGCAGGGTATATTTTTTCCTTTCAAACACCAAATCCTTTATCGCCCACAGCGAATCCGAAGCATTGATATTGCCATAAGTCTCATTGGTGCCGCCGAGATATCGTATGCCTCCGTCCAGAACTGCCTTCCCCCTTTCAATGCAATCATTCATCAGAAGGCTGGTAAAGAGGAAACTGACGCTCTCATTCATCACCTCATATGAACGGTACTGGGCCTTGACTGCCATATCAAGATAGTAATCAAGCAGTTGCTTATAACCGTCAAAGAACTGCTCAAATGTCTTGTACTCTTCAAGAGGAAGGATAGGGACTCCGCCGTCCTTTCTCTTGCCGTCGAATGGATCCACTCCTGAATTCATATATATGGTGAGGATCTTCAACAGGTTGATACAAATGTTTGGAGTACCTGTACTCTGCCCCTGGATTACGAATTCCGTACAGCCGAAAGGCACATACTGCTCTGCTGCTTCCCTGTCTAGACGCATACCCCAGGAAACAGCGGGGACTTCCACATCATCATTATAAAGCGTGGGGTAAGTCGCTCCGGAACCTATTGCATCCAAGGCTTCGTCCCATATCTGTTCAGAGGTATCCTTATCAAATCTAAGTGTGAACTGGGGCTCGACATATCTGCAGTTTTTGCAGACTTTCATCGCCAGATGAAGGAAAATGTCCGCCTCACGGGGATGTTTCCGACCCTTGCCCCCTACAATGACACGACCGTTCACTGTAGTCCTTCTATTCTCAATCATCGTCCACAAGCAATGGATGAGATCGTATGCCTCTTCTTCCGTCAAACGTCCTTCCTGCAGATCAGCAGCCAGATATGGCCCCAAGAAGTCATCCAGTCGGCCATAATTGATAACCCCGGCAAGCAAGGAATACAGCCAGAAGAGTTGCAGGGCTTCGTGGAAACTGTGAGGCGGCTGTTCCTTGATTACTTCCAGACTTGAAGATATCCTTTGAAGTCTGCTCCTGTCTTCTTCTCCGGAATCTTTCATCTGATTTTGAGCATCATTCCGAAGGGCCTCAGCACAGTCCACAAACAGATCCAGACATTCGAGTCCCGCCTTGTAGAACTCATTGTCCCCGTTCCCCGACAATTTTCCCTCGATTAGTCTTCGCAATCCACCAATCCCATTGTCAAGAAGTTTCGGAAAGTCCAGCATCATCCCCGATAGCCTTGCGGTGGCTATCATAGGATAGTCAGTATCGATAAACATTCCGAGCGTGTCAGAATTAAGGACTTCCTTATTGTATATCGTCTTCAGATCGTTATCCAGCCAATAATCATATAGCTTGTCCACTCTGAAACGTTCTTCCTGTGGCAAAGTCTCCTGGAACTGTCTCAATTTTCTGAACACACAATAATGGCCCACTCCGCCGAGTGAAGTCACAGTGCCAAATCCTATCGGAAGAAAATCGAGGCGCCCGGCAAACAAGTCCCCACTCTGGATTTTCCTGAACAAAACCGGATACAATACCCGCAAACAAGCCATTTCCCTTTCCTCCTTACTCTTGCCGCAATATGAGTGATGGGTGGAGGTATATCTCTCCATAATCTCAAGCTGCTCAATCAAGGGCTTCTCACAAGGGAACTTCTTGCTCACCTCTACATTCTGCTGAGTTTCGACATTGAAAACCATATTTTCTGAATTCGATTTTGACAAAAATATAATAGGTCTGTATATAGTACAATGGAGATATCAGCCAAAAAGATGGATTATTCTATCACTGGATACTCATAATAAGGGATTATTATTTATCTTTGACCTGATGCTGAAAATCAGAAGCGGTTTCCCTGGGCAAAGACTTGTGGTCTTCCCCTTTTACATTATGGACGAGGTTTTGAATAACCCCGTCACTTCCGATTTGGCAGTCCACTCGATGGGCTTTTTCCCCAATGCAAAAGGTCATTATGTCCTTCGACCTTTCGGTTGCCCTGAATTTTTGCTGATATATTGTACAAAGGGGAAAGGTGGTTTTTCTATTGAAGGCAAAGAATTCGAAGTCGGGAAACAGCAGTTTTTCATCCTCCCCGCCAACAAGGCTCATTGCTATTGGAGCGACGAAAACGATCCTTGGAGTATCTACTGGGTTCATTTCAGAGGTTCCAATGCCCCTGCCATATCACTCTCCCGACAAGGAGTCTTCTCTATAGAGGAGGCTCCCAATTCCAGGAAGAAAGACAGGATGGACCTTTTCGATGAAATCCTGAATATTATGGAAAAGCGTTCGGACTCATCCGCGGTGACTTATGTAAATATGTGTTTCCATCATCTGTTGGCGACTTTCATTGAAATCGATTGCTTCAGAGAGGCACGCTTCCCAAAATCATCAACCGCAGACATATCCTTCCTGAGCAGAGCAACACACTATATGGAAGAAAATATGGATAGAACCATTTCTATCCGCGAAATGGCAGAAATCTCAGGCTGTTCCGAATCCAATTTCTACCGACGCTTCCATAGCGACACGGGCTATTCGCCAAACAATTTCTTCCTGCACTTGAAAATTAACAAAGCCAAGGAACTTCTAGAAAATACAAACCTGAAGATCAAACAGATTGCTCCCCTGGTAGGCTTTGATGACCCCTATTTTTTCAGTCGCAGTTTCAAATCAATATGCGGAAAATCCCCGAGGGAATGGAGGCAAACTCAACAGAACAATTAACCCACACAAATATGAAAACAATTTCTTTGGATGATTTTATCCGCACCGGAGAAGGAGCAAACGGTTCCAGCTACAGCTGTATCTCCGATCCGCTCACTATGGTGAAACTATATAACACCACTTACCCACTGGACACAGTTTTCACAGAACTGGAAGTGGCCCGAAAGGTTTACGACCTCGGTATTCCTTCTCCCACACCCGGGGAAATAGTAACTGACGGAACAAGGACCGGCATTATGTTCCAGAATATCGTAAACAAAAGGAGCTATTCCCGTATTCTCGCAGATGAGCCCGAGCGCACGGAGGAGATTACCAGGGAATTTGCACAATATTGCCGCAATCTTCACAAAGTAGAGTGCCCCGAAGGGCTTTTCCCCGATGCCAAGCAGCAGTTCCTCCAATTGTTGGAAGCTGAACAATGTTTCAACGATAAGGAGAAGACAGTGATTGCGGATTTCATCAACTCAGTTCCGGATGCTACCACTGCCCTTCACGGTGATATGCATATGGGCAACATAATCAGCACCCTCCCAAAGGGGGCAAAGATGAGTGACCCCCACGAGGTGTTCTTTATTGATTTAGGATATTTCTCGCGAGGTTACCCTTTGTTTGACCTTGGTATGACAAAGAACATCTGCATCAGCGCAGACGAAGACTTCAGAGTTGAAAATTTCCATATCACGGGCAAGCAGACAGAGGAAGTCTGGAAGTGGTTTGTAGATGAATATTTCGAAGGGAAGAAAAGTCTTCAAGAGGCCAACGAACTCGTAGATCCTTTTATGGCAGTCAAAATGCTATTGGTTTCATTCAATATAGGTTCAATGCCCCCTCATTACGAGAGCCTCGTACGGAAGATTTTTAACCTACCCAAATAATCAAACAGAAGTAGCTCTTTTCTCCGACAAAAAGTATGTAATTTGAAGTATTTGTTATATTTGTAGGAAAATTCATACTTTTCATACTATGGAAGAAAATAAGGAAAAATACGTCTTCGGCGTTGTAAAGGTCGGTGAAAAAGGACAGATAGTCATCCCGAAGGATGCAAGAGAACAATACGGCATCAAGCCAGGGGATTCTCTTATGCTGATTGGAGACAAGAACGGTATGGCCATGCTCAAGACCGAGGTGTTCTCAAGTCTGGTCGGTCAGGTAGTGGAGGGCCTTACCAAATGACAAGAAAGCATTGGCTCGACAATCTGAGGTGGTTTACAGTGCTCTTGGTCCTGCTCTATCACATTATCTATTTCTATAACAACAAAGGAGTATTTGGAGGAATAGGCGGATTTGTAGAGGATTCCACGAAACAGCCTCAGGATATTCTTATGTATATCCTGTACCCCTGGTTTATGATGCTATTGTTTCTCCTTGCAGGCATCAGCGCCAGATATTCGCTCGCCAATAAGTCTTCGGGAGATTTCATCCGCTCAAGAACGCTCAAGCTTCTGGTTCCCTCCACTGTCGGATTGTTTGTGTACCAATGGACCTGCGGATATTTCAATACTAGAGTAGCCGCGGCTCTTCCTGAATATTCTCAAATGCCTGCCATCATCAAATGGGGATTCTTCGCCATCAGCGGCACGGGTCCGCTATGGTTCGCTCAGGATCTGTGGCTATTCTCCGTTCTTCTGTTGATTGTGCGCAGACTCGACCCGAAGGACAAATTCCACAATTTGTGTTCAAAGGCAAGCTCTCCGATAATCATCCTATTGGGGGTGCTAATTTATCTCGGCTCTCAGCTATTGATTTTTAACCCCCGCCCGGACAGTGCGGATGGTATCTACAATCTATACAAGCCGGTAACTTATTTTATTCCATTCCTGATGGGATACTTTGTGATATCCAATGAGAGCGTACAGAATCGGATAAAAGATATGGCGGTTCCTATGTCTGTTTGCGCGGGAGTAGCCTGTATTGCTCTTTGTATCAGTGGATGGGGAGAGAACAATACAGATCCCAAGTACCTTTCCGGGTGGCTCAATTGCCTATACGCCTATCTGATGATCCTTGCAATGATAGGCCTATTCCTGAGATGGTTTGACAAGACAAACAAAGTCTGCGGATATCTGACAGGATGCAGTTATGGCCTCTATATCCTTCACTATAGTGTCCTTGCATCATTTGGGTATATGTTCAAGACATATACGTCAATGAGTCCGTGGGCAATCTACTTGACTGTGGCGATTCTGGTATTCGGGCTCACTCCTCTGCTCTATGAATTGCTTCGTCGCATTCCGTTTATCCGTTGGGCTGTGCTGGGAGAGAGAAGAAAAACTCGACCGGAATGAATATGGAACTGGAACAGTGGTGTCGCCACACCTATGCCTAAACACATAGTTTGGTGCAACACTGGTGCAACAAGAAAGATACAAAAATGCCCCACAGACATCTGTGAGGCACATTATGGCGGAGAGGACGAGATTCGAACTCGT
The DNA here is from genome assembly GCA_002315825.1 of Bacteroidales bacterium UBA1736. GTDB lineage: Bacteria > Bacteroidota > Bacteroidia > Bacteroidales > UBA932 > Cryptobacteroides. The sequence continues at coordinate 9,156 of DCIC01000140.1, read as the reverse complement.
GGTACCAATTGCTCAGTACGTCGGTTTAGCAAACCGGTGGTTTCAGCCACTCACCCACCTCTCCAAGAGAGTCCCGCCATTATGACTTAATCAGGCGGGACTGCAAATATACTACATTTTTATTTATTTGCAACATTGAAACCGCTAAGTCTCAATACAGGCTTCTCTCCTCTTGTATCCTCATCCTTGAACGTAATGGTTACTGTCTTCTCCTCCCCTGAGAGCAGAGCGAAGTAATTGTCCTCGTAGAAGCAAGGGAGTATTCTCTCTGCGCTCTTCTTTCCTTCAAGCTTTAGTCTGAGCATAAGAGCAGGTACTGTACCGTTGTTCTTTACAACTGCTGTCATCTTGTAGCCATCGTCTGTCTTGACAGTATTGTACTTGAAAGAAACCTTCGCCTGAGGAAGCTGATTGAGCTGCTGATAATTACCATCCTCCTTGCCTTCCCAGTAGAAGTTGTCTGCAATGAGTTTGTCCCCTTGGGTAAGTTTGAGCTTGATAAAGTAGGTGTCAGTAAGACCTTCCTGGTCAAAGGTGAGAGGCATTACAGGTGTTGTTGTATCCTCCTTGCTGTCAAGACCGACCTCATTCTCGTAAAGAACCTTTCCGTCATATGTAAGAATGGCGGCATAGGCTTTGAGACCTGCCTGATCAAGAGCATTGTTATTTACAACTTCAACATTGTTTGAGATAGGATTCCACTGAATACGGATAGGAGCCGAAGCCTTCTTTACACCGAAATATGCGGCAGTAGGCTCGAAGAAGTAATCATAAGTCTGCCATACCATCGAAGGCCAGCAAGAATGGCTCATCCAGATAAGGAGTCCCTTTCTGTTCCAGCTGCGAGACTCATACATTGCACGGTATCCATTATAATTGATCCACTGAGCAAGCTCGGTAAACTGCTTGAGACTTGTAATCTCACCGAAGGCCTTCTCTATCATCTCATTGAATGTGGCGCAACTCTGAGCATTCTCCATTGTGTAGTCGTGAACACCCCATACGCTGGTCTGAGGCCAATGATTGTCCTCATCAAGCATCTGAGTCATACTTTCATATGTCATAACATTAGGCATTCCGCGCTCACTGTGAAGACGGTCAATACCTCTCTGAGCGGAGAAATACTCTGATACAGGAAGAGCACGATAAGGGCCATTGCCGCTTACAGGGCCGGCTGCAGAATGAGGAATATAAGCAATCTCAGGATGATATTTATTGATAAGCTGCTGAAGACCCTCGTCAATGGCAGCAGGAGGATTGCCCTCGTTTCGCCCGCAATACAGGGCAATAGAGGCGTGATTACGGATCCTCTTGATATAATCCTCGGCATTAGTGAGGAACATCGCGTTATCGTCCGGATTTGGCCCATCAACAGGGTTTGCAAGCCAGAAGTCCTGCCATACTGTGACACCGTGGCGGTCGCAAGCCTCATAGAATTCCTCATCACCGGTCTGACCTACCCAGTCACGAATCATTGTATAGTTCATATCAGCGTGGTATGCAACAGCAACATCATACTCACGGCCACGATAATTCAAGTTGATTTCAGGAAAGCCCCAGTTTCCTCCATTACAGATAAGACGACGTCCATTGATATAGAGATCAATAATACCCTTTGAAGTGTCGTAGGCCATTTCACGTACTCCGGACTTCTGAGACTTGGTGTCTGACACCACACCGTCAACGCTGACTGTAGTGTTGACATCATAAAGATACTGCTCTCCATAGCCTGCAGGCCACCAGAGCTGAGGATTGTCAAGTCTTTCAACAGGAAGATCAACATCCTTGCTCTCCCCTGCCTCAAGTTCAACTGTTCCCTTTATCTCTTTTCCTCCATAGTTGACACTTATCTCAGCGGTCTTGGCAGAAGAACCATAATTGGTCACTGATACCGTTGCATAAAGGTCAGCATAATTTGTCTGAGGAAGAGGAAGGTCTGTCTTGACAAATACATCGTCAACTGAAACGGCACCATCATAAGCGCTTACGAATACATCATTCCAGATACCGATATTGCGTCCGCGAACTGTAGGGATCCAATCCCAACCGATTGAGCAATGGAATGTAGGGTTGTCAGCGCCAAGTTCACCACCATTGGTGTCAGCTGTGATCCTGTTCTGCTCCTTGATAATACCGGGATTGTCATTTTTATAGATATACACAGCTACAGAGTTGCTCTCCCCTACCTTAGCAAGTTTGGTCACATCAAAATGTCCACGGATGAATGCACCATCAATATGTCCGACATACTCTCCATTGAAATAGATGTCTGCTTTCCAGTTGATTCCATCGAAATTTAGAACAATCTCCTTGTTTTCAAAGTCTGAAGGAATAACAAACTCATCCCTGTACCAGAAATCAGAATAGAAGAAAGACTCAGAAATCTGGAACTGGTCATCATCGTGATTGATATCAGGAATCGCTCCAATGTTAAAATATGAAGAAGCAACAGTAGCGGGAACGGTAGCCACAATCCAATTTGCAGCATTGAAACCGTTCTTTGAGATTTCTGCGCCGCTTGCCGAAACCTCTGAAGCTCTCTGAAGCTTCCAATTGCCACCATTCAGGTAAAGTCTGTTACCTTCAGAGGGGACTTGCTCTTTTGCAACAGCGACAGTACCACCCTTGCCATAGACTTCAAACTCGCTAAGTATAAATTTATCATTGTCAGCGGATTTTGCCGCAGATACTCTAACATACCTTCCGCTTCCATTGACTGAAATCTCATCCACAAGAGACTCTCCGCCCGGAAGGTCAGCTATCTTTGTCCAATTCTTTGCATCAGAAGAGGTCTCAATGGAGCCCTCGATAGCTTTATTCACCCAATAAAGTTTGATATTGTCAAATACAGCTTCTGCTCCGAAATCTACATACACCCATTCATCGGCATTCCCTGCACTCATCCAAGCACTCTGGAAATTATGTGAAGGCAAAATTGACTTCTCTTTTCCGCCTGAAATGAAATTGACTTCCTGGAAGTTCCAATTCTCTGCTGCAGAGCAGTCGAGTTTAATCCTGAGATATGAGAACGCAAGATTCTGAGGAACATTGAATGACAATGTGAAATTCCTTTGATTCATCATTCTGCGCATACGCTCCATCTGCTCAGGGGTCATTTGTGGTACCTGAGGCTGAGCATTGCCAAGACCTGCAGAAACTGCTACATTCTGAGAGCCAGCCTGTGCAGCGGGTGCAGGTGCAGGAGCACTGGGCATTCTCATCTGCCGGGGCTGGCCGGGAAGATCGGAACCCCTTGCAGAACCAATTTCCTGCCAATTTTCACCATCCAGAGAGGATTCAAGGACGATATTGAAACCTTTGCCCTTTTCCGGCTCACAACTTACAGAACCGACATATTCAATTGTCTCAGCTGAAACAACACCATTATGAATATCTATTTCGAGAAACGCTCCTTCTTCTCCCTTAACACTGACATTTGTATTATTGTCGTCAAAAGGACGTTCTGCATCTCTCTTCTCGTACGTCCCATTCTGAGAATAAACGGTCATAAAGTAAGGCTTTGCCTCGGTGATGATTCCATCAGTGGCAAGGTGTCCTGTAAGATTATAGTCATAGCTGGATGAATGATAGGCAGCCTTTAAAAGTGCGACATTGCGGTAAGAATCGGTATTTACCTCATTCTTGGGTCCGAAATATTCGCTCGGCGCACCGGGATACAATCCAATTCCACGAGTGAAATCATCTGTGGAAGGATTCTGGCCACAGGCTGCAGCCAATAAAGAAGCGGCAGCAAACAGAATAAAATGTTGTTTCATATTTAATGCATTAATTTTGAATTATCCCTTTTACAAAAATCTGATAAAAATAGAATATTCTTAAACAAATAGCAAACAACAAAGAGACAAAGAGTTATAAAAAAGAGGGCCTCTCTTTCCGAGAGGTCCCCTTTCAAGATATGTAGTTACTATTAATAACCAGGGTTCTGTGTGAGGTTGCGGTTTGCAGTGATCTCAGCGTAAGGGATAGGAAGAAGTGCGTGATGTGCATCAGGCATCTGGTGATCTGTATCCATCCATCTTATAGTCTTTCCGCCACTTGATTTCTCAAGGAAAGGATAACATCTCCACATAGGATTGTATGTGTCGAACTGTCTCTGGCGCTCAGATACGAAGTCGCCCCAACGCATAAGGTCATACCAGCGCTCTGCACCTTCCATAAAGAACTCGAAACGGCGCTCAGCCTTGATACCTGTCATAGCATCGTCCATTGAGAGAGCTGCTGCGGGTGCAAGTCCTGCACGTGTACGTACCTTGTTGAAGTACTCAAGACCGAGAGTCTTGTCAGCTCCACCGTTTGCTGCGCACTCTGCATAAATCAAAAGGATGTCGGCATAGCGGAGGATAGGCCAGTTTGCATTTGAGTACTGTGTACCTGCTGAAGCAGCGGCAACAGTTCTGTCTGCATTGTAGGTCAATCCTTTGAGACGGCAGTATCCGTCTGAAGAGAACCAGTCATCCTTAAGTCCGGGAGGATTGTTGGTATAATGGAAACCAAACTTGTTGTTCTCTGTCTGTGTGAACTCCTCGAATGTTGCTACACTGGCAAGACGACGGGGTGCGTCTCCATCGTGCTCGATAGCCTCTTTTCCGAAAGCTGCTGTAGCGTTGATGAAGCCCCAAGAGTAAGCCCAGAGCTCATCGGGATGATATACAAGCTCAGGACGGAGACCACCGTAACGGTGAGAATCGTTTACAACTGAGTTGCTGATATCATCTGTGTTGGCTGCATCATTGGAGATCTCGAGAAGGTACTCAGCTGAATAGTCTCCTGCAAGACGAAGAACGTCACCGTAGTTGGGAAGAAGGTCATAAAGGCCTCCGTCGATGATCTTCTTACAGTTGGCGGCTGACTCAGCATACTTGCCCTGATAAAGCTGAACCTTTGCGAGGTATCCGATAGCAGCTTCCTTTGTCCAACGGCCTCCGATAGCCTTCTGGCCATCCTTGCCTGCCTTTGAAGGAAGTACTGTCATAGCCTCATTGAGGTCCTTCTCAACAGCTGCCCATATGGTCTCCTTTGCTGTTCTTGCCATCTCATACTCATCAGGATTAAGAAGATGGTCAACGTAAGGAACGTCACCGAAACACATTACAAGATGTGTGAAAGCATAAGCGCGCATAGCCTTTGCCTCAGCGATTGCACGTGCCTTGTAGTCAGCGTCGTTGGGAAGCTTTTCGATGATAAGGTTACACCTGTAGATAAGGTTGTAGAAGTTATTCCAGATATCTCCGAGCTGACCGTTATCAGCTGTGATGGCGAGGGTACTGAACTTAACGTGGAAAGGCTGGTCAGAAGGGTCTGATCCTCCTGCATAGTTCTCTCCTGTAATCTCGTTCGCTACATTCCACCAGGGGCGGTTGTAGCATTCGTGCATTTCACGGTAGATGGAGGCAGTGAGTTTGTTTACCTCAGCTTGGCCTGCATTCGCCATATAGGTCTCGAGATCATCGACGCTCTTCTGAGGGATGTCGAGATGGCTCTGGGAACAAGATGTTGCTGTCAAGCCCAAAAGCGCAATAAGTATGTAAATACATTTTTTCATAATTGTCGTGTTTTTACGTTGTTATTCTTTTAAGCTTATAATTAGAATGTTACGTTAACACCAATTGTTGCGTTCTTTGCAACAGGGAAGGATACCTGGTCAAGACCCATCTGACTTCCGTTACGTACGATCTCAGGATCAGGTCCGGGATACTTGGTGAATGTGAAGTAGTTGTCAAGTGACGCGAAGAATCTGAGCTGTGAAACGGCGATCTTCTTTGTCCACTTGCTGGGGAGAGTATAACCGAGCTGGATCTGCTTTACCTTGAAGTAAGATGCGTCATATACGCAGCCGCTTGACATAAGGAAGCGCTCCCAGCTGTCTGCTGTGTATGCAGGATATTTTGCATTTGCACCCTTTGCATAGTATGAGTCATACCAGTACTCCTTGATCTGGTTTCTGTTAGGACGATATGATACGAGCCACATCTCTGAACCCTGCTGTCCTGAACCAACTACTGAGAAGTCGAGGTTCTTCCAAGCGAGGTTGATGGTGAGACCGTATGTGAAATCAGGAATTGCTGATCCGATGAAGTCCTTGTCGTCTGCATCTACCATGCCGTTTCCGTTAACGTCCTTGTACTTAGCTTCTCCTGTCTGAGGATCGAATCCCTCATATACATAACCGCGCATGTACCACAGAGGCATTCCCTCCTCAAGGTAGGTTGCAGTAAGTGATGATGAGTGGATGGTAGCTCCTGACTGACGTCCGAGGCCGCCGAGGTCCTCAACCATATTCTTCAATGTTGCGAGGTTGGCTGCGATGCTGTAGCTGAAGTCACCAATCTGATCCTTCCAGCTGAGCTCGAACTCAAGACCGGTGTTGCGGATCAAACCGAGGTTCTTGTATACTGATGATGCACCTGTGATACGAGGAGGAGCAACTGATACGAGAAGGTTGTCTGTAGCCTTGTTGTAGTAGTCAACTGTTGCAGAGAGTCTGTCGCGGAAGAAGCGGAGATCGATACCGAGGTCGAGCTGCTTTGACTCCTCCCAGGTAAGTCCCTCGTTAGGAAGACGGGTGTTGTAAAGCTCCTGTGAGTTGGTCTGTACTCCGTCGATAGGATATGTCTTGCTTGCAGAGTAGAGAGTAGCTGCGTAAGGGTAGCCTGAAAGCACGTTCACGTTACCATTCTTACCATAGGATGCACGGATCTTGAAGTATGACCATACCTCAGGATTGATGTTGTCCTTGAAGAAGTTCTCGTTTGAAGGAGTCCAACCGATGGATGCTGAAGGGAAGTATCCCCAACGGTTCTTGGTTGAAAGCTTTGATGAGTCGAATGCGTCAGCACGGAAGTTTACCTGTGCGTTGTAACGGCCCTTGTATGCCCAAGTGATACGGCCGAAGTAACCGATCTGTGCAGACTCTGAAGGTGTACCGCCCTGAATGGTCTTTGCAGCCGCTGCTGTAGCATTGGATACATAACGGTAAACGGGGTCAGTCTCGTTGGTGAGGTGGTTTACGTTCACACCTGTGGTGAGTCCGTAGTACTGACGGTATGACATACCGGCCATCGCTGTGAAATCGCTTGCGCCAATCTTGAAGTTGTAGTTTGCGAAGTTCTCCCACTGAAGTGTCCAATACCTGCTGGTGGTCTCTGTGAGGGACATTGTGGTTGATGAGTTAACCTGTGCACCACCCCAGAAAGGTCTCAAGTAGTAGTTGTACTCACTGTCACTGAAGTCGAATCCGAAACGGCTGGTGAATGTGAAGCCCTTGAAAGGAGTGAGGATTCCTGAGAATACTCCGCGGAATGCATCGCCCTGTGTGCGGTTGGTCTCGCGCTCACGGTTGATGTAGTAAGGAGTCATCTCGGAGAAGGTGAGACACTCAGCTGCCCAGTAGTATCCGGGACGGCTCTCGATGAGCTGTGATGTAGGGATTGTTGCCATTCCCCATCTCTCGAGATCTGTTGCTGCAACCTCTGTAGGAAGGATAGGAACTGTCTGGTATGCAGAAGCAACGGCATTACCCTGCTCTACGTGGTTCATTGATACGGTTCCCCTGTCAGTATGGTCAACTGTGATGTTGTTCTGGAGCTGGAGCCAAGGCTTAACCTTGTAAGATGCGTTGAACTGACCTGAAAGTCTCTTCATGTAATCCTTGTTACCGTGAAGCATACCGTCATTGTCAAGGTATGTGATGGCTGCATAGTAGCTGCCCTTGTCGTTTCCGCCCTGCGCACCTACAGTGTAGCGCTGCATGATACCGGTCTCGAATGACTCGTTAACCCAGTCTGTGTCAACTTTCTTTCCGTCAACGAGATTGGTGTACCAAGTTGCTACGCTGGATCCACGGCCGATAGCCTCCTGGAACTTAACGAACTCCTCAGCGTTCATCACGTCAATTCCGGATGCGTTGTTCTGGAATCCTACTGATGCGTTGAAGAAGATCTTGCCGTCACCTGACTTGCCCTGCTTGGTGGTGATGAGAACAACTCCGTTTCCTGCCTCAGCTCCATAGATGGCTGCTGATGCGGCGTCCTTCAATACCTCGATTGACTCGATGTTGTGGGTATCGATGTTGTTGATGTTGCCCACCTTCATACCGTCGACGATGTACAGAGGGTCTGATGCGCCTGATGAGTTTGATGAGAAACCACGTACGCGGATTGAAGTACCCTCACCAGGTGCTCCTGATACTGAAAGTACCTGAACACCGGCTGCCTTTCCCATAAGGGCGTGGCCGAGATCCTCAGTGATACGGTTCTGGAGTTCCTCACTCTTGATGGATGCAACAGCACCGGTAACGTCGCTCTTCTTCTGAACTGCGTAACCGATAACGACTGTCTCTTCCACCATCTGCGTGTCCTCTGCGAGAACTACGTTGATGACTGCTCTGCCACCTACCTCGATTGTCTGAGTCTGGTAGCCCAAGCAAGAAACTTCGATCTTGGCATTTGCCGGAACATTGTTGAGTGTGTAAGTTCCGTCGGCCTCTGTCACTGCTCCGTTAGTAGTACCTGCTACCATTACGGCTGCACCGATTACGACCTGATTTGCCTGATCTGTAACTTTACCTGAAAGTTTCTGCTGTGCGTATGCGCTAGGAAGCATCATTGCTACCATCGCAAGCAACAGCGTTGTCGCTAAGTAAAATTTTTTAATCATGGTGTTTTTGATTTGGTTAGTAATTGTTTAAAAACAAAAATTCAGTTTAGTCTTTTTATATCTTGAAAATATTCAACAATA
>DCIC01000140.1:0-349 GCA_002315825.1 Bacteroidales bacterium UBA1736 | reverse complement strand
CATTGCTGAAATGACACCGGAGAGCGGAAGATTCGAACTTTTTCTTCAAAATCCCATCAATCCTTAATAACGTTTTAACGGAGCAAAGATAGCATTTATTTTGAAAATACAACATCTCCATCCATTAAAACGTTACAAAAAAAAGACTTTTTGTAGAATATTAAAGATTTCTAAGCAAATTGTTCATATTTACTTTCGCATCAATCAAACTGCGAAGTGAAGAAATAGGAACTCGCTCCTGAGTCATAGTATCCCTTTCGCGGACAGTCACGCAGTGGTCATTGAGAGATTCGTGATCAACAGTCACGCAGAAAGGTGTACCTATGGCATCCTGACGGCGATATCTCTT
>DCIC01000127.1:20504-27621 GCA_002315825.1 Bacteroidales bacterium UBA1736 | reverse complement strand
GGACGAATGGACATACCTAGGCTACGATTGGAGGCGCCGAAGGGGATGATAACGTCCAAATTGAAGATGAAATAACAGGCGCTTATGCTTAAGGCGAGAGTGCTTGTCCAAAAGTAGCCATAGGAGCCAAGATTGGAGAGGACGCTATTTTGGCCACCGCCGGCAGCTGGAAAAAAAATGGATTTGTCGGTGTACCCGGGCATTTTACTGGTAAAAACTCTACCTGACACTCCTGTCCCATTATAATTATTAACCCAAGTAGATGTGCAATTGGTGAAAAGTTCCCGTTGCTCTTCAAAGGTAGGCATACGCCAAGAACCTCCGTAAATTATGTGAGCTGCATCGTACTCAGGCTTGAGGTTCGAATTGGCATCCACTTCGTAATTCGGTGCAGTTGAAAAGCCGCTGCCTGACCATTTGGTGCCATCCCAGGTCTGACCTGCAACGTCCCCCCAAGAGAAATAACGGCCATACTCCCAAGGATTTGATGCTCCGAGGTTACAGCTTGCCCATTTTACTGACAACCCCAAATCCACATATTTGATACCATAAATACTATCATCCTTACTAATTTTTTCGCACGAAGGTATCGTCAATACAAGAAGGAACACAAAAAAGAGTGCGTGTGAATTTTTCATATGAGCTATTTTTTCCAAAGGTAGCAATTATCTTTAAGCTAGATAAAAAAAACAGAACAAAAAGACGAAGACAAGATTACCAATTTACAATCAATTTTTAGTAACTTGCAAAAACTCGAAATATAAACCATCTATGAAAAATATGAAAATCAAAAGGCTTTTGACTTTGCTCTTGATCGGCTCAGTGGTTGTTTCTTCCTGTAAACAGGATGAAAAGCCCATCAGTAGACCCTATGCGTTCTCTTATGATGGACACACATACAACACACTTCAGGATGCAATCAATGCGGCCGCGGGCAATACGGAGGATTGTCGTCACACTATTCAACTTATTGAGGATGCAACCGGTGACGGAGCCGTTTTCCCCAGTGATGGACAGCATTCCTATCTCCTGGATTTGGGGACACATATCTACCACCTTAATTCCGACGCATCCATTCAAGTGGCCGGCAATATTCTGGACATTTCCGGAGAAGGCGGAAGTATATTCTCCTCCGGGACAACAGCGGCTTTGAAAGGGAATCAAGACAGTCACATTTACTTCAACGGAAATATCACTCTGACAGGAGAAAATATAATCGATGCCGCTGCTGACATTATGATTGAAGAAGGTTTTTCCGGCCAAATAAGCGGAAACATCACCCTGCGTGGCGGCTCGATGCGTATCGTATCACCTGATTGCAGTGTCAATATTCCAGTTCTGACCGTCAAAGGGGAAACTTCTGCCTTCTCAGTAGAATCGAAATCTTCTTCCCCTAATGCCACAATCAGTGTGGATAAGATTGTCTCAGACCACGATTTCAGAATCACCGCTATTGATAGAGCCCGTATGGCGGTAGCCGATGCAAGCAAATTGCATATTCATAACTTCAGCAAGCATATTGTTCCGGGCGATTGTATTAATTCCGAGGAATATGAATTCGTATGCGAAGAGTGCGGTTTCACAATGATCGAGAGACCCGAGGAGAAGATTTACGGAAAATGCAATGCTTCTCAATTGGTGCTGTGTCGCGGCGTTGTGCCGACCGACAGCGAATTCGGAAATATCGAGTATTACAGGTGTCCACAATGCGGACGTACATATTCAGACGCAGAAGCAACAAAGGAAATCACGGAGGATATCGTTATTTATCCAACTAGTATGGAAAAGATGATTGACGTAACGAAAGAGGCGAATGAATTCATTGTCAATGCAGATGTGGAAGTACTTGATGTGGTAAAATTCATAGGTGATCTGGTGCCCAAGTTGCTCTCTACAAAAGATAAAATCAAATCAAGTGATTTTCAGTTGTACCTCGAAGCTGTACAAAAAATCAACAAAATGTCTTCGCAGCTGGATGTCATTTCCGACAAACTTCAGAATATTCTGGCCCTTCTTACAAACCACACATACAAGGAAAGGGTTCAGCGCAGAAATTCAGAACTCGACAATCTTGCAGGACCTTTGAAAATTGCCCTTAAAGCCATCAATGAAGAATGGAGCAAGCAGCAAGCTGATTCTGTCAAGTATCAGAAGATACTGGAACAACTCGCAGTTTGGGGCAAAAATGGCGTATCAGATGCCACACTCAGTCTAATGCAACAGTATGACATATTTGTTCTGGGTCTCAATTTCCCTCAAATGTACGGAGAGATCGTCTCGGAGGGCTGCATTTGGGAGCACGATGGCTATAACCTCAGAAAATGCCTTATGTTAAAGGATGCAGCCATAATTAGTTTGTCCGCGGTTTTGACAAAAATATATAATGACGAGCTCAGGTCATATAACAGTTCCGTATCGAAGGATGAACACCGGGAAAGCATTTCTACAGCCTTTACCAAATACATCAAAGCCATTCAGGATGATGTTGACTTGATGGAAAAGAGAGGGGAACTTTACAGGAGGTATATGCCAAAGAATGTGACCTACAGTCGCGATATCTGCCACTTCAACTTCTGGGGATATCTTGACAGCAGCGATTCTCATCGATATTATCCCAAGAAAAACAACAACCGAAGGTCAGAATATAACTGTAATGGCCTGATGACATATTCCAGCGGACTGAAGGATCAACACGTCACGTTTATGGATTTGTCAACTATTGAAGTGCTACATCAGACATACAAAGATAAATCTTCCATTTACGACTTGTTGGCGTCTTTGGGATTCAGAGGATTTCCTACGACGTCGCGAGACAAATGGCAATTTGTCCTTGACGACCAGCGCGGGTTTGGCACTGATGGCGGCGAACATTATCCCTGTTATCGATTCTTCCGTTGGCGTTCTCATTCTATGTCATTCAATCAAGATTGGTTCGCCATCTCCCCCTGTCTTGACAATCCGACAGGAAAACCACGCACTAAAAGAGTGGAGATAATAGACGGTAATATTAGAACTTCGGATGGATATATGACATATCACATCGTACAACGGGGTTATTCTTTCTTCACTATCAGATCCGTACAGGAATAATACTCACCATTATCATCTGAATCATTATGAAAAAGTTCTCTATTCTATATTTATTTCTGATTGCGCTTTCTGTTCTTTCTTGCAAGAAAGATGAAAAACCTGTGCTTTCCGAGCCTTTCTCATATAATGGCAACAATTATAAAACACTCGAAGATGCCGTCAATGCCGTTCGAACTATTAAGGAGAACGACGATCCGGCCGTCATAACCCTTCTTTCGGATGTCAGCGGCACTGGAGTCAGTTTTGGAGACGCTACCGCAATCGATGTTCAGCTGAATCTCGAATCAAATACTTATACCTTGGAAGATGGTGGAAGCATCGATGTAGGTATCGGCAGTTTATGTATTTTCGGTAATAATGGCGGCATATCAGCCCTCAGCGACGCACCGATTTTCAAGGGATGTGGAGGCAGTCTGTATCTGAAAGGTGATGTGGACCTGAAAGGTACAAACTTGATAGGTGCTTCACTGGACGTTGATGTTGAAGAAGATTATCAAGGCAAGATGAAAGGAGATGTGACATTGGAAAACACCAGTTTCCGCATCTTTTCAACGGCCTTCTCTGCCGCCATACCTTTATTGACTGTCGCAGGAGAAGACTCTTTTTTATCCGTTGAAACGGACATCGCTTCGGAAACTACACTAGTGGAAATAGGCAAGGTGGAGTCAAAACTTTCATATCCGGTCAGGTCTGTAAAACAGGGCCTGGTTTCTTGTGCCGACGGTGTCCATATTCATAATTTTGCGGAAGAGTATTACGAAGGCAGTTGCATTAATAAGTCAGGAAAAGGTTTTGTCTGCAATGAATGTGGATTCGAAATGACAGACGAAAACTACAAGGGAAAAATTGGGAAGTGCAATATTGCCGGATTGATTCATCACGACAGGGTCGAACCGGACGAGGTCTTGTTTGGCAACGTGGAGTATTGGGAGTGCCCTGATTGCGGTAATTGTTATTCAGACAATGAAGGGAAAAACAGGATAACCGGAAATATCTATATCTACCCCAAGGGATATGAATCGATGGAGCGTATGAAAGCTGTGTCAGACAGTCTTTCAAATGAAGTCAATGTGGCAATCGCTTCAATATTTACAGCCATATCGGTAATTGTTTCCGCTACAAATACGATTATTGATATCGTAAAGGTACCGGACGGAGACTGGGAGGATCTCAACAAGCAGTTGAATGAACTGATGGCAAAGGTAGATGCGGTATCAAAAGAACTAAATCAAGTCATCAGACAGGTAAAAATGTTGAACAACAAGGCAATCATCGTTGCCAGAGAGGATAATCTGGTGCTGCTCCAGGAACTTTCGAAAATGACTCTTGCCAACATTCAGACGGCAAGAACGAAATACAAATCCGACACTGCTGGGTTGACGGCTGAAATCACCAAGATTCTTAAGGATTGGAACAGTTACCAAATCGGCGGTGCCACGGACAGGGAGCCTAATCTTTTAACGATGAGTATGATTAACGGTTTCAACAAGAGTTATGTAGGCGTCACTCCTCAGACCTACCCCCAGATTTATAGCGATTATGTCAATAGCATGTGTATTTGGGAGCACGAGGGAACGACCGCAAAGAGGGCCGAATTGCTGAGAGACGTATTGGTAATGGGTGTATCATATATGTTCACTAATATTTATACCCACGATTTGTTGAATGAGCCGGAAGCGACAAAAAAGGCAAGGATAGAACTGCAGACCCAGGCTTTCAACGAATATATGGAAAATGCCAAACAAGCTGAGGCCGCTATGACCAAGAATGATTCTCTCTACCGTGTCCTGTTCTTCAATTCTACGAGCGGAATAAAGACCATAAAATATAACCGCAACATTCAGGGACCGCATGATTTCAAAAAATGGATTGCCGATCACCGCGACAATAAATTTCCATACAACAACAAGAAAAATGAAGCAGTTAATTCTTGTGAGAAAATGATGAGGGAAACCAATGTGCAGTTTGACAAACTGATGACAACTGATGTTGACCGGTTCATAGACCAGATATATAATCGTGGTCTTAGCGGTAGGCCATTCCTGTATCTTTTGAGGGATGATTGTGGGTTTAATGTCGGGGGCAATATTTCTATGAATTCTAAAGTTATTTCCAAAAGGACGGCAGGATTCAGCTCTGGAGACGGAGGTCGTGACTTGAAATATAAAATCTTCTATTGGAGATCCAATTATACCGGCAGCAGTGATCACTTCGGAGTATATGGTATAGGTAGTGATGGCTATTATATATACGAGAATACAATTGACCGCTATTATCAAGTCTACTATAAATGTTGTATTGGAAGATGGGGGGACAACACAGGCCGTTTCAAGGAATTAGGTCGTTCCACCACAACAACCTTCTGCTCGGCAGTGGCCATACAATAAGATACCTCGCAGCCTGACGAGAGCCAATAGATATGCGATTAGTCATTCAAAGAGTACAAAACGCTTCCGTTGAGATTGAAGGAGCAAGCGTCTCCCAAATCGGAGCCGGACTGCTCATACTTGTAGGCGTCGAAGAAGGTGACACTGAAGAAGATATGCTCTGGCTGGCCTCAAAGACAGTCGGGCTCAGAATCTTCAACGACAACAACGGTGTTATGAACCTCAGTGTCAAAGATATCGGCGGAGAGATCCTCGCAGTGTCACAATTCACCCTCACGGCATCCACCCGCAAAGGCAACCGCCCCTCCTACATCAGAGCCGCAGGTCACGAATTGGCCGTACCCCTCTACGAACGCTACTGCGAAGAAGTATCCGCAGCCATCGGCAAGGCAGTCGGTCGAGGCGTATTCGGCGCCGATATGAAAGTCTCCCTGATTAACGACGGGCCCGTCACAATCATTATCGACTCCAGAATCAAGGAATAACAGCAGAAATGCCACCCAAGAACCAGCAAACATCCTGCAAACAACAAGGTCAAAGCACCACCAACAAATTCACGAATCACTGCCAATCAGCCAAATCACAAATAACAAACAAATCCACAACCAATCAGCCACCACAGCATTATGGAACACGAAATCATAACACTCCAGGACGTCCAGATAATAGGAATGTATAAAGAAATCCCCTACGGAGAAGGGCAGAGGATATGCCCACGTTTCTGGGGCGAATACGTCGAACGTATAGTAAAGCCAATATACATAGAGAGAAAGGCTCCGGACGCATTCCAAAAGGCCGCCGCCGACAACAACATCGGAGAATTCGGATACTGCACCTGCAACGTCCCGGGTCACAACTGCATCACCTGCACAAATGATTTCGCAGGAAAAGAAGGCAGTTTCACCTACGTAATCGGAGGTCAGTACAAAGGAGGAGACGTACCGGAAGGGATGAAAGTCTTCCCCGTAAAAGATGGAAAATGGCTGAAAGTCTATTTCGTAGGAGGGATGAAAGCCTACGCCGATCAATACCGAGTATTCGAACAAGAATGGCTGCCCCAGCACCCCGAATTCCAAATAGCCTCAGACGGCCAATGCATCGAATGGTACGGCGCCGGAGACATCAACAGTCCCGACTACCAGTGCGGAATAATGCTCCCCATCGAATAGAACTGCTACTTTTCAAGCTCAAAGATCTTCTCCATCAGAAGCCACTTGTCAGTGCTCTTGGCTGCCGGATTGGCGCCTTGAGCCTCAGCCACATAGGCCTCCCACTCAGCCTGACGGGGCATTTGAGAGAGACGATCCATATCCCTCTTCCAATCAAAATCATCCACAGTATCGCAGATCATAAAGACACTGGTTCCCCTGCGATAAATCTGCATATCCAGAATACCCACTGCCTTCTGTCCCTCCATAATCTCAGGCCACACGTGCGCGTGGATTTCACAATACTTCGCAATCATTTCCGGATCATCGCGAAGCTGAAGAGTTTGACAATACCTTTTCATACACCACTCGTTAATTAACATAAACGATTCTACCCTGAGGCTGGGCATATTGAGACGGGACCACACCGCCCAGATTCTCAACAAAATACTTCAAGACAATCTCATACTCATCCCCATAGCCCTGTCCAAC
>DCIC01000127.1:18712-20320 GCA_002315825.1 Bacteroidales bacterium UBA1736 | reverse complement strand
ATCCCGGAGACCTGCGCAAAAGCGCCCAACTCCTTGGTCCCATCCGCACCCTGCACAAAAACATTCAACAACACAGCAAAATCCTCCCCTGAGAACGAAGCCGTCATCACCCCCTTCCCAAAAGGCACAGCCTCAAGCAACATCTTTCGTGTAATATCCCCGGAAGGAACATCGACACGGATACAGCCGCCATTCTCAATCCCAATCTGAGCTCCGGTCACAACGCGGTAAGCATCAGCGACAAAATCACCCAGATTAGTCTCAGCGCGACGCACTGCACGATTACCTTCTCCATCATTGATAGTCAGCAAATAATCACTGTGCCCCACCACCTGACCAAACTTCTCATCGACCACAGCCTTCAGACTATCCACAAGAGCAGCAACCTCACCGTCACTATACTCTATCGAATCCACCGGCAGCAGACTGACATCCACCTTGCCATCCTTGTCAAAATAGAGTTTACCAAGATTAGCAAACTTTGTCCCGGTCTGAGCAAGAGGGACTTCCACCCCATTTGCATTCTTCACCATACGGCAAGGAATCACCGAATGCGAATGTCCGTCCAGCACAACATCTATCCCCTGCGTCCCGGCAATCAAATCCACGCTAGTGACCTCATAATCAGCCTCCCCCAGATGAGAAAGCACTATCACATAATCGGCGCCCTTCTTCCGCGAATCATTGACAGCATCCTGCACCATAGAAATGATATCAGACTGATTCAGGTCATATATCTGATTGCCCTCAGCATCAAAGAAAGCAAAACTTTCCGCTGTCATAGCAAAAGGAGTCAGCACTCCCACAGCGGCAACTTTCTTCGCACCGATATTCATCATCACATATCTGTCAAGCATAGGCTTAGAGCTGCCCGCCTTTGTCAGATTCACACAGGTAACTGGTACAGTCAATCGGGCCAGAAGCTCCTGAAGCCTTTCCATACCGAAATCAAACTCGTGATTGCCTACAGCGACAGCATCATAAGCAGCCAGATTGAGGATAGAAATCATATCCGCCCCCTTTGATTCCGAGCCGATAGTCCCTCCCTGAATATAATCTCCAGAGCTGACAAGCGCACAATAAGCAGTATCACTTGCATTGATCGCCTTCTTCAGGCCAACCGCCTGAGCATATCCATACGCATCATTGCCACAATGCACATCATTGTCAAACAAAATCACCAGAGGCTTGTCAGTGACCCTCCGGTCCGGCTTATCACAAGAGCAAAACAGGCACCCGCCCGCCAGCGAAAGCACAAGTGCCAATCCAAATCCAAAGTTTCTCATTTCTCCAAAATAAACTTAGTCGTCACAGTCTCATAATCAGCCCAACTCCTAAGATACACGGTCAGATTGTTCTGGTCGTACACACAACTGTACTGAGTGTCCTCAACCATACCGTTATCCCATACCAAATCCTTCCAATGCACAATATTCAGAGCTTCAAGCGCCTCGTCACAAGTAAGGACACCGCTACGCTCCGAAAGATAAGCATTCAAAGTATCATACCGCCACCAGCTCTTGCTGTGAGGATTGCCATACTTGGGATTCTGCGAAGGGTCATCATACTTTTCAGCCACAAGATGATTGGTCACAGCCTGATATCTCT
>DCIC01000127.1:14592-18647 GCA_002315825.1 Bacteroidales bacterium UBA1736 | reverse complement strand
TCCACAATTGCACTATTTCCCTGAGCATCAGCAATGATATAGTGATAGCCCGAGCCGGCAGCAAGGTCGTGACGAACGTCAACCGTCTCCAACAGCGCAATAGCCTCATCCACAGTAGCGCAACGGTCCAGCCACAGTCTCATCAGAATAGTTGTCCCACAGACAGGCTTGCCTGTATTCTGCTGAGCCGGCTGCTTGGGCAGAGCCATAATTGCAGTGCAGAAGCCCTTCTCATTCACACCATCCAGAGGTGCATAAATCGAAGCCAGACAGAACAATTTTGACTTCAACCCGCTGGGCAGCTTATCGAGCCCGTACCCAAAATGCGACATATCACTTACCGCGATTGAAGCATACCCATCTTTCGGGTGAGAAACCGTCACAAGAGAAGGATTCTTAAAATAATCATAATTGCGCCCAAAATACCATCCTCCATCAGCAGACGCAGCTTGAAAACTCGTGCAATGATCCCCTGCATCATCAGAGGCCGAAGCAGCAACATCGCCCATCACATCCTCCGCCGTCACAAGCCCCTTGCTCACCTTCCCGATCACATATCCAAGGAGCGCCTTATTGTCGTCAATCCCGGCCTCGAGGACCTCATTAAGGTCATAATCAGCGAGATACTCCATCTCATAGAGATACTTGTTATCCCCAACCTGACTCACACTCCGTACAGTCCTGATCTCAGAGCGGAAAACCACCCCGACAACAACATCGAAGCAGACAAAGAGCACCACTACAACGCTGATAACTTTCAAAAACTTCTTCATAATATTTAATGTTTCTTTCGGAAGCGATAGATCTTAACCTCTTCCTTATCTCCACCATAGAGATTACTGCAATGATTGGTCATCCCGGTATCCACAAACCCACATTTCTCCATAACCCTCCCAGAAGCCGGATTGCCCACAAAATGATCCGACCATATCTTCTTGACGTGCAGCACCTCCCTACAATAATCCACCATCAGCCCCAGAGCCTCGGTACAAATGCCCTGATTCCAATAAGGCCTTGCAATCCAATACCCTACCTCCACATCTGACTTACCGATAGGTATATTGCTCTCACCATAAGGATAATACCCCATACAGCCGATCGCCTCCCCCGTTTCCTTGAGTTCGATGGCCCAGGTATGGTCATTGGTAAAAACGGAACGGATCACGGCGCCGCTCTCAGCCACACTCGTATGAGGCTGCCATCCGGCCATAGGTCCCACCTGCGGATCGCTTGCATACTTAAAAAGCGACTCGGCATCAGTATCCCGCCACCTGCGAAGCACAATCCTATCCGTTTCCATATATTATTCCCAAATATCCTCCTTACTCAAAGGAGCCCATTTATCTTCTTTGCATTCCATAATCACCGTCCCGCTCTCCAGACTCTCCAGACGGTGCCATACGCCCCGGTCAATCACCATTCCCGCGCAGGACGAACCGGCCTCAAGGCGAATGCTTTCCGTCAATCGCCCCTGCTCGTCATAAATATGCTGCAGGCAGCTTCCCCGCAGCACCACCAGAGCCTCACTCGAGCCGCGATGCCTGTGAATGGGGACCATTGTGCCGGGTTCGAGGGCGTTGAGCATCCTCTGCGAATCCGCATCCGCCGAATCCCTCAAATCCATATTCATCCTCAGCCGCTCAGACTCCATAGCCTTATGAGTCAGGCCATCCAGTAATTCCTTATCAAAAACCATAGCAACGCCAAAGATACTCATTTCCGAATAAGTGTAATACAACGACAGTTTATTTTTAGTAAATTCGCAAATATGAGAAGATTGTTACTTTGTATCATCTTAATATTGACGGCAGGTGCAGCGGCATTTGCCCAGATTATGCCGGACAGTCTCCAGACTGAAGTCCAAAAGACACAAATCCCCAAGACAAAAGCCCCCAAGCCAGAGTTCCAATACAGCGACGTAGCCAGACCCTACCGCAACGAGATAAGCATATCCGCCGGCTACAGCTCCATCCCAAAGCTCAAGACCTCAATAGGGATGAGGCTCACCACACTATTTTTATTCACAACCGGCTCACAGCTCGAAGGCACATATTCGACAGGAGCCCTTGCCATCGAATATATGCGCTACACCAAGAACGGAAGATTTGCATTCGGAGGAATTGCGGGGATCGAGCACATCTACAGCAATTTTTCCGCAATCGACGGCGAGGAAGAAGTAGAGCCTACAGACAGGGTCAATTTTATCACGGTACTTCCTGCCGCAAAAGTCATTTGGCTACATCGCAAGCACATAGGATTCTACACTCACCTGTCTGCGGGTCTCATCAGCGAGTCCTACGATGGGGCCAACCTCAAATTATCCGTTCAGCTCGACCTGCTTGGAATGGACTTCGGATGGGAGCGTCTGCGCGGCTTTATCCAGATAGGTATAGGAGATCTCGGACTCGTTCAGGGCGGACTCAAAACCTGCTTCTAGTCAATGCGGATTTGTCTGTTATCCTCACGACAGAAGCGACAAATCATAAAAATGGTTATATTTGTTGATTAATTATTGAAAACAAGATGAAAAAAGCATTTTTCGCAATTGCCATCTGCATTATGGCATTCACAACAACAGCCTTCGCAAGAGAAGACAAGGCATTCAACCCTGAAACAAATATCAGCACCACCCTGGCGGCAAGCCCGGTGGACAATAACGCAGATTTCCAATTCAAAGGCGCAGCCCGACCCAACCACAACGAAATCAGCCTCACCTATGGTTATCCCACATTCACAGATGTCGAGATGGGCTTGGGTATGGCTATCGGATCCGTTCTTATTATCCCGCTGGGATCCAAGCTTGGAAGTGTCAATACAAAAGGTGCTCTCGCACTCGAATATCAGCACTACATCCCAAGCGGCAGGATCTCATTCGGAGGATTGATCAGTTATGAGGCTATGGATATCACCTTTGTGTCAAAGGATGATCCCAGCAAAGTCACATCCACAGACAAGGCAAGCTACATCACACTTATGCCTTCAGCAAAATGTGTATGGTTCAACCGCAAGCACGTCGGGATGTACAGCCGCCTTGCTGTTGGTATTATGACAACTACCGATGAAATCAACATAGGACCCGCATTCCAGATTGACCCTGTCGGAGTCGAGTTTGGCGGACAGAGACTTCGCGGATTCGCTCAGTTGGGATTCGGTAACGTCGGCATCTTCCAACTCGGCATCAAAACCAACTTTTAGAATAACACTTAAATCATGAAGAAGACCATTATCATTATTGCTTGCGCGCTGTTATCCTGCGCAGCTGTGAACGCTCAAGAAGCGGCCACTACCCCCAGAAAGGTCAACTATCAAAGTAAAGCGACCTTGCGTCCCACTCACAACGAGTTCAATCTCTCATACGGAATCAGTACATTTACAAAGATTGGCGCCAAGTCCAGAGTGCCTGTCGAGGTAGGTTCTCAGTTTGGCAGTGCCAAGTCCACCGGTGCAATCGCACTTGAGTATCAGCACTATTCCAACAATGGACGTTTCGCTTTTGGAGGACTCCTCGCTTATGAGCACCTTGATTGCAAGATCAATGACCTCGTCACATCCGCAAGCGGCACAAAAAAGATCGATTACATCTGTGTAATGCCCTCCATCAAGTCCATTTGGGTCAATCAGGCTCATATGAGTTTCTACAGCCACGTGGCTGCGGGTGTCCTTATCGATGCCAGCAAGTCAGGCAGCGGCGGATTTGCTTTCCAGGTTGATCCTTTCGGTATGGACTTCGGCGGTGACAAATTCCGCGGCTTCGTTCAGCTCGGTTTCGGTAACCTCGGTATCGTTCAGGCCGGCATAAAGACCTGCTTCTAGCAGAGCCAAGTAAGAAGCCCCTTATTTGAGAAAGCACCCCGTTCACAACGCATTGTGAACGGGGTGAATCTTTTTTTCAAGGCTTTTTGGTCAGCCCCGTATTTTCTACGGAACTATTTCATCTACTCAAACACAGGGTTTCCCCTATGGTCCTGAAAAAGAGTCTCTCGTAGAGGGATGATCTTCTTCACTCCGAATTGTCAGATGTTTACACACCAAACTACTAATGCCAAGTAGAGGAA
>DCIC01000127.1:9189-14384 GCA_002315825.1 Bacteroidales bacterium UBA1736 | reverse complement strand
AAATTTTTACAAACAATACAATAGCCATTGAAAACATCTTTTATGGAAAGGAAAAGAAGGGCGTCGACACGAGGTGCCATCTGGTGGCCCATATTCGCTATAAGTGTTAACAAAATCAAGAATTAGGCAATTAGAGATGAGACGCACACCCAATATATATTTCTGCCGCTGTGTCCCTATGTTATTTGGAATAACACATATAATGTTTCATAGTTATTAAACTTTTATATATATTTGCAAAGAAATGAAGTCGGATACATCAAATATGATCAAGTCTCTGCGCAAGAGTCGTAATCTTACGCAAGAGCAGCTCGGTGTGCTTTCGGGGATGACCAAGTCACAGATTTCCAGGATGGAAAAGGGAATTCTTGGAAGCCCCGAGACCGTGGACCGTCTTCTTGAAGCAATGGGCTACGACATCGAACTGAAGATCGTCGACAGGTATGAGAATAACGACGGGGAAAGGCAAAAAGTCCTTGACACCCTTGTAAATTTCAAGAAATACAATGCAGAAAAATACGGAATTGAGAGCCTTGCTCTATTCGGCAGTTTTTCTCGTAGAGAACAAAACAAAGAAAGTGATGTGGATGTTCTCATCTCACTGAAATCCCCATCACTATTCATTTATTCGGAAATACAGGCCACACTCGAATCTATTCTCAAACGTCGTGTCGATTTGGTTTCGTCCAAAGCAAGGAAGAGAGAAGGATTCGATAAAGAGATTTCTAAGGATCTGATATATGTATAGCGATAAACAGAGAGTGGCGACATACCTGCAGACATCAATCAGCGAGATGGAACTGATTGAGCAAATGGCCGCCACGATACATGAGCCGAATCAATTCGGTCAGGACATAACGGGCATGACTATCTTTCGAGCTTGCAGCATGAGTTTGCAGTATATTACCGAAAATTTCATCAAGATCCGTAATCTGGCAACGGAATCATTCTTCGCCTCATACAAACAGATTCCATGGAAGTCAGTATTTGGAATGAGAAATTTTCTTGTGCACGAATATGCGGANNGTAGAGGAAGGTGATTCTGTTTCTATATTGTCATCAGGATAAGAAGACATATCGTTTGTGACTGTGCCCTCCATTATTTTGGCATAATGAAGCTCGAAAATCCTAGCTTTAGGAGCAACGTATTTCACCTTACTTGAAGTCTTATCAGAATGATTTTGGTTTGCCATAATACAATCATTTACAATCAATGTCCCAAATTAACAAAATTTTTACAAACAATACAATAGCTCATAGCGGTGAGATTGTTGCGCGTTAGAACTGTAGTGCCAGGGTCAGGCCGGGAATGGGCTTGACGGACTGACAGTTAGGAACGAAGGCCAATGAGGGAAGCAGCTTGATATCCAGATTGGAAGACATCAATTGCTGGCAGTCGCGAGCATAGAGATTTTTGATCTTTGCCACCTTGACCGCATCACAGATAGACCAAATGTCGAGAGCGACCATTCCGGCAAAGCAGCATAGAGCGATGGCGGTCCCTGCCGGTGAGGTAACTGCTTTTCCATCAGTGCCCGTTGTCTGCATAGTTGCAGCTGCCACAAGACCTCCGATACCAAGCAATACATCTCCGGCCAATATCAATCCTCCCTTTCCCCCTTGCCCGTTAATCATCTGACCAAGACCGGGGATAAAGAATGAAGCGATTCCCGACCCTACCGGAGAATAAGGATCAAAAGGGCTGCGCATATAATCGTGGGGGTCGTAAAAGTCTTTGTAATCATCGTAGGACATACGGAGAGTGATTCCTTTTTCGCTGAGAGCCTTTGACTCGGCATTCTCAAAGGACTCCGTCTCGCCGTTGGCATAGGTAATAGAAATAACCTTGTCCCTGCCGATGGTGATTGTAGGTCCGTCAAGGTAATTATATCGTTTGTATTCAATTTCGTTTTCTTTGACGGACAACACCTTAGCCTCTATCACGGAGCTGTCCTTCTTGACAATCAAATCCTGTGCGCTTGCCGAAAGGCTTGCTGCGGATACACACAAACACAGAGTTATAAGCTTCTTCATACGTTTATGATTATTGGATTGTAAATCCGAATAGTGACGAGAATAAGAAGGATGACATCTTTGAAATACGGAAGACAAAGCCGTACTCACCGGGCTCGAGATTCGGAACAATGATTTTGAATGAATTGTCTGTGATTTGTTCCCATTCTATACTGGCGCGGTCATTGTCTCCCAAATTGATTGATCCGCTGATTGAACCGGAACTTGCTGCGATGACTATTCCGGCGTCATACTCCCTGCGGTCCTTTTTATTATTGGTAATGAGTGGCAGAACAATCAAATCTTCGGGCGTCATAGATTTATAGAAACAGTCGAATCTTTTCGGCGAAATCACTCCTGATTTCTTATTGAGGTCTATTACAAGGATAAATGTATCAGAGGCATTCACTCCTGAACTTACACCCTTGTAGTTGTACTTTTCTCTTCCGACTCCGGCAACCATAATGCTCGGTGCAGCGGAGCCATAAACATAATTGAGCGGTACGTACTCTTCGCCAACAAGGGCGTATATACCGGGGGCGTGCTCGTCCGACTGTGCAGAGGATACAATGGGAAAAAATGCCAGTGCCACAAAGATGGCGATAATAAGTCTTGCTTTCATCATTTTAGTAAATTATCATTGAATTGTGAATCCGAAGATTCCTGTATAGTCGTAGCCTTCAATTCCTTTTGTGCGGAAGACGAAGCCATATTCACCAGCTGGCAGCGCAGCTGTCCTAATTTCAAAGGAATTGTCACTGATTCTCGTGGATTCGAAATCTATTCTGGTGTTTTGTTCAAATCGTACACTTTCGTATTTGGCTCCTGGATAATACATTCGGCTTTGGGTTTCTTGAATGACTTCCAGAGGTATGATTATCACATTGTCCGGTGTCATCCTCTTTACAAAGGGATCATATCCGGACATTTTTTTCGAAACTTTCTTATTGTTCTGATCAATTACAAGGACGAATGTGTTTTCAGCGACTATTCCGGAGCATTCTCCCTTGTAACGGTATGTCTGGTATCTTATTTCAAGCCCCAAATGGTTCTCTCCGATGACGGAGACAGTCCCATAGGTAGATGATAGCGGTACGGATTCTCCGTTCACAATGGCATACAGGCCCGGCTTGCGTCCGTCGGCTTGAGCAAATGAAATGAGAGGAAGCAGTAGAGCTGCTGCGAAGAAAACTAATTTTTTCAAAACCATTTATCAAATTTCGTTGGAAGCTACGTACACTTCTCTTACTGCAAATATGCAAAATTTATCAAAAATAAAGACTCGGTGTGAGAGTATGAAATCAGTCAATTTTGTTTATTTTTGTTTGACTATGGTACAGAAAGGAAATAGCACGCTCGAGCAAGACAGACAACATCTGCTGCTATTGGATGCCCTCAGAGGCGTTGCTGCATTGGTTATTCTTTACTACCATTGTTTCGAATGTTTTGGCCACGAAATACTCGAGGGGTCGGGCATTTACACCCAACACTGCGATCACGGTTACCTTGCCGTCGATTTCTTTTTCCTTCTGTCCGGTTTTGTCATTGCTTATGCCTATGACCAGAGGCGGACTATGGGCTTTGGCACTTTCGCAAAGAGGCGGCTCATCCGCCTGCACCCAATGGTGGTTGCCGGCGCATTTATCGGCATCGTCACTTTCTTGATTGACGGTGGAAGGGGATGGGATGGAACTGTCGCTTCAACGATCAATATTGTGTTGGCATTCGTCCTGACGCTTCTGATGCTGCCTGTTTTCCCGGGATGGGGCGCTGATGTGCGTGGCAACGGCGAAATGTTTCCGCTGAATGGTCCGCAATGGAGCCTATTCTTCGAATACATCGGCAATATCATTTATGTTTTGATTTTGCGTCGCCTGCCGACAAAGGCGTTGGCGCTTGTTGTGGCGGTATGCGGTGTCCTGCTGGGGGCTCACGTGCTGCAATGTGGCTATCTGGGAAGCGGGTGGAGCTTTGTCGATAATGGCTTCTTCTTGGGATTGCTCCGAATGATGTTTTCCTACTCCCTTGGTATGCTGCTTTGTCGCGTATTCCTCAAAACTCGGAAAGGCAACCCCATCAGCAGAAGGTTATACCTGCCGTTGTTTTTGGCTTGCGGAATTGTGCTGACAGCTTGCCTTGCAATGCCTTTTGTCGGTGACCCAGGGCGTATTTGGATGAATGGCCTTTACATCCTTCTTCTCCTCGTAATCGTCTTTCCTGCCGTCATTTGGACTGGGGCTTGTGCCGGCGAAGGCAGCAGCAGACTCTGCGCGTTTCTTGGCGAACTGAGTTATCCTTTATATATTGTGCACTACCCTCTTATGTACCTGTTTTACCGCTATCACGGTTTTCCGAACGTAAGTTGCACGATGTCTGACGTCTGGCCGATGGCGGTGGTAACATTTATCGGCAGTATCATTCTAGCCGTCATATTTCTCTATGCCTACGACAAGCCTGTCCGTCGCTGGTTATCAAGGTCCTGCCATCAATAACGCGGGTCAGACCGTAATCTCCATCCCGCATTGAAACTGGGCAATCCTCGTCCCAAAGCGAGCCTGCAGGATATCAAAGGCCTTCTGCCCTGTGCAATGGCCTGTGTAGATGCGCTCAATCCTGTAGCCGGAGAGCTTGTCAGCAATAACGTTGACCTCGCGTTCGGACATACGGAAAAGATGCAGTCCGCCGATATAGGCGGCAATATGCTCTCCGGGAAAGGCTTTCAGCACTTCGTCGGTGATGATGTCGGGACCGGCGTGAGAGCAGCTGTTCATCAGGACCAGGCCTTTTTCTGTCTTGAAAACCAAAGTCTGTTCGTGCGAGAAGTCATCGGGAATGTATCTGCATCCGCGTTTCACGAGCAAATGGTTACGTCGTCCCAATTTGCTGAGTCCTGGCGATGAATGAGGTACCAGGAATACTCCGTCGCTGATCCGGGTCACTCCTTCGGGTCGCCGTATTCTCTCTTCGTGTGCCCTGACTACGCCTTTAGGCATTCCGATATATTTGCTGAGGAAGCCTAGTCCCGCATAACAGTTCTCTTCTGCTGCCGGACTTAAGAATACCGGGGCCTTGGAGTTGGCCGACAGGAAAGCGGCCAATCCGTTTGTGTGGTCGTAATGTGCGTGGGAGAGAATGGCACAGTCCACTTCTCCTATATTGATCCCGAGCAGTTGTGCGTTTTC
>DCIC01000127.1:8526-9023 GCA_002315825.1 Bacteroidales bacterium UBA1736 | reverse complement strand
AATGACTAAAGAATCAGCGAAATGGTCAGCTGCATCTTGTCCTGACGGGAGGTAGTGGCTGTTTCGAAGGTCAATCCCCCATCGAACGAATTCTGCAAGTGGTGATTAACCAGACCCAAGCCATAAGTAAAGCTCACACCCAGGCGCTCATAGCGCAGCTTGACGCCAAGTTCCGCCTGCCAATTGGTCCTTTCGGGCCAGCCGTTGCCATAGATGTGTTTGCCCGGATTAGTCAATTGCGGATTGGGACGCCTTCCGGTCCAAACCGCGCCAGTAGGATTATTGTATTCACCGAAAATGACCCATTGGAATCCGGGTCCGCCAAAAAACTCGAGAGCGACATCCTTTTTGAAAGGAATACGGTACGACGCGTGAAGAGGGACATACAGATCAAACTCACCGAAATCCCTGCAATACTCCTTGATTCTAGCGCTCTTCGAAATATACGCCTCTCCGAAAATGCCCGCGCGAAGACCAAGACCCCAGTCAGTGGAAGG
>DCIC01000127.1:6865-8448 GCA_002315825.1 Bacteroidales bacterium UBA1736 | reverse complement strand
CGCTGACTCATAGACGGATAATTGCACACCCAGCTTTTGTTGATATATCCGAAATCAATCTGCCACAATACTTTTTTATATCCCCCTTCCTTGAGGCCCTTTTCGGCTTCTTTCTGTCTGGCTGGCGGAATGTCCGCATAAGTGACACCCTGTTCGGTGGGGGTATTCATTTCAGTGATTCTGCCTTCAAGATAGCCCTTCGGAATCGTAAATCCGAAAACGCCATTCTGATACTCGATATACCTTGTAGAGGGAAAACGGAATGCGATGCCGTATTCACCGGGCTCAAGACCGTACACCTTTATCTTATATGAGTTGTCGCTGATTTGCTCGTACTCAAATCCGAGTCCTCCTTCCGTAAACACCAATTCGACATCGTCACCGGTAAGGGCCCTCTCTGTAGTCAGTTCGCGACGTTTCTTCTCGGGATTGACATCCAGGCGCGCAATTCCCATATCTTCGGGAGTAAGGGACTTGATGAACGGGTCACTGGCGGTATATACCGACCTTTCCGGATCATTGACAAGGACAAAAGTGGCGTCCGCTATCACACCCGAAGACAGCCCTTTGTAGAAAGTGTCCGTTGACCGTGTAATCCCGGAGCTGGAAGATCTGGATGAGGGAGATGAGGTATAATTGAGCGGAATGGACTCTCCGCGTACTATCGCATAAATGCCAGGCTCACGGGTATCAAACCGTTGTGCAGATACATTGACAGGCAGAATAAGCGAGAGAACGGCGACAATCAAAAAACTCGGTTTCATATAAAAGAAAGATTAAGGAGAACAAAGTTATTATTTTTTTATCTTTGCTAAAACTACATCGGAAAAATAACCTAAATATGAAAAAAATCATTCTCCTTATAGTTTGCACCATTCTTTCAGCACTCTGCGCCAAGGCACAGGACTTGATGACCAAGACCGATGGCTCCACTATCCAGGTCAAAATATTATCAGTCAGCGACGAAATCGTCGAATACAAACGCGCAAATTATCTTGACGGTCCAACCTTCTCCATATCCGTCCTTGACCTCGACTCAATCACCTACGCAAACGGGGACGTCCAGAAGTTTGAAGACGTTGAAGCGCAGGCGGTGGAGGACAAAGGCGTCACATTGGGAATGAAATACTCGGAGTATAAGGATCTGTATGACCCCCACGACTATTCTTACGACCAAAACGACCGATTTTCTCCCGCCGTATCGGGCGTAGCGTCTTTTTTCATTGCCGGATTGGGTCAGATGATAAACGAACAAACACTGAAGGGCGTCGGGATGCTTGCCGGTGAGCTCGGATTCTTCGTTGCCGGATATTTTGTGGCGGACAAGGTCAAGCAAGAAGGCAACAAAACAACGATAAAAGCCAACGGATGGTCCATTGCCTGCTGGTGCGCCTCTCTTGCCATTGACATCTGGTCCATCTGCGATGCCGTAAATGTTGCCAAAATCAAGAATCTCTATTGGCGCGACTGCGAGCATCTGATATCCAACTCTTGCGAGATAAAAATCCTGCCCGACCTGGCATTCATTCCAAGCGGTCAGGGGCTCCAACCAACAGCAGGGCTTGCCCTCTCAATCAGATTTT
>DCIC01000127.1:4646-6829 GCA_002315825.1 Bacteroidales bacterium UBA1736 | reverse complement strand
GAAAGAAATGGAAAACTTTAAAGAATGGGTACCCGGATATCTGGCGTGGGCGATGACTGTATTTGCAGTGATTGTCATCCAGTCGGTGAGCGGAATGTATGGCGTCATATTTCACCATATCACCTTGGCAAACGGATTGGACACGTATGACTCGCTTATGATGATGCGAGTGATGCTGATCGGTACCAGTTGCTTCTTTCCGTTTGCAATAAAACTCAAATCTGTCTTTTCCCCCAAACAAGCCGCCACGCTGTCCTTGTCAATTGTATTGATATGCCTGATGGTATTTCCGATGCTTCAATCTATGCCGGCAAGGTTCGTAGTGGGTATGATCTCAGGCTTCTTCCAAATGTTCGGAACATTCGAGCTTCTCGGTATGTTCCGCATCCCTGTCGTAAGCAAGAGCAATTTCGGAGTTTTCATATCATTCGTATTTCTGATAATGCTCGGCTGCGCCGATTTCTTCTCCTACGCCAAGCCGCGTCTGGCTCTGGCCTTTGGGGAGGAACAATTGCTGTGGATCACCGCCGCATTTATCGCGGGAGCAATCATTCTTGTCCGGATTTTTATGAAGAGCAGCAAAGCCCCAGTCCCGAAACTGTCGGGGAGAGAGTGGAAGATAAATCTTCTTGAGTTGTTGTTTCTGATGATTGCCGTACTGGCATTTGTACTTATCCTCTTCCAGAGGTCTATTATCCCACTACTTATTGTCGGCCTGCTTTCCAGCGCCGCCGTCATCATAACATCCCGCAGGACAGGCATTCGCCTGATAGACAAAAAGTCCTTTTGCTTCAAAGAAGCAATACACATTGGCATTGTTTTCCTTGTGCTGGACTTCATATTGGCCGCGGGCAATATGCTCCAATCCAAATATATCTCAGAATGTACCGACTGGGGAGTTTATGTCCCTCAACTGAAGCTGATTGATCTCACAGGACTCATCATCGGCTATTTCATATCCGCATCGACATTCAGAAAGGGAATGGACAAAATCACAGTCTTAACCTGCTCTGCTTTCGCATCCCTACTCATATACCTGGCCCTGATGCTGATTTCAACCGGTGCAGGTCCAGCATATTCGGGAATGCTCGCATTCGCTTCCTCCCTATTTTTGGGAATCGGGCAGATGATTCTGTTCTGCGTCTTCAACGCCTATCTGATGGCCCGTCTCGCCATACCTCTATACTTTCATTCAATCAGTCTTCTCGGAATACTGAGAAACTGTCTGGGAATCCCTCTGGGGGGATCCATCGTCTGTGGAATCCTTTCATTGCAGGAGAGCGGGCAATCCATTATTTCAGCCATCAACAGCATTTACACCATATCTGCTTTGCTGGTTGTGGCCTATCTGACACTTTATCTAATCAAAAGAAATAACACATTTTTACTAAAAACTAATCAATTAAGCGTATGAAAATCATTGATTGCGAATTCCATTATTATCTTCCGGAGCTGATGGAGTACCTCACAACAAGGAAAGAGGCTCCCACCTACAACAAGGAAGAGAAAATCTTCAATCCCCGCGAGAATGTTTATGCACATTTCGCAGGCGTAACAAACACCTATTCAATCATTGATGAACTTATGAATTTCGGTGCCGAAAGAGTCGCCGAGATGGATAAGTGCGGCATTGATGTCGGAGTAATGGCATCCTCCCCTACTCTTGAGGAGCTTCCCGAAAAAGAAGCAGTATATTTCGCCAAGAAGTCAAATGACGCAGTTGCAGAATTGGTAAAGAAATTCCCCGGACGCTTCATCGGCGCAGCAGTTCTCCCCACCCCCTTCGTGGACGAGGCTATCAAGGAGCTCGAGCGCTGTGTCAAGGAGCTCGGATTCAAGTACTGGCACACCCATTCCAATTATATGGAAAACGGGCACCTCTATGAGGAGAAATATCTTCCCCTCCTAGCAAAGGCAGAAGAACTGGGCTGCGCTGTTTATGTTCATCCTCAGGCCCCCAATGACTACGACTTCAAGGACTTCGGCTATGTATATTCTTCCCCGGGTCTGGGATTCGGCGTAGATACAATCAAGACATCATTGAGAATCATCCTCAACGGAACATTCGACAAACTGCCCAAACTCAGAATGATCCTCGGTCACCTCGGAGAGTACTATCCTTACATTCTCGAGCGTCTGGACAACCGTTTCTCTTGGATAAAGGAACCGATGATCAAGATGGA
>DCIC01000127.1:2226-4568 GCA_002315825.1 Bacteroidales bacterium UBA1736 | reverse complement strand
TTCGACTGCTGCAAGAACGCTATCGGCATCGACAGCATCATATTCGGCTCAGACTACCCTTATGAGAATCTGAAGGATATGACCGATTTCTATAAGAACCTCAATCTTACAGAAGAGGAGCAGGAGAAGTTGTTCCACCTGAACGCTGAGAAATACATCCTCCAGTAAGCATTCCTCCAATATTGTCAGTAGGGAGAGGTCTGCCTCGAGGTACTGACAAATTAAAGGGGCTGACCAAAAAGCCTCGAAAAACAAGATTCACCCCGCTCACAATGTATTGTGAACGGGGTGAATTCTCAAATAAGGGACTGTCTAGCCATCCCTTATAAAATTCCAATAAAGGAAGAACCTGTGCTATTTACCTGCAGACTTGATGATTACGCAGCGGCTGAGAGTATTCTCGTCATAGAACATAAGATCAACACCGCCCTTGTAGTCCTGAACGAGCTGGTCGGGATTGACACCGAACTCCTGAGTGAGCACCTTGAATACCTCAGCAACCCTGTTCTTGGAGAGCATAAGGTTGTGGTCAGGTGTAGCGGTCTGCACGTCGGCATATCCGCAGATGGAGAATTTGGCTTCGGGTGCCGCTTTCATCTGGTCAGCAACGGACTTGAGGTTTACGCGCTCGCGGTTGCTGATATCCCATTTATCAAGCTGGAACTGAACGTGATACCAAAGGTCGGGAGTAATGACAACCTTCTCCTTCTTGAGCGCGAGGAGAGCCTGATTTTCGCTATTGGCCTTCTCAAGCTCGCTCTGAAGCTCCTTGA
This sequence comes from Bacteroidales bacterium UBA1736, assembly GCA_002315825.1. GTDB lineage: Bacteria > Bacteroidota > Bacteroidia > Bacteroidales > UBA932 > Cryptobacteroides. Next base: position 3,795 of record DCIC01000127.1, on the reverse strand, counting down.
TCTGGTTCTTGGCATCGGCATAGCCTGTGTAAGTCTTGGTGACATTGGTTATGCTCTGCCATTCCCTGTCTTTCTTGCCGAAGTGGAACTGGAGTCCCGCTGTGATGCCGGCCGTGCCGTCGAAGGGGATATTGGCAGTGATGTATTCTTTGGTCTGGGGCTCTGTCGAGCGGGATTCGCCTTCGAATGAGTCTGATACGAGGCTTCCGCGAACGTTGATCATAAGATCAAGTCTCTTGCCGACTTTGAAGATATTGAGGAAACCAAGGTTGAATGTAGCTCCACAACGTGTCTGGACAGGGTCAGTTCCGAAGATCACACCACCTCCGGCGTACATCGCAAGGTTGTAGATTCTCTGGGGCTTGTATCCGCCGAAAAGGTTGTCGAGGTCAACCAAAGCGATGACAAACGGGTTGAATGTCTGTCCTTTCTGGCGATAAAGCTGCTGGCCGTTGTAGGTGCCGTAGTATTCGTCTGTCCTGAAGGCCGCACGCTCGTTGTCGATTTTGTACAGTCCGCGGAAGGGGCTGTATGTAAACCCAATACCGAGTCCGAAGTTGGGCGTGAACCATTTGTTGAAGTAGAGGTCGAATACAGGGCCTGTGATCAAGTCTCTGAATTTGCCCTTCCAATCATTGTCTCCCATATAGAACTGCGCACCCAATCCACCTGTAACCGTCCAGTTCCTTCCGGCGCTGCTGGAGGCATAAACGCCTTTCTGGTAAGTAGTTTCGGTGATGAAATGTCCGAGCTCGTCATCGCCTTCTTCGGTGACGGTCCATTCATCAGTGGTAGTCTTTCTCTTGTCGTTTTCTTGCTTTTGCTCCTGGGCGGAGGCAGCGGATGCAAGAAGACAGAGTGTGGTAATGATAAGGAAAATCTTTTTCATCGTTTTTCGATATTAATTCTCAATACTTTTCGCTTGTATCTTGAAGTTTTTCTCGTCCAAATCGAGTAACTTACAAATATAAATAAAATTGTGTGAAATAGTAGGCAAATATTAATTAACTTAGCAAGAAAGAATCCCGATAGGAAAGATGAAAGAATGACTTAGCTATGGATATTGAAGAATTGTATAGTTGTACCGAAGCCGAATTTTCCGACCTCGCCCGCTTGATGGGGCAGCTCTCGGAGAGTATTGTTTTGAGGCGGGAGGCGCTTGAGCGTATGCTTTCGGATTCGGACAGCCATTTGTACGTGATGCGTGAAGGCGGCCATATTGTAGCCAGCGCCAGCCTCTGCATTTTCCACCAACCTTTCCAGACCGACGGCAATGTCGAGTCTGTGGTAGTCTCTTCTGCTTGCCGGGGCCGCGGACTTGGGCGGGAGTTGGTGGAGCATATCATTGCAGAGGCAAAGAGAATTGGTGTCGATCAATTGCACTTGACCAGCAGTCCATCGCGCGTAGCGGCCAATGCCCTATATCAGAGTCTTGGCTTTGCGCGCAAGGATACCAATTGCTACATAATGTCATTCTCATAAACAACAAAAGGCGGCGGCAATTCCTCCCGGGTGCTGAAGATTCCCGGGTTTCCTTGCCGGTAATATTATGAAAGGTATAAAAAGGCT
>DCIC01000127.1:639-2148 GCA_002315825.1 Bacteroidales bacterium UBA1736 | reverse complement strand
TGTCAAGGGAGACATTTCGGAATACTCAAAAAAGGAGTATTGGTATGAGACCGAGGACCGGTACGACGCTGAAAAGGTGGATTTTATATACTTCGTTTCGACAGAGGTCCTAGATGCTACCGATGAGAATGGGGCCGAGGTGTGGCAGTCACAACTGACAGCAGAAGACAAGACGTATATTGACCAGGAGTTGAGATGGGTGGAGCGGAATATCTGCTCCGCTGATTTCAACCTGGTTGCCCCGTACTACCATCAATTCACATTCAGCGCTGCCAGGCAATTGGACAAGAACAGTTTTGAAGGCGTTTATCAGAATGTAGCCTCAGAGGCTTGTGAAGCGTTTGACTATTATATGAAGTATATGAATGATGGACGGCCGTACATACTTGCCGGATTTAGTCAGGGAGCGATGCTGACGCTTGACATTCTGAAGCATATGAACGACGAACAGTATTCGCGTATGATAGCCTGCTACAGCATCGGCTACCGCTTGTCGGCTGAGGATCTGAAGCATCCACACATCAATGCAGCCCAAGGGGAAGATGACCGTGGCGTGGTCATCAGTTTCACTTCAAGTCTGTCGCGGGAGGCTATCTGGCCAATGGTCAGTGAAGGGGCAGCGGCTTGCATCAACCCGGTCAACTGGAAGACCGATTCGACTCCGGCCTCATTTACGTATGACGGGACAAATAATACCGTGCACGTTGATACTCTGACTCATACCCTATTGGTAGAAACCGACAATCCGTCTTATTTCCACAAATATTACGAATCGGCCACTTTCTTCGGAGATGCCGGGGTGAGCAAAGACAACCTTCACCATTGGGACCTGTTGTTCTCCAACCGCTGGATCCACGACAACGCCTGCACCAGGGCCAAAGCTGGAACATTTGTAAAGAGCAAGGATGCCACCCGGAAGTGAGAGAAGTCAATGGAATTCCTGAAGGTTGCTTTCGGGAAATGCCCCAATTCCCGGAAGCAATGCGCCGAAAAGAACTGCTGCTTTCGGGAAATGCCCCAATTCCCGGAAGCAATGCGCCGAAAAGAACTGCCGCTTTCGGGAAATGCCCCTCTTCCCGGAAGCAAGCGCCGAAAAGAACTGCTGCTTTCGGAAAAAGCCCCTTTTCCCGGAAGCAAGCGCCGAAAAGAACTGCTGCTTTCGGGAAATGCCCCTCTTCCCGGAACACAAGGAACAAAAAGAACTGCTGCTTTCGGAAAAAGCCCCAATTCCCGGAAGCAAGGAACGAAACACAGCGTTGCTTACGGAAAAAGCCCATATTCCCGGAAGCAAGCGCCACAAAACACTATTATGAGAAGATTAACTTTTTGGGAGGCGGAAAGATATTGCCAAACAACATTTGACAACTCGGGAAAGTGGTTTCACCTTTACACAAATGGCAAGGAGACCAGTTCATTTCTCCTTGATGATGACGATTTCAGATTCTGCATCAATCTGCTTGCCAGATGCGCGATTGTTTGTCAAGGGATGAAAATCGTGGCTTTTGCGAT
>DCIC01000127.1:0-547 GCA_002315825.1 Bacteroidales bacterium UBA1736 | reverse complement strand
CGCTTATCTGTCTATTTATCGGCGAAGTACACTCATAGCTTACCGAACACTTTCAGAATGCAACTAAAAGAAATCTCAGATCTTAAGACATTGAGAAATACCATCGCCTATGTGCACAGAAACGGATATGTGGTCAATCCCCAATACACTCCATTCTCATATCCTTGGAGTTCCGGAACCGGCTACTTCATCTTTACTCAAAAAAGCGAAGTTCTTTCAAGCTATTCAATTGACACACAAAGACAAATATTGAGGGGGCTTATTCCTCCGGAACTCAAAGAGGCAGAAATTGCAAATGGCTGCATAACCCCAGCATCTTTCTGCGCAATCAAACTTGGAATGGCAATGTTCCGCGATGCCCACCACTACTTCAGCCTCATCTGCAAAAACGTCGAATCGTATAACGAAATCGCCACGGAACTAGACGATGGCGAGTATCTCACCGACCAGGAACTGTTTGCGGAAATAATCAAAATCCTCAACGACCAATACGCCGGAACGAAGATAAGCACGCTCTCGAAGGCCCAGAAACTGGATCTAGCCAAAA
>DCIC01000113.1:21376-21555 GCA_002315825.1 Bacteroidales bacterium UBA1736 | reverse complement strand
TAAACGAGGCTGTCTGACAGACGAATTTCTTAGTGATGGCGGGGTAGCTCAGCTTGTTAGAGCGTCGGATTCATAATCCGGAGGTCGTGGGATCGTGACCCACTCCCGCTACAAAGCCGCACGAGACAACTGGCCAAATTATTCGCCGGTTGTTCCTTTGTTTGCTGATTATTGTATAA
>DCIC01000113.1:7224-21295 GCA_002315825.1 Bacteroidales bacterium UBA1736 | reverse complement strand
CTCTATGTATCTCCCACTGTCGAGATTATAGAGATGGACGAGCAGAGCATCATCTGCGATTCCGGCCAGACAGATCAGTATAACTACGGCGGACCACTTGACGGTTGGCAGTAAAAAAAGGCAAGGATTATGAAAAAGACATTACTCTCAATCGCTCTCATCGCCAGTGCGATGTTTGCAGTATCCTGCACAAAGGAAAACTCTTCATTCGAGGAGCAGAATTCAGTATTCGTAGCCGACATCGCCGGTGTTGATGCAACAAAGACAAGCATTGATCAGACCATCAGCGCCAACTATGGTAAAGTTTACTGGGCTAAAGACGACAAGATCAAAATCAACGGCAAGACTTACAAAGCAAAAGCAGGCGGCAGCACATCAGCTACTTTCAAAGCTGAGGGCGGCGCTGCAACCGGAACCGAATACTATGCCTTCTATCCTGAGAAGATTTACCGCGAGAACAAGACCGACAAGTTGAATCTCGCTGGTGACAACAAGTACGATGCTAATGCAAACTATCTTCCTATGTTTGCTTACAGCAAGACAAATAGTCTTAGCTTCGACAACATCTGCGGTGTTTTCAAGGTATATGTAGACAACAACACTACCTCCAGCATCAAGATCAAGGAAGTTATTGTAAAGTCAAGCAACAAAAAGCTCTCAGGAAAATTCAAGATAACCAAGGAAGGAGTTCTCACCAAGGATGATGGTGCAAGTAGTGAGACAAAGGTTACCGGCATTAATATTACTCTCGCTTCAGGCAAGACTTCAGATGGTATCCACCTTCCTATCCCCCCTGCAACTTATGCAGCAAACGATCTTACCGTTACTATCAAGTACGATATTGTAGGCGGTTCTACGGGTAAGTCTGTAACTTACAAAGAGACAAAGGAAACCAAGGTTTCCAAGAACAACATCTATCCTTTCACTCTCAATGTGTCAAAGAACTAATAGTTTAATTTTACTATAGCATTACAAAAAAGGTGACTCAATGTCGAAAGACAGAAAGTCACCTTTTTTTTGTTTGAACCAATTCCACTTTTTTGTATATTTACAAAGATTAAAACCACATAAGATATGGCAATCGACAGAAGAGAGTTCCTCAAAAAATCAATGTACACGACAGTCGGAGCGGTAGCCGTCCCCTCCCTACTCGTAGGTTGTACACCTAAAAGAGACAAAATTGACCTTGATTCCGTACAGGTACCGGAGATTTTACTCAAAGCCCCGGACGGAAAGCCACTCAGAGCCGGACTAATCGGCTGCGGAGGACGAGGCACTGGCGCCGCACAGAACTTCGTCGAATCCGGCAACGGACTTACAATCACCGCTATGGGCGACATCTTCGAAGACAAGATGGAAGCTTCCCGCGCAGAGCTCAAGACCAAGGGCATCGAAGTCCCGGACGATCACTGCTTCGTAGGTTTTGACGCATACAAGAAAGTCATCGATTCAGATATCGATGTGGTACTTCTCTGCACACCGCCGGCCTTCCGCCCCATCCATTTCGCCTACGCCCTTGAAAAAGGCAAACATATGTTTGTCGAGAAGCCCTGCGCAGTCGATCCTGTCGGCGCCCGCCAGATGATGGCACTCGCTAAGCAAGCCTCAGCCAAGGGACTATGTGTCATCAGCGGCACTATCAGACGCTCACAGAAAGACTGCATCGAAACTTACAAGAGAGTCGCTGCCGGAATGATTGGAGATATCGTTTCCGCCCACGTTGTCCGTTATGGCGGCAAGCTATGGCACATCTCACGCAAGCCCGGAATGACAGATATGGAATATATGCTCCGCAACTGGACAAACTTCTGCTGGACATCCGGAGATTTCATTGTAGAGCAATTCATCCACGAAATCGATATGATGACCTGGTTCCTTGGGGACATACACCCCGTCAAGGCCCAGGCGACAGGAGGAAGAGCACGCCGTGTCACAGGAGATATGTACGATCAGATTAGTGTCGAATATGTTTACGAGAACGGACGCCGAGCCCACTGCACCTCCCGCCAGATTGACGGGTGTGACAACGAGCATTGCGTGATGCTCTACGGAACCAAGGGCTACACCAACTGCTTTGACACCATCTTCGATCTTGACGGAAATGTCATCTGGAAATATCCCCATCCCGAAACAGACGCGGAAGACCAGTCAATGGCTGTGCCTAACCCATACGTAGAGGAACACATAAGACTCGTACGCGCCATCAGGGAAGGAACCCCTCTCAATGATATGGAATCCCACGTACAGTCAGTCCTTATCGCAATGATGGGGCGAATGGCAGCTTACTCAGGCAAATTCGTAACTTGGGACGAAATGCTCACATCTCCTCTCAAGCTTGTCCCCGAGACCTTCGAATTCGGTCCAGTTCCTGATATGAAGGAAGAATTCCCCCTCCCCGGTGTAGAATATAAGATCTAAGTTTATGCATAGAAGAGAATTCATCCGCAACGCAGCATTGGCTGCAGGAGCCGCCACGCTCGCACCTTCAAGCCTACTCAAGGCAGGACAGAGCAGAATAATAACCCCTGTCGGGATCAGCTCCCCTGCAGGAACACTGTCCAAGCCGCGCAAATCCATAATGTGGGGCACGATAGGATACAAGGGTTCCGTACTTGAAATATGCAAGGCTGTAAGGGCCGCCGGATTTGACGGTATCGAGCCCAACAGCCATATGGACCGCCAGGAAGTCCTGGACGCAATGAAAGAGACCGGACTTGCAGCATCGAGCGTCTGCAATTCCAAGCATTGGGAGCTTCTGCTATCAAGCGACGATGCGACAGTCCGCAGGAAAGGCATAGAGGCCCAAATCCACGCGATGGAAGATGCCAAGGCCTACGGCACAAATGCTGTTCTGCTCGTCCCCGGACGCGTTGATGCAAATACCAATTATCAAGACTGCTGGGACAGATCCACTGCCTGCATAAAAGAGCTGGCCCCCGTTGCAAAGCAGATGAAGGTTCATATCTGCATCGAGAACGTATGGAACAATTTCCTGCTCAGTCCAATAGAGGTGCGAACATTCATTGACCAGTTCGAAAGCGAATGGGTCGGAGCTTATTTCGATTGCGGGAACATCCTCAAGACAGGTTGGCCGGAGCAATGGATTAATATCCTTGGAAGCCGCATCAAGAGGGTACATATCAAGGAATTCAGCACGACCCTGGAGAATCAGGGAGGCCGCGGAAGCGGATTCTCCGTCAAACTCACTGATGGAGAAGTCAACTGGAGGGCAGTGACCGAAGAATTGAAGAAGTTCTATAACGGAGGATGGCTGACCACCGAACAGGGGACCAGCCATACCCAAGAAGATCTCAATGACTTGAGCACAAGGCTCGGCAAAATCATTGATATGTTCTGATCGAGGAGCGTCAGAAATTCAAGTTAACACCCAGACGGAAACTCGGCCTGTATAGATTGTAATACAAGGCCTCGCTGATTGCTTTCCCATAAAACCTGTCTTCCGCTACCTTATGGAAATTGTCCAGAAGTTCCATATATGCGGTCCACTTGCCCCAAGTCTTTGAAAAACGAGTCTCAGCATAGATATAATCGCTCAATCTGGTAGTTTTTGTGTAGATATTGCTGTTGTAAGTGAACTTGGCAGAAACAGCCCATCCGTCATTGAAGCGAAGAGAAGGGACAACGGACAGATTATAATACATATAATGATCCTTTACTTCTGAAATGTCAGTAAAATTCTCGAACACATTTGAGGTAAAGGCAAGCGAAAAAGTACGATATAAATATAGGAACTGGAAATTGAGTGCAGCGATATCGCTGGATCCATCATTCTTATAGGCAATGACCTCCGGGCCTTTTTCCTTTTGAATCAGGTTGTTGGTGTTGATATATTTCAACTCGACGTCAAAAGTAAAGCTATTATCACCTCTTTTGAAATCCGTAATATAGTTTAAAGTGGCACTATGGATCGACAGCGGCTTGAGATTAGGATTGCCTACCACAAAGTATTCGACGGAAGGATCATAAATCTCATAGGGATACTGGGAAGCGTTTGAAGGACGCTGAATGGATCTGTCGAGAATCATACTGAGGTGATGGTGCGGAGCTATCTGGTAACCGGCATTCAGAAAAGCAGTGACATAATTCTCAGAAAGGGAGAAAGAACTAGACTCTATCTCCTTCACGTCGATGAGGTTGGAATAGTGCTGAAAACGCACACCTCCCTTGAAAAACCAATGCCCAAAGGCATTATCAGTCTCAATATACGGAGACAGATACAAAAAAGAAGTATTTGAATTCATTGTCACTCCCTGATGATAATCGCTTTGTGAAACGAGCCCATTTTTCTCGAAATCATAACTCAGGGAAGCGGGATTATATCTGACATTGGCTCCGACAATCCAGTCTGCTTTATTCTTCTCCCCCACAGGGACAAGGCTGTATTTATATTTCAACAGACCTGTCAGATTGGTCCCGCGTTTGCCGGTGTCACATCGCCAGAAATTGAGCGAAGTCGGAGCATCACCCCTGTACTTAAGCAACTGATACTTTTCCGGAGAGCCGCTGACCGTCCACTCAGTTTCAAGTTTGCTTTGAGGGAACGTATGAGCATAACTCAAAGCCACATAATACCCGAATTGCTTATCGTTCTCTTCGCTGCTCAGAGGAGCACGCACAGAATTGGTAACAACATCGGAAAAGACATTGCCCTTCCCTCCCGAGCAATCCTCCCATCCCCAAAGATGAAAACTGTCCCGACTGGTCGGATTGTATTTCACATCAAGACTGATGAACTCATATGCATCTCTCCTTCGGGAAGTATCTGACTGATACGTTCTCCTGTCCGTAAATACCGTTTCACGACGGGAGATATTGTCTTGAGGATGATAATACTCAAACACGGCAGAACTGCTGATGGTCCAAGGGCCTTTTTTATAGTTGAGAGTAACGCTCGGTGCAATATCAACGGCAGTGCTCGCAACAGCCATAACCTTTCCGGAAAAGCCCTCCTCCGTATCCTTCAATTTGACTTTCACTAGACCTCCCTGCCCATTCTTCTGCTGACTGGTAGAAGGATTGGCGGACACCTCGATAGACTTGATGTCAGAGAGTTTCAAATACTTCAACACTGTCTCCTTACTGCCGCCCAAACTGAAATCATTGACCTGGACATCATAATTTGCCAGCTTGGAATCCCCGTCACGGGCAAGAAGTTCAGGAAAGATATCAAGCAGGTCTCCCAGACAAGTCACAGAAGGAAGATCCAGGTTCTGGACATTGAGTACCTTTTTACCTGGCTGAATTTCAATCACATACTCGCTTGACTGCGCATTTGTCCGAAGTTGTGGGACAAGCATTAGGAGGGATACAAGCACTAAAAAGTTTGGTCTTGACATAATCTCAGTATTTCAATTTCCTGCAAAAATACAAAATATAGCCTTAACTTTGTCTGTCACAAATAAAAAGCAATGGAAGAAAATTATAAGGAATATCTGGACTCCTTCGAACAGCGGCTTGAGAATGGGTTGAAAAAAATCTGCACCGGCGCATCTCTGCTCGGGGAAGACTACCCCTCTTCGGCCGACATTGACAGCAAATGGGCGGACTATGTCAAAGAGTACATTGCCGATGCTGTGGAAAATTTCACCTCATTCCCCGATGCCGCGATTTCCTGGGCAGCCTTTCTGGGGATGGGAGTGGCCCACAGATGGGACAGGGACTGGGATCTGTTCAAAGATGAGCCCTACAGCAATTACTATGGGTCCCGGGGGTGGGATGATATGGACGAGCACATCTGCAACGATATCATCAAGCTCAGCGATGAGGAGAAGAAACTGATTGTCTCCACGCTTCAAAGCTGCGCTATTGCAGTGACCAGCTATATCAGGCACGAGGGCATAGAGGCCCAGACTGCACTGGGATTCTATGCCCTCGCCCGTTCTTACGGCGCTATGTTCCGCTTGGGTGCCGCCATCGAACTGAAACGCCTCGGATACAGATACCAGGCGGTTCAATCCCGCTGACCTCATTCCCCTTTCCAGGAGAAATCACGGGGTGCAGGTACGCCCGGAAGCGGTTTGTATGACTTCAGCTTTTCAAGAAGCACCTCAATGGCCTTGTCAAGCTGTTGGTCGATGCCTGCCTGTTCTTTGATCGGATCATTGTCAATCTCTATATCGGGATCGACACCGTGGTTTTCGATGATCCATTCTCCCGTCTTGCTGTCATAATTGGTAAAGAATGGGACACGGATATCCGTCCCGTCCATATATGGAAGCGATCCGCTGATACCCACAATACCTCCCCAGGTGCGTGTGCCAATCAGCTCTCCAAGGCCTGTAGCCCTGAAGCTCCAAGGGAAGAGATCTCCGTCAGAAGCGGAATATTTGTTGATCAGACAGACCTTTGGCCCATAGAATGTCCCTTCCGGCACTTTACCCGTCATATCTGAACCCCTGCTCATTGTCATTCGGTATGGCTCCCTGAGGAGTCTTTCGATGATCATAGGAGAAACATTTCCGCCTCCATTGGCACGATCGTCCACAATCAGGGCTTCCTTATCCAACTGAGGATAATAGTAACGGACAAATTCATTCAATCCGTCAGGCCCCATATCAGGAATATAGATATAGCCGATACGTCCTCCTGACACTTTCTCGACATACTCGATGTTCTTGATCACCCATTCATAGTGGTATAGAGGGTACTCATTGTCCGTAGGACGAACAACGATTTTCTTTGCGCCGCTTTCAGAAGCCTTGCCATTTACCGTAAGCTCGACAAGAGTATTGGCCTTGCCGACAAGCAATGAGAAGATATTGGTAGTTGTATTCGTAGGAATACCGTCAACAGCAATAATATAGTCTCCTTCTTTGACATCAAGGCCCGGCTCCGAGAGAGGGCCTCTGAGAGTCTCGCTGTAATTTGCTCCCTTCAGGATACGATCAATCTTGTAGTATCCGCTCTTATCAAGCGAGAGCTCCGCGCCAAGAAGTCCCATATTGATTCTTTCTGCCTTCTCGTGCTCTCCCGCAGATACGTAAGCGTGCCCTGATGTGAGCTCACCTATCATCTCTCCAATCACATAATTCAGATCCAGTCTGCACTTGACATAGGGAAGGAGCACCTCGTATTTGCGCTTCATAGCCGGCCAGTCAATGCCGTGCATATTCTCAAGATAATAGCCGTCCCTGAATGCCCTCCAGGTCTCATCAAATATCTGTGGCCACTCTTGAGCATAATCCACGTCGGAGCGCATATTACTGAAGTTGATTGCCTTATCTCCCTTAAACTTCCCCTTCGGTATGGAAGATATATATGTGTTCCTTCCTTCTGACACCAATGCCTTGTCTCCTACAACATCCATTCTGAAATTGCCGAGATTGGTAATCTCACCGTCAGAGAGACTGATAGACTTCATTCCTCCTCTTGAGGAATACCACAAGGTCTTCCCGTCACAGTACGTGGGTCGGAAATAGCCGGCCCCGACAGGCAACTTGACAATGCGCTGAAAGAGGCCTTCAGCATCAACCTTCACCTCAGAGGGAGAGGCTGCACCATCCTTTTTATCTTCACTCTTCGGTTTGGAGGGGACTGCATTGTCCTCTGCAGCCTTCCCGTCGGAGGGAAGAAGAGGCGAAGCGGTGTCCTTTGAGAGCAGAGCAACATAGAGAGAGCCCATATTGCTGTATGCATAGTTCCATTCAATCTGGCTATATGTAGGGCTGAAATCCCTCTCAGCATTGAAAATCAAATATTTCCCATCGGTACTGAAAATCGGGGCACTCGCATTGTACCATTTTTCCGTAACCTGTATCTCTTTCCCGGTCTGTAGATTGTAAACATACACTATGTTGAGCTCATTCTTGCCGGGCTTTGTGTATGTTATCCATTTGCTGTCCGCAGAGAATGCCCCTCCCCGGAATTCAGCTGAAGGATTGGTCATCACAACCGTCTTCGCTCCGTCAGGAATACTCAAAGTGACAATCCGGTTCTTCCTGTCGGTATAAAGAAGGGTCTTGGAATCGGGAGACCACAAGAGGCTACGGATATACGTGTCATTGTTCTTTGTCAATTGAGTAATTACCGAGCTCTCGACATCCTGAAGATACACTTCTGTCTCTCCCGTCTTATCAGATATGTACGCGATGTATTTGCCGTCAGGGCTGAAAGAAGCGTCTCGCTCATTTGCCCCCGGAGTGCGTGAGATATTTCTTGTTATCCCGTTCGCTACGGGCACGGTGAAAACGTCACCTCTTGCCGTTACAGCCACCCTGTCTCCTTTTGAGGAAATGCTCATAGAAGAGATATTGTCCGAAACATCCATTATCACGGGACGGGCATACACTCCTTCGGCATTGAGACTGATATCAATTCGGGAAGGCTTCTTTGTGGCAGGATCGAGGCTGTATAGGTAACCTCCATTTTCAAACACGATGATACGCCCGTTGCAGCTGGGGAATTTTACATCATATTCTTTGAAATCGGTGACCTTTGATGTCTGTCCGCTCTTGGTGTCATAGACGAAGATATTCATCCAATGGTCTCTGTCCGAGATAAAATAGATCTCATCACCGATCCACATAGGCATTATATCCTGAGCAGGATTGTCCGTAATGTTCTTCACTGACTTCCCGTCATATATCCAGATATCGTCAGCCTGGCCTCCTTTGTAATATTTCCAGGTACGGAACTCGCGGAATGTGCGGTTATAGGCCAATTTCTTCCCGTCAGGAGAATAACAGCAGAAGCCACCTTCGGGAAGAGGGATCTGACTGCTCATCCCGCCCTTTGGCGACACTGTCCACAACTTTCCTTCAAAGCCGTCCCCAATGCGGTTGCGGTAGATAATCTGAGAGCCGTCAGGCTTCCATCCCATAACTATATTGTTGGGACCCATACGGTCACCTATATCATCTCTCCCGTTTGTGGAAGTATATGTAAGACGGACAGGCTGCCCTCCCTGGGCGGGAATAGAGTACACCTCAGTGTTGCCGTCATACTGGCCTGTAAATGCAATTGTCTTACCATCAGGGGAATAACGGGCAAACATCTCATATCCTACGTGAGAAGTGAGCCGGACGGCCTCTCCTCCTGCAAGAGGAGCCTTGTACAAGTCCCCCGCATAGGAAAATACCACATCTGTCCCGTTTGTGGAAGGGAAGCGGAGAAGTCTCCCTTCTTCCGAGCGTAGTGCCACCTGACATCCAGCCAGTAGCAAAGCACATACAAACAATTTCTTTATCATAGTCGTTCTTATATATTGAAGGCTAATATAGGAATTTTCGCTAAATTGCGGCATCAAAAGACAGGAACTATGGCAACCGAGATAGAAAGGAAATTCCTTATCTGCGGAGATTTCCGCAAAGACATCAGCAAATCCTACCGCATCACCCAAGGCTATCTGTGCCCGGGAAGCGGAAAGACAGTGAGAGTGCGTCTGAGAGACTCTCAGGGCTTTCTCACCATCAAAGGACCATCAATGGACGGAGGGCTGAGCCGTTTTGAATGGGAAAAAGAGATTTCGGAGCAGGATGTCAAGGATCTGATGCCTCTCTGCAGCAGAATCATAGACAAGATCCGGCACATAGTCCCCTACGAAGGACATACTTTCGAGGTCGATGAGTTTCTGGGAGACAACGAAGGCTTGATTGTGGCGGAAGTGGAGCTGGAAGATGCCAATGAGGCCTTTGCCAAGCCATCCTGGCTGGGAGAAGAAGTCACGGGTGAAAGAAAATACTATAACGCCCAGTTGGGACAGCACCCATACAAGGATTGGTAAGAAAGCCTAGAGTTCTTTTCTGATTGAAAACTCGCAACCGCAGTACTGCTGGTTATAGAAATTGCGTTCGCGGATGATCTGGTCCCGCCTCTGCTGCAGACCGCCCTTCCTCCAGTTCTTATCCCACCATTCTACCGATGTGCCCTCACAGGCCTCACGTCCGGCCATATTGATCTGATCGAGACTCTTCCATCTGGAAGAAGCCAAAGTTGTGGTCAAGAGGTCAAATCCATTGTCCTGCGCATACTGCGCGGCTCTCTTGAGTCTGTATCGGAAGCACTGAAGACATCTCGCCCCACGCTCAGGCTCCCCCTCCAAGCCGGTAGTGCAATTGAGCCAGGAAGTGTGGTCATACTGGTCCTCCACCATCATTATTCCGTTCTCTGCTGCGTAGCGGGCACATTCCGAGCGTCTGTGCTCGTATTCCTCAACAGGATAGATATTAGAGTTGGAATAGAAAATGACAGGTCGCATCCCATTTGCAAGCATCCACTCCACTATGGCGGATGAGCAGGGAGCACAGCAGGTATGGAGCAATATCTTTGACATACGGCAAATATAATAATAAAGAGGATGACTCACTCAGTCACCCTCTTTAATTATACCCCCGTTGCTTCGCAACTGCCCCGAGGGGCATTGCCGCTTTCACTACGTTCCAACGGGCATCTTTCTAAATCAACTTATGCGATACTACTGAGCATTGATGCCCTCAATACTGAGAGTCGGATGCTCACCGCGAGTATCTTCGTTGCGGAAACGGATCTCAATCTTCTTGCTCTCCCCTGGCATAAGTGAGAAATAGTTGTCATTATAAATGACAGGCAGAATCAAATCATTTGACTTGTCACCGGTGAGCTTGAGGCGAAGGAATACGGCAGGAGTCTGTGAGTCATTGCGTACAGTTCCCTTCATAATCCATTCTCCGTTTGACTGGGACAGTGAAATGTCCTTTGTCAGAGTGACCTGAGGCAGCTTGGTAAGAGACTGGAAATTGCCCTCTTCCTTGCCTGCGATATAGAAGTTCTCAGAAAGAAGCCCTTCCTCGCCCGTAAGAGTCAGTCTGATGAAATAGGATTCGGTCTGTACAGCATCAAACTCAAGAGGGAAGCAAGCTACGGTCTGATCATCAAGGATGTCAAACTTCACCTCTTTCTCCCACTTCACAGCTCCAGTCTCGTCGATGAGCTGAGCCTTTGCTGTAAGTCCTGTCCAGTCTTTTGTATGGTAATTGACCACCTCCACATCGTCACGGAGAGGATTCCACTGGATATGGATAGGCTCGCACGCCTTCTTGCTTCCATAGTATGACCCGGTAGGCTCAAAGTAGTAGTCATAGGTCTGCCATACCATAGAAGGCCAGGCAGGATGGCTCATCCAAAGAATCATTCCGCGACGGTGCTCGCTGCGTCCTTCAAAGATAGCGCGATAGCCGTTGTAGTTGATCAACTGTGCATACTTTGCAAACTCCTTGGCATCCTTGGGCTCGCCGAAGGCTTTGGCAATTATCTGATTGAACGAATCCGCTCCCTGAGCTGAGGTCAGGGTGTAATCGTGCATTCCGTATATGTTGTTGGGATGCTCGGCTGTGTTCACGGGCTCGATATTCTCTTCTCCGAAAGCGCGGACCATATTTTCATAGGTCATTACAGTAGGCATACCTCGCTCACTGTGCATCTTGTCGTGACCATAGAGAGCAAAATACTGCTTGGGAGCAAGTGCCCTGTATGGGCCGCCGCCGCTTACACTTCCGGAAGATGAATGAGGGATGTAATAAAGACCCGGATGAAGTGGCTTCACTACATCATCCCTGAGGGCTTTGTCGAGGTACTCGGGAGGATTGCCTTCGTTACGGCCCACATAGATTCCGATAGAGGCGTGATTGCGGATACGCTTCACATAATCCCTGGCATTGTCAAGGAACATCTCGGGATAATATGGATTCTGTCCGTCACCGGGATTTGCAAGCCAGAAATCCTGCCAAACCATAATGCCATATTTGTCACAGGCGTCATAGAACTCTTCGTCACCGATCTGACCCACCCAGTCGCGTATCATTGTGAAATTCATATCAGCGTGATACTTGACCGCAATGTCATACTCCCTTGCCTTGTAGTTCAGGTTGGTCTCGCTGAAGCCCCAGTTGCCGCCGAAGCCGATGAAACGACGTCCGTTCACCTTCATAGTAAGACGCTTGGGAGTACCTCCTGCGTTGAAGAACTGCATACCGCCGCTGGGAGCATATTCGTCTTCGCTGAACTCCATCTGACGTACACCCGACTTGAAGTTCTTGACGTCAGAAACCTTTCCATCTGCCTCGAAACTGATTGAGACATCGTAAAGATTCTGCTCGCCATAGCCGTTGGGCCACCAGAGTTTTGGATTGACAAGGTGAAGCTCGGGACAGCTGCCTGCATCGAGCTTGACGATCTTTTCCTCGCCCGGATTGAGGCTTACCTCAGTCTGGAAAGAGGCTGCATCTCCATATTGGCCCTTGACAACTCCGCTGACAGGCTCATCCTTATGATTCTTGAGGGTAAGCTCCACAAAAAGATTTGCGGATGTCGTGTCGGGAAGAGGAAGTTCGGCACGGATAAAAGGATCCTCAACAGTCACAGGACCGTTGAACGTAAGGAACACATCGTTCCAGATACCTATTGACCTTCCCCTGATGGTAGGAATCCAGTCCCAGCCGATTGTGGCGTGGAAAGTGGGATTGTCCGCACCGGGTGCACCTCCGTTCATATCAGCGCTGTTCTCATCCTGCTCCTTGATAGCTCCGGGGTGAGCGTTTCTGATTATGCGTACGGCAAGAGCATTGGTCCCTTTCACGATATATTTGCTAACGTCAAATTTGCCTCTCTTGAATGCTCCCTCAATAAGGCCGAGGTACTCTCCGTTGAGATAGGCCTCTGCCTTCCAGTTGATACCATTGAAATTGAGGAAGGTGCACTCTGACTCATTGCTTACTTCAAACTCGTCACGGTACCAGAAATCAGACTCGAAGTATGATTCTGAGACCATAAGCTGATTGTCGGCGACATTGGGATCAGGAACAGAACCGTTGTTGATGAACGAGCCCAGTACGGTACCGGGAACGGTTGCAACAACCCAATCACTGTCATTGAATCCGATCTTTGACAACTCTGCTCCCTCCGCCTTCACGAGATTGGCTCTCTGAAGCTTCCATTTGCCGCCGGAAATGTACTGCTCTTCTTTTCCTGCAGCGGGAGCCTCCTTAGGCTGAGGCCTGAGACCTCCCTTTCCGAATACTTGAATCTCGGTCAACTCATATGGCTCCCCATTTGCTGACTCCTGAGCGAGGACTCTAACATAGCGGCTGCTTCCATTGACATTGATTTCATCCACACTGGAGTCTCCTCCGGGAAGGGGTGCCAAGTCTGTCCAATTGACTGCGTCATCAGACTGCTGAATCTTTCCTGCCACCGCCTTGTTGATCCAGTTGAGAACCACCTTATTGTATTTTGCTTTAGCTCCGAAATCCACATAAATCCACTGTTCAGAAGCCTCTGCGCTCTTCCAGGAACTGTTGAAATGCATTGAAGGCATAATGAACTGCTCCTCTCCATCTTTGAGAAGATCCCAAGAGTAGAAGGTATAGCTCTCAGCAGCAGGGATTTTGAACATAAATGAATAATGGGAATATCCCTTCCCCGAAGGAAGATCAAACAAAAGGTCAAGGGGCCTTGTGCTGATGTTGGGATCCGAAGCTCTCATTCCGAATATGCTGCCCATTGACACGGGGGCATCTCCTTTCGGAACATAATCATAGAGGAAAGTCACCGGTGAGGGATTATTGTAAACCGGAGGAGCGGCTCCAAACCTGAAGCCACCGGCGGCAGTTCCCGGCAGGCTGCTGCCGGTTTTCTCCCCAAGCACATCCCAATTCTTCCCGTCCGTAGAGGCCAGAATCGAGATTGAGTATTCCTGAGGCTCTGTGATGTTGACTGATACACTTCCCACCAGTCTGACCTGGTCAGCAGGAATCTCCATATTGTGGATATCCAGATTGAGGGCGAGGTCCTTGGCCGTCACTGTATAACCGGAATTGGACTTGTCGTCGAACATCCATTCCCTCTCACGTTTGGCAAGGGGACCATTTGAAGTGGACACTCCGATCCAGGGGGAAGGATTGGCACTGATGATGCCGTCTGTGGCCAATTGCGCGGTAAGATTGTAATCATAGCTGGAAGAATGGTAGGCAGCCTTGAATGCAGCGATATTGCCATATTCTTCGCAAGCGACCATCTCAGGGGCAAAAGTCTGGGAAGGATCTCCCGGATACACACCTAAGCCTCTGGTATATCCATC
>DCIC01000113.1:4088-7160 GCA_002315825.1 Bacteroidales bacterium UBA1736 | reverse complement strand
CTGTTGATAATACTCGTTTCATATAACTGACTTATTTGATTTTCTGAATATCTTTCAAGAAGAGATATTTGGGGTTCTTCTTGAGATTCTGGACAAGCTCGGCCCAAGTGGGTCCCTGCTGAGGTCTGGGAGTCATACCGGGACGAAGTTTGAAAGGAGCGTTGCGCCAAATCAGCACATAGGATGATTCATACCCTGAGAGTATTTTCTGAAGATCGAAGCTCAAAGGACCGCACTCGCTCAAAGCGTGAAGCTTGCATTTTGCCTGTGCGATAGCCGTGGTGCGGGCAAGGGCTTCATCTATGTTTTTGTTGAATTCTTCTCCGGATCCATACCAGTCGATGGAAATCATATCGCAATACTCGTCGCCGGGATAACCTGCAAGATATTCTTCATCGGAATAAACTTTATCGGTATTGTAAGCGTAGAGGATATTGTGAAGGCCCTTTGCGCGCAGATAGTCAACGGTATATCTGTACAATGCGACAAACTCCTCGTCGTAGCAGCGAGTCCTGCCCCACCAGAAGAAGCTTCCGGAATGCTCGTGATAGGGTCTGAATATGAAAGGAATCAGCTTGCCGTCCTTGTCCTTCCAGCTCAGGAAGAAATTTGCCAGTCTGTCAAGCCAGGAATTGAACATTGAATGATTGCATCCGCCGGGAAGCACGCTCCTTACGGCATTGTCCCCGTTTGCTGAGAGAAATCCTACCTCCCAGGCGGAACCGGGCCCGTTGGGGGTCTTTACGCCGGGCCATTGGGAAGAAATGGGATTGACGCAGTGCCAGCTCACAGTGATGATTCCGTCCTGCTCGTCAAACCATTTTACTCTGTCTGCAATGTCAGCAAAGAAATTGGAGTCCAGACTGTGCTTGCCGCCGAGCTCAATCTCTCCGAGCTCAAATCCGACAACTCCAGGATAATCGCCGACAGCGTCCTTGGTGTCTGAGCGACCTTTTTCTGCTCTCCAGGTACTTCCGGTGACCAGATCGTCCTGATGTCCGAACATTGTGCCTTTCTTTTGGATCTTCTGAAGCCTCTCAAAAAGTTGTTTTGCCTCGGGAGTGGCTTCAGGATCCGAGACTTGCCAAGTCTGGGCAAAGGCAGATATTCCTGCCAGGACCAATAAAAGGGAGAAGGTTATTCTTTTCATATTTCTAAAATGTAAATTTCGTCTAATATATTGATTTATTTTCAAATCTCCTTTTTTTGAGTATTTTTGTTTTACAATGAAAATGAAGGAAAATCGCTGCGCTGCGCTGAGCGCCCACATCATAGTCATACTAATTGCGGCACTGGCTCTTCTCTCAAAAAATGGGGTGATTATGAAAATGTACGCCCTATCCCAATGGCCTGATATGTCTTTCTATACGACATTGGGGCTCCAGCCGGGAGTTCTGCTGCAGATTGCCGGCAGCGTGCTCACACAATTCTGTGCAGTACCTCTTCTGGGAGGATTCCTGGTACTGCTTTCCCTGGCAGGCCTGACCCTGCTCATAAGGAAAATTGCTGGAGATAACCTATTTTCCTGCATCCCGGCTTTATTCATCCTGATTTTCATACTCGGACTGGATTATTTCATCTACAATATGAGGTCCCAAGGGCTGTTGTTCTCCCAGACTCTCGGTTTGTGCGGTGCGGCTCTTATCATCTACGGATGGCAGAGACTCAGCCGCCCCGCTTCCGCCTGGGCATATATGACAATTGCTGTATTCATCGCTTATCCGCTGATTGGAGTATATGCGCTGGCAGGAGCGCTCAGTGTCGGAGTTGCATCTGTTGTCCAAAGAAAACACGCGATTCTGACCCTTTCTTCCTCGCTTGTATATTGCGCGTTGATACCGGTTCTGTACGGCTCTCTGGTTTTTACCCATATCGACAGCAGATATATTTACTTTGCAGGTCTTCCCTATATGGATTTCGTCGGAGACCCCCGACATTTCATCCCTTTGGGAGCGGGCATTTTGTCGGTTATTATTCTGCCGTCCTTCAAGCAACTTAATGACAGAATCACAAAACACAGGGCTTACAATATCATATTCGCCGCCGTCGCTATCGCCTGCATTTTCTGTCTTTCATACAAAGACAAGAATTTCCATATAGAGCTTCAAATGCAGAGGGCGCTGGAAAAGAATGACTGGGACAAGGCTTTCAAACTTTCTGCCAAGTCAGAATACCCGACCAGAGTCATTGTTATGTACCGCAATGTCGCTCTGCTATATTCGGGGAAGCTTTGTGACAAAATGTTCAGCTACCCGTCTGAAAGCATCCCTCTTAACACCAAGGCCAATCTATCCCAGACAGAAGTGTGCGCGATTCCGGTTTTTTTCTACAATGGGCTCCTCAACTATTGCGCCAGATGGTCTTGGGAGATGTCGATGATGTTCCAGAGGACGGTGGAAAGATATAAGTATCTTGCAAAGACCGCACTGCTTAACGGAAATGAGAAGCCCGAGCTTGTGGAAAAATACCTCGATATCATTGACAAGAACATTTTCGAGAGGGGATGGGTAAGCAAATACAGGCACTATCTCAATTGCCCCGAGGCTCTTGCCGATGATCCTGAGTATCAGATGATTCACAAGTTGAGCGATTTCGAAGAGAACCGCTACACCGACAGCGCAGTGGCGGAGGCTGCCCTCAACAATCATTTTCTCTTTCAGACAGATCCACAAGGTCTGATGCTGGATCTGGCTTTGGCTTCCTGTATGACAGGAAAACAGACCGAGGCATTCTGGTATTATTACAACAAACTCCTTGAGAGCGGACGCCGCATCCCGACCCACGTCGGTGAGGCCGCTCTCTTCTTTGCATACATAGAACAGGACCAGAATCTGGTCAATATTGTGGTATCACAACTCGGAGGTCAGAATTCCCCTACCGTCAAGCGTTTCGTCAAGTATTCCGAGGCCCTCTCTTCTATGAACGGAACGGAAGATGCAAGTCCCGCTTTCAAGAAAGCCTTCGGGGATACATACTGGTATTACTGTCATTTTATCCACAACCTCACAACTGATTAGGACGTATGACAATCAAAGATCTTTCGGATGGGCAGACAGGACGGGTCCTTTCAGT
>DCIC01000113.1:3629-3999 GCA_002315825.1 Bacteroidales bacterium UBA1736 | reverse complement strand
TCAAGAGGCTGAAGACGGCTCCTATGGGAGACCCCATTGAGATAATGTTATGGGGCTATTCTCTGACCCTCAGACTTGCGGAAGCCGATGAGATTGAAGTAGAGGCGATTGAGGCAAGTGCGGAGCCTCCTATGACTGAAGAGCAGATTGACTTCGGTTACAATCTGTCTCTGCACGAGCACAACTCCCATCCCGGACTGGGAGAAGATGGAAAATACCACGATAAACTCACAGAAAAGGCTCTCCCGAAGGGGAAAGTATTAAGCTTCGCCCTCGTAGGGCAGCAGAACTGCGGCAAGACCACCCTGTTCAACAAGCTGACAGGATCCAATCAGCACGTAGGCAACTTCCCCGGCGTCACAGTTGACAG
>DCIC01000113.1:338-3571 GCA_002315825.1 Bacteroidales bacterium UBA1736 | reverse complement strand
GGCATTTACTCTCTATCGACATATACCGAAGAAGAAATAGTATCCCGCAATTTCATTCTGGGCAACAGGCCTGAGGCGATTATCAACATCGTGGATGCCGGCAACATCGAAAGGCATTTGTATCTTACTATGCAACTGATGGAGTTGGAAGTCCCGATAGTCCTTGCCCTTAATATGATGGATGAGCTCAGGGGCAACGGGGGATCTGTGCGTCTCAATGAGATGGAACGGTCTCTGGGCATCCCTGTCGTTCCCATCAGCGCGGCGAAGGGAGAAGCCATTGATGAATTGGTGGAGCACGCTCTGCATATTGCCAGATATCAGGAGAAACCCGCGGTGCAGGATTTCTGCAGCAAAGAGGATAAGGGTGGTGCCGTTCACCGCTGTCTTCACGGCATTATGCACTTGATCGAAGACCACGCAAGGGCGGCAGATATTCCTGTGCGTTTTGCGGCAAGCAGACTTGTGGAAGGGGACCGGGATATTCTTGAAGGCTTGAAACTGGTTGACAATGAGAAAGATATGCTGGAACATATCATTCTTGAGATGGAGGCCGAAACAGGGATGGACCGCCATAGCGCGATTGCGGATATGAGATATTCTTTCATTCACAGACTGTGCAGCAAGACTGTTATCAGGCCGCGTGAAAGCAAGGAACATATACGAAGCAATAAAATAGACAGTATTCTCACGGGGAAATGGACCTCTATACCCGTTTTCTTTGCGATTCTGTCTCTGGTATTCTATTTGACCTTTGATGTCATCGGAACCGGTCTTCAAAATCTTGTCCAGAAGGGGATTGACAGTTTGGCCGCTATAGTGCAGGAAGGATTTGCCTGTCTGGAGGTAAGTCCCGCCGTGCAATCCCTTGTGCTGGATGCTATTTTGGGAGGGGTAGGAAGTGTGGTCAGCTTTGTGCCTGTCATTATTGTTCTTTTCTTCTTCCTGTCTATGCTTGAAGACAGTGGCTATATGGCCCGGATAGCTTTCGTATCAGATAAATTGCTCAGGAAGATAGGTCTGTCAGGCCGAAGCATTGTGCCTCTACTCATCAGCTTCGGCTGCTCCGTCCCAGGAGTGATGGCCTCCAGGACTCTCCCTTCCACCAGCGACAGAAAGAGGACGGTGATGCTGATTCCTTTTATGAGTTGCTCTGCGAAGATTGCCGTCTATGGTTTTCTCGCAAATGCTTTCTTCCCCGGCAAGGCGGGAGCGATCATTGTTTCCTTATATCTGCTGGGCATATTGGTCGGGCTTGTTTCCGCCTTTGTTGGGAAGCTGATTCATTCGGGATCTGAAACCGCACCGTTTGTTATGGAACTGCCTACCTATCGTCTTCCGATTGCCTCCAATGTTGCACACCTGTTGTGGGATAAGACCAAGGACTTTATTCAGAGGGCTTTTTCTATCATTTTTATTGCCACTGTCATTATCTGGTTTCTGCAAAGCTTTGATTTCGGACTCAATCTTATCGAGGACAGCTCCCAAAGCATTCTGGCCTGGTGTGCAAGTCTGATTGCTCCGCTCTTTGCTCCGCTCGGGCTTGGGGATTGGAGGATTGTCACATCCTTGATTTCAGGCTTCCTTGCTAAGGAAAGCATTGTGGCGACTCTTGAAGTGCTGAATGCAGGCTCGCTTATTACCGCGGCCTCTGCTGTGCCGATGCTGATTTTCTGTCTTCTCTATACTCCTTGTGTCGCTGCCATTGCCGCTATCAGAAGGGAAATGGGATGGCTCAGGGCTCTGTATGTTGTCGGGCTGCAGTGTGGGATTGCCTGGGTATGTGCCTGGATTGCTTATTTGATTGTTCTTCTTTAGTTTGGCCTTTGGACTATGAATCTGGTCAGTGCCCGGATTGCTTATTTGTTTATTCTTTATTTAGAGGACTTGGAATATGAATCTGGTCAGTGCTTTGATTTTAACTCTTATTGTCACAGCCTTTGTGTGTGCCTGCATATTTGTGTTTTCAAGGTGCAAGCGGGATTCAACTTGCGAGGGATGTCAGCTACAATCCCATTGCCCCAGATCAGGTCGCAGGCACTCTGAGGGAAAATGAGACTCTGGAGCAAAACCCTCGTGTTTAGGCATAGATATTCTGCAGTCTGAAGACAGATCCTCCCCACTTCGAGGGTCCCCTCTTCGGGAGCCAATGCTCCCGCAGGCGTATATTCTTTCCTGCAACATCTGTCTATCCCGCTACCAAAAATGATATAAAGTACGCTAACGCCGACAGATAGCAGCAAAAGCGGAAAAATAGCGATCCAGATATGACAAAGTGGAAAAATCGGATGAGAGAAAAGCTCCCGAGTAGCATTCACGAGCACGACAGAGTTCACGCAAAAGACTATTACGACCGGCAGTGCCCTTGCGAGAGTATTTGATTGTGAGATATATGAGTTCCTGAGCCCTGATAAATGCTCCTTCCGCCATTTCGGGTTTATTTTTGGACAGCCATTTCGCACTGCGGCCCACCTCACTACCAATGTTGGCCATCTGCTGGGCAAGCGTCATTGACGCCCAACGTTCTGCATTTATTTCCATCAGCGTATATATTGATCCACAAGGGAAATAATCCGAGCTCTGACTTCGGGATTCTCCACATCACGACCCCTATTATTTTGTCTTGGACGGATATTTATGAGAGAGTCGAATTCTATGAAATCCTCACCTTCCATCTCAGGATATATGTTGAACCCCCACAGTGATTCCTGCTGAGACCCCTCTTGAAGAAGAAAGCTTTCCAAATCGGAATGAAGTTCCGCGTCGATTGCAATCTTCCCCATATCCACATCAGCAACAGCCTTTATCATATCACCATATAATTTTTCGGCTTTATTTTTTACATACTGCTTAGAAACAACTTCAGTAAGGATTTCCATATCTCAGAGAATTACTATGAAGGCGAAGTTAACTACTTTTATGAATTCATCAAAGTAATGGTCAACCGTCTGACGAAACAAGCTTGCTTCCGGGAAAACCCCCGATTTCCGAAAGCAAGGAATGAAACTCAGCGTTGCTTCCGGGAAAACCCCCGATTCCCGAAAGCAACGCGGCAAAGAAGGTAAAGATCCCCGTTCACTACCCCGCGGTTCCGTGCTCCCGCATGATTTGCTTCGCAAACATGCCCGCTGAGGCGCGCAATCGCTTCGCTCCAATCCTTTTTGATGCTTATTTGTTTTGTAACTGAAATTCAGTTACATTTGTGGCATTATGGGAACGAAGGAGAAATTGAT
>DCIC01000113.1:0-246 GCA_002315825.1 Bacteroidales bacterium UBA1736 | reverse complement strand
GCAATAAGGGACGTACTTCGGGGTCTCGAGTCGTGTTTAAGGATGCCAATGGCTCCCCAATTATGTTACATCGGCCTCATCCGGGAAACATAGAAAAAATATGCGTTAAAGCAGGTATTAGAAGAACTTAAAAGCAGGAATTTGATATGAACACATTGAATTATAAGGGTTTTTTAGGAACGGTGAACTTTTCTGAAAAGGATGCTGTGTTTTTTGGCAAGATAGAAGGGATAGACGGATTGGTTA
>DCIC01000074.1 GCA_002315825.1 Bacteroidales bacterium UBA1736 | reverse complement strand
GAGAAGATTGGAAAGATTTTGCTAAATTTGAGGTTCAAAGCAAGAATTTATCCAATGGCAAACAAGAACAGCAACTTAGGAGCAGCGAAGTCGGCGAAGAATGATGAGTTCTATACACAGTACGAGGACATTGAGCGCGAAATGAACGCATATCTGGAATACGACGAAAACGTGTTCCGGGGAAAGACCGTGCTGCTGCCTTGCGATGATCCGGAATGGAGCAACTTCACAAAGTATTTCGCCCAGAACTTCGAGAGGTTCGGCCTGAAGAAGCTTATCAGCACGTCATACGCTCCGGAGAGCAAGAAGATAAAGGCCTGGGAGCCGACTCTGTTCGAGACAGAGGCACCGCAGTACGATGAGGACAAGAGCAAGACGCACGGCAAGATCTTCATTCTTGACTCCGACACCAATGGCAGCGGGCGCATTGATGTAAACGACCTCCGTTGGGAGTACCTGGAGGGTGATGGAGACTTCAGATCTGAAGAAGTTACGAAGTTGCGCGATGAGGCGGACATGATTATCACGAATCCTCCGTTTTCTCTTTTTCGCGAGTTTATGGCATGGTTAATTGAATCAAGTAAGAAATTCATCATAATTGGGAGTCAGGGCTCTGTTGGATATAAAGAAATCTTCCCCCTCATTAAGGATAATCGAGTTTGGCTCGGTAATGGGTTTCATAGAGGCGATGCGTTTTTCAAAGTTCCATCTGCAGGGAGATATGGGAATCAAGATTATTTTGACGCATCAAATAACATTGTTCATTTTAGAAATTGTTGCTGGTTGACCAATGTTGACCACGGTCGTCGTCATCAGCCAATGCGGTTAATGACGATGGGAGACAATATCAAGTATAGTAAGCATAAAGAAATTGCAGGAAAGGGATATAATCGGTATGAAAATTTTGATGCCATTGATATTCCTTATGTCGATGCTATTCCGGATGATTATTATGGGACAATGGGAGTGCCTGTGACGTTCCTTGATAGGTATTGCCCAGAACAATACGAAATCATCGGATATGGTAGCGGATATCTCGGACAAAGCATTGGAATAAGCGGAATACCAAAAGAACATAAGATGTTGATGGCCGGACATTCTGCTGCTGGCGATTTGTATATGATGGTGAACGGCAAACCGAAAGTGCCGTATGCAAGAATTTTAATTCGCAAAAAACAGGGATAGCCTATGAAAACACAATTACGCACCGACATAACGATAGCCGACATCTGCAAAGGCTTCGTATATAACGAGCTTGAAGGAAAGGGCCTGTACGGTCTTTCCGGAAAGCTCACAATCCAGCCTGAATACCAGCGCAACTACATCTATGCCGATGGCAAGCGGGACGTGGCTGTCATCGACTCAATCCTGAAGGGCTATCCGATTGGACTTATCTACTTCGTGGAGCCGACGGACGGCAAGTTCGAGGTTCTGGACGGACAGCAGCGCATCACATCTCTGGGCCGATTTGTTACCGGCAAGTTCGCCATCAAGGATGAGAACGGGATGCAGCAGTATTTCTCCGGTCTCGATAAGGGAAAGCAGGACTTGATTCTGAATACTCCGCTGACGATATATATCTGCCGGGGCGAAGAGGACGAAATCAAGGAATGGTTCCGCACCATCAACATCGTCGGTGTGCCTCTCGTCAACCAGGAACTTCTGAACGCCATCTATTCCGGTCCGTTCGTCACAGCGGCCAAGGCTGAATTTTCAAACAGCCAGAATGCCCTTGTGCAGAAATGGAAAGCATTTGTCAGCGGTGATGTAAAACGCCAGGCTTTTCTCGAAAGGGCGTTGGATTGGGTGAGCAAGGGCAGCATTGAGGCATATATGTCGCAGCACCGGTACGAGAACAGCATCAATGAGCTGAAAACTTACTTTACCTCCGTCATAGACTGGGCTGATAGTGTGTTCCAGGATATTCGTCCGGAGATGTGCGGACTGGAATGGGGCCGGCTCTACGAGACATACCACAACACTCCGTATGATCCAGCAGCTGTGAATGACAGAGTGCGTGCTCTGTACGGCGACGAGTTCGTTTCTGACCGTAAGGGAATCTTTGAATATATACTTGGAGGAGAGCAAGACAAGAAGCTTCTGAACATCCGCGTCTTCGATGAAAGGACGAAGAAGAAGGTCTATGCCAAGCAGACGGCCAAGGCCGAAGCGGAGCATATCTCCAACTGTCCCTACTGTGCTCAGATGGAAGGGGCAAACAAGACGAGAATCTACAAGCTCTCCGAAATGGATGCTGACCATGTTACCGCCTGGAGTCACGGCGGCAGCACCGACGAAGATAACTGCCAGATGCTCTGCAAAACTCATAATAGGAGCAAGGGAAACAGGTAGACATCTTCCATGGTTGGCAAATACAAAGTAATAACCCTCTGTGGCAGCACCCGCTTCAAGGAACAGTTTCTCGAAGCGCAGAAACGCCTCACCCTTGAAGGCAACATCGTCATCAGTGTCGGGCTTTTCGGCCATTCCGGGGACAACGAGGTCTGGACGGAAGGCACCAAGGAGATGCTGGATGATATGCACAAGCGCAAGATTGATATGGCGGACGAAATCTTCGTCATCAACGTGGGCGGCTACATCGGCAGCAGTACCAGGAGTGAGATTGAATATGCGAAGGCACAAGGCCGTGAAGTCAGATATCTTGAGCCATCAGATTGACCCAATCGAAATTAACAACTAAACAGCAGTTAATAAGACAAGAAATTCAAAAAAGAGGTCAATAGATTTGCAAGAAAATGATTCAGTTAGACATATGAATAATATTATCAACCCCCGAACTATTTCTGTTGCGGAGCTGATGCACGGAGACTACTTCTTCATACCGGCATACCAACGTGGCTACCGATGGACAAAGAAGCAAGTGGACGATATGGTCCATGATCTTCTTTGCTTCCGCTTCGATGAAAAGAAGGAAGGTGACTTCTACTGTCTTCAGCCTATTA
>DCIC01000092.1 GCA_002315825.1 Bacteroidales bacterium UBA1736 | reverse complement strand
GTTATGATTGCGTGTGCCTTGGAAACCACGAGTTTGACCGGGGACTGGATGATCTCTCAAGACGTCTTGCAAATCTGCGTTGCCCTGTGGTATGTGCGAATTATGATTTCTCTTCCACGCCTCTTGAAAAATACGTAAGACCTTATGCGATCCTTCATAGGGCGGGGATGAAAATCGGCGTGATAGGCGTTCTTGCAGATATCTCCACGGTAGTGGGGAAGGGCATAGGAAATTCTGTCCCTATGCTGGATACCGTCCGGGCTATCAATGAATGGGCTTCATACCTGAAGAGGGACAAGTCCTGCGATATGGTCATTATGCTCAGCCACGTGGGCTTCGAGACGCTGGAAGGCGAATTGTCGGACAAGGTTCTGATACCCCAGACCTCTGATGTGGATATTGTCGTGGGAGGACATACCCATACCATTATGGACCGGCTTGAGTGTGTCGGAAATGCAAGCGGCAAGGAGGTCCCGGTAGTTCAAGTTGGGAAATGGGGCGTCAGAATGGGTGTTCTGAGTGTGACTCGTAATTAGAGGATGTTCATTGACTGCTCGCGTATTTTCTCGAGCTCCTCTTTCATCATTACCACGCATTTCTGGATAGAGGCGTGGTTCGCCTTGCTGCCTGTGGTGTTGATCTCACGGCCCATTTCCTGGATGATGAATCCAAGTTTCTTGCCCGGATAGGGGTCCGAATCGATGGTGTCCATAAAGTATCTGCAGTGCTGGCGAAGGCGGACTTTTTCTTCGTTTATGTCGAGCTTGTCGAGGTAGAATATCATTTCCTGCTCAAAACGCTCCTTGTCCAGCTTAATCTTGAGCTCTTCGGCATTTTTGGTGATTCTTTCCCTTACTGTGACGATTCTCTCGGGCTCGAATTGCTCGATCTCGTCGTATAGTTTGAGGATATTGCCTACTCTCGAAGTGACGTCATTGTACAGTGACACACCTTCCTCTGAGCGATATTTGTCTATGGCTTCAAGGGCCTTGTCTATGGCCTCTGCAACCAGTGCCCAGTTGTCCTCTGTGATTATGTCCTGCTTTTTTGAGTCAAATACCTCCGGCATACGGAGCAGAGTCCCCACTGTAGTGGCGATATCCATTTTGTCCTCGGAATTTTCCTTTTCGGCTATTTTGCCGGCCATCTCTCTAATCTGGGAGTAATACTCCATTGCCAGCTCTGTGTTAATGGTCTTTGCGCCTTCTGCAGCATTGGGCTCCCAAGTCACAAACATATCGATGGAGCCCCTCTGTAGGATTTCGGATATCTTTTTTCGGAGTTCTATCTCCTTGTCCTTCGGAAGCAGGGATGTCTTGATGGAGATGTCGGCGCTTTTCCCGTTGACGGATCTGAATTCGACGGTGAGCTTGCCGTTATTGAGAATGGCTTCGGATTTGCCGTAGCCGGTCATTGATTTAATCATAAATAAACCTCATTTCTATTTCGCAAAAATACTAATTCTTTATAAATTTGTAAGATTAGTTAAATAATAACAAAATGGAAGAAGCCAAGAAACTTAATTTCCTCGAGGAAATTATTGAAAATGATCTTGAATCAGGAAAATATAAATCAATTCTCACCCGCTTTCCTCCCGAGCCCAATGGGTACCTTCATCTTGGACACGCGAAGAGTTTGTGCATCAATTTCGGCCTTGCTCAGAAGTATGGAGGCAAGACCAATCTGCGCTATGATGACACCAATCCCGTAAAGGAGGATACCGAGTATGTGGACGCCATTAAGGAGGATATCAAATGGCTTGGCTTCCAATGGGAGAAAGAGTGTTATGCGTCTGATTATTTCGATCAATTGTACCAGTGGGCTGAAGATCTCATAAACAGGGGCCTGGCGTATGTCGATGACCAGACCCAGGAAGAGATATCCCAGAATAGAGGCACAGTCGAGAAGCCGGGTGTAGAGAGTCCATACAGAAACAGGACTCCCGAAGAGAACCTCAAGCTCTTCCGCGAGATGCGCGACGGCAAATATGCAGATGGGCAGAAAGTCCTCAGAGCGAAGATTGATATGGCTCATCCCAATATGATGTTCCGTGATCCTCTGCTATACCGTATCAAGCACGCATCACATCATCGCACGGGGGACAAATGGTGCATTTATCCTATGTACGATTACACTCACGGACAGTGCGATTCAATAGAGAATATCACCCATTCCATCTGTACACTCGAATTTGACGTGCACAGGCCTCTGTATGACTGGTTTATCGAGACACTCGGCATATTCCCTTCACATCAGTACGAGTTTGCCCGCCTTAATCTTACTTATACCCTTATGAGCAAGAGAAAACTTCTTGAACTTGTGCAGAAGGGATTTGTCAGCGGATGGGATGACCCTCGTATGCCGACTTTGTGCGGAGTGCGCCGCAGAGGATATACTGCTGAGGCTCTCAAGGCATTCTGCGAGAGAATCGGTGTGACAAAGCGCGACCAGCTTATGGATATCCAGCTGCTCGAATGGTGCGTGCGCCAGGATCTCAATGCACGCAGCAACAGATATATGGTCGTCTCCGACGATCCCATAAAGCTGACTTTGACCAACTGGCCCGAAGGTCAGGTGGAGTGGTATGACTGTCCTCTGAATCCCGCTGAGCCCGACGGGGCGAAGCGCAAGG
>DCIC01000101.1:5876-18394 GCA_002315825.1 Bacteroidales bacterium UBA1736 | reverse complement strand
ATTGGTGGACTTCGTTGGAGGGAGTCTTGAAGAAGATAAGGAATAATATGCCTGTCAAGGCAGCGTATGCAGTGAAACAGAACCAGGCCTCGGACCAGGAAGGTACGGGAGCATCATAGACAAAATGATTTACCACCTTGCCTGCAGCCCAGGTGCCTACAGACGCACCTATCCCATTTGTCATCAATACAAACAGTCCCTGCGCACTTGACTGAATCTGTTTGTCCGTGCAGGTATTGACATATAGCGATCCGGAAACATTGAAGAAATCAAAGGCAACGCCATACACAAGACAACTGAGAAGAATCATCCAGATACCATTGCCGGGATTGCCCAATCCGAACAGACCGAAGCGCAGTATCCAAGCTGTGATCGAAATCAACATAACACCCTTTATTCCGACTTTCCTCATTGCAAGCGGAATAAGAAGGACGCAGAGGGCTTCTGAAATCTGAGAAATTGAGATCAGAGCATTTGCATTGTTCGCTCCCCAGGTCCCTTGATAAAGCGGATTTGCCTTGAAAGAAGCGATGAAAGTATTGGCATATCCGTTCGTGATCTGAAGAGCCGCGCCGAGAAGGGCACTGAAAAGGAAAAAAATAGCCATTTCCTTTCTTTTGAATAACTTGAATGCGACAAGCCCGCTGGCTTGGGCAAATGTCTTCTTCTCTCCTGTTCCGGGGATAATCGGACATTCGGGCAGGGTCAACGAATACAGACACAGTGCCAGCTCCACGCAGCCGGCAAAAAGAAGCTGCTCGTAGGAGTTCTGGAATTGAAGGCCGTCCCTTCCTGTCAGGAAGTTTGTAAGCAGCATAGTTGCGATAAAACCGATCGTCCCGAACACCCGTATTGGCGGGAAGGATGAGACAGGATTCAATCCCGTCCCTTCAAGATTTTTGTATGCTACTGAATATGAAAGAGACAGGGAAGGCATATAGAAGGCTATGCTTATGGAGTATAGTGTAAAGAGCGGCCCGAATTGAGGATTGCCGCTGCTGGCGCAGTATATTCCGGCACACAGCATAAAAAAGGCCCCGAGACCGTGACAAAGCGAGTATGCCTTTTGTGCAGGCAGGAATCTGTCTGCAATCATACCCATAAGGGCTGGCATAAACAAGGATGCGACACCCTGGATGGAGAAAAACATCCAAATTCTGTCCCCCAGACCCACTCTGGCGAGATAACTGCCTATGGATGTGAGATATGCTCCCCAGATGGCGAATTGTAGAAAATTCATTATTGTGAGCCGGATGCGGATATGTGACTGCTTCATTTTTGGGAAATTTATTCGAAACGCAAAAATAAGAAGTTGTTTTGAAATAATTGCTCTCGTTTGTTATGAATCTTTTTCAGTCTTCTGATTCCGTCATTCAGTCACGTAGCTACGGCTACGCTCCTTCATTCCGGAACCACAATCCAAGAAAAATCTTCTTATAACAAATTTCGTCAACCATTTCAAAACAACTTCTAAATGAAATTGAGCGATTTTTCGTAAATTTGTGAGTTAAATCTATAGGAATGAGATTCGAAGTCCACACCAAAGACCAGCATTCTTCCGCCAGGACAGGTACGTTTACTACAGATCACGGATCTGTCAGTACTCCTATCTTTATGCCTGTCGGAACAGTAGGCTCGGTCAAGGGTGTGTATCACAGGGACTTGAAAGATGATATCGATGCTGAGATTATCCTTGGCAACACCTATCACCTGTATCTGCGCCCGGGATTGGACACTCTTCGCAAGGCGGGAGGACTGCATAAATTCGAGTCCTGGGACAGGCCTATCCTCACCGACAGCGGTGGATTCCAGGTGTTCTCGCTCGCCAAGATAAGAAAGATAAGTGAAGAGGGCTGTACCTTCCAGAGTCATATCGACGGGTCCAGGCATATCTTCACTCCGGAAAACAATGTGGAAGTGCAGCGCATCATTGGCTCGGATATTATGATGGCCCTTGACGAATGCTGTCCCGGTGATGCTGATTATAGGTATGCCGAGAAATCTCTTTCTCTTACAGAAAAATGGCTTGGACGTTTTGTGGAGCATTTCCACCGGACGGATCCTCTATATGGATATGACCAATGCTTTTTCCCAATCATCCAAGGTTGCGTCTATCCCGAGCTTCGTCGAAGGGCGGTCGAGAATGTAGTGAAATATGATGCCGACGGATATGCCATAGGTGGCCTTGCAGTGGGGGAACCGACTGAAAAGATGTATGAAATGCTTGAGCTGGTTTGCCCTCTGATGCCCAAGGACCGGCCGAGATACCTGATGGGAGTCGGCACGCCGGCCAATATTCTGGAAGGAATAGCCAGAGGTGTGGATATGTTTGACTGCGTGATGCCGACGCGTAACGCCAGAAACGGGATGCTCTTTACCTGGAATGGAGTTATGAATATGAGAAATGCAAAATGGGCGGATGACTTTTCCTGCCTTGACAGCGAAGGCACTTCTTTTGTTGACCATAACTATACAAAGGCATATCTAAGACATCTTTTCATTGCAAAGGAAATGTTTGCCTCAATGATAGCTACCGAACATAATCTGGCCTTTTATCTTGACCTTGTCCGTCAGGCCCGAGCTCATATCGAGGCCGGTGACTTTGCGTCTTGGAAAGACGAGGCCGTGCGCAGAGTGAGCGCAAGAATGTAATTGATATGGAACTGGCACCGAAGAAAATAGACTTGTACATTATGAAGAGGTTTGTGATAACCTTTTTCATAGCTCTGTTCCTGATTATCGGTATTGTCATCATCTTTGACGTCAGTGAGAAGATTGACAATTTTATCTCGAATCAGGCCCCATTGAAGGCAATCATTTTTGATTACTATGTCAATTTCGTGCCTTATTTTATGAATATGTTCAGCCCTCTGTTCGTATTCATCACTGTCATTTTCTTTACTTCCAAGATGGCGGCCAACACCGAGATCATTGCAATTCTTTCCGGAGGCGTGAGCTTCCATCGTATGATGGTCCCGTATATGGTCTCCGCTGCTATCATCTCGCTGGTATCCCTTGGACTCAACTTGTATGTGATACCCCGGGCCAATGAGACACGAATAGCATTTGAAAACGAATATGTGGACGATGACGGCGAATTCTTAAGAGATATCCATTATCAGATTGCTCCGGGGCAGTTTGTTTATGTGGAGTCCTTCAGCGGATGGAACAATACCGCTTACCGTATGACTCTGGAGGAGATAAAAGATAACAGGCTTGTAAGCAAGATGACCTGTGAATCCGCATCCTGGGATACTGCGGCTTGCGCCTGGACCCTACGCGGATATTTCATCCGCGAATTTGTCGATGGGATGGATGACAGGATAACAAGCGGTATTCAGAAGGATACGGTCATCAATCTTACCATAGAAGATTTCTATCGCAATGATGAGACCGTGGAAACCTTGACCCAGCGCGAGTTGAACGAGCTGATAGCCACACAGAAGATGAGAGGGGATGCCAATGTGATGTATGCTCAGATTGAAAAGAACAACCGCTTCTCTCTTCCCTTCTCCGCATTTGTACTTACAATTATGGGCGTGGCCCTTTCCTCGAAGAAGAAAAGAGGCGGGATAGGATGGAATATTGTGGTCGGAATCGCGCTCAGTTTCTCCTATATCCTCTTTATGAAATTCAGCCAGATGTTTGTATATACCGATACGCTTTCGCCTACGGTGGCACTATGGCTGCCGAATATGCTGTTTACGATAATCGCGGCCGTCCTTTACAGAATGGCGCCCAAATAGTCCCGTTATGATAGAAGTAAAAATTGTCAACAAGTCCCGCTGGGATGTTCCCTCTTATGCTACACCTCAATCTGCTGGCGTGGATCTTCACGCTGACCTTGAAGCTCCCATAGTGCTCAAACCTCTTTGCCGTACTATGGTCCCAACCGGACTGTTTATGGCAATACCGGCTGGTTATGAGGGTCAGGTCCGTCCTCGCAGCGGTCTGGCTGCCAAACACGGGATAACGGTTCTCAATACCCCCGGTACCATAGATGCGGACTACCGCGGAGAGATCAAGGTCATACTTGTCAATCTGTCAAACGAGGAATTCGAGATTGTCCCGGGCGAGAGGATTGCTCAGATGGTCTTTGCCCGTCACGAGGTTGCGTCATTTATCCTCACGGACACTCTCGATGAGACTGAAAGGGGAGAGGGCGGATTCGGATCAACCGGTACGAAATGATAGAAGAGATATATTCCAGATGGCTGTCTTGCGGATGCCGCCTTACCACCGACAGCCGGGCCGTCAAGGGAGGGGAGATGTTTCTTGCTCTCCGGGGAGAGAATTTTGATGGAAATGACTACGCACTCAAGGCTCTGGAGGATGGTGCAGGCTGTGTGGTGATAGAGAGAGGGAGCGCTGCGTCGGGAAAAGATGGGGCCATAGAAGTGGATGATACGCTGAGGACCTTGCAGGATTTGGCCAACTGTCACCGCCGCCACCTGTCCATCCCGGTTATCGGCCTTACCGGCACCAATGGCAAGACCACCACTAAGGAACTGATCCGCACTGCATTGTCCGCCAAATATCGAGTAACCGCTACCGAAGGGAATCTCAATAATGATATAGGTGTCCCTCTGAGTATTTTGAAAATAACTTCTGAGACCCAGATAGCAGTAATCGAGATGGGTGCAAATCATCCCGATGATATTCTTCATCTTGTCAGAATACTTGAGCCCGATGCCGGACTCATTACAAACGTAGGGAAGGCCCATCTTTTGGGCTTTGGAAGTTTTGACGGAGTGAAGAGAGCGAAGGGACAGTTGTACGACTGCCTTTCGGAGCGCAAGGGCACTGCATTTGTCAATGCTGATGATGACGACCTTATGCAAATGCTTTCCTCCAGGACGGGAATATCCGGGGTTTATTATGGATTGAAGCACGATGAAGCCAAGGTGCTGCCTTTGACTGAGGATGAGCCCTTCCTTCGCATATCCCTTGCCGGGATGACTGTCAAGACTTCATTGGTCGGGACATATAATGCCGCCAATGTGCTTGCCGCTCTTTGTGTCGCAAGACATTTCAATGTCCCTCTCGAGGATGCAGTACGCGCCATTGCGGCATATGTGCCGTCGAACAATCGCTCCCAGATGAAAAAAACCGAGTCCAATGTTCTGATTGTGGATGCCTACAATGCCAACCCTTCAAGTATGTCGGCGGCCATCACCAACTTTTTGGCAATGGATTCCGCTCATAAACTTGCCCTTCTTGGGGATATGCGCGAATTGGGTAAAGATTCCCTCAAGGAGCATATCGCCATTGTAGGCAGTCTTCAGGAGAATGGACTTGATGCATATCTTGTCGGAGAAGAA
Source organism: Bacteroidales bacterium UBA1736 (assembly GCA_002315825.1). Lineage (GTDB taxonomy): Bacteria > Bacteroidota > Bacteroidia > Bacteroidales > UBA932 > Cryptobacteroides. Next base: position 13,073 of record DCIC01000101.1, on the reverse strand, counting down.
TTCACCGGCGCGGTGGCATCGACCGGCGCTTCATTCAAGACGTTTCCGGATTCGGCCTCGCTGTCTGACTTTTTACGACAGAATCCGGTCAGGGATCATTCCATCCTCGTCAAAGGATCCCGCGGCATTCAGATGGAGAAAGTGATCCCCGAGTTGTAGATATCAATCTTACCAGAGGATGACATAGAGGGCAGCAATGACTAGATAAAGCAATATTGCGCAGACATTGTAGCTTCTACTTGTGCTGAACAGAGAAATGTCCACGGGTATAGCTTTCTCGTCACGTAATTTGTCGTTGGAATTGCTATAGAGCCATATTGCGGAGCAAGCGACAAATATTCCAAAGAAGAAGAATGCCTGGAATGCGATGTCGTTGAGATATGCTGTCCACGCAGTGGAATCTCCCATTGCAACCACAACTGTAGCGACAATAAAGAAGAACAGTCCTGCGAAAGTGAGAATCTTTGCCCATTTGAGCATAGTCTTTCTGTCCTGCTCGCAAGGAAGCTGACAGGCTTCACTCTTGGATGTATCAAGCAGAGAAATGCTGACAAACATAGCAAGGAGGATCATAAAGATATATCCCTGACGGAGCAGGAAAGGTACATCCCCAAGGCAAATCTTGAATATTGCTCCCAGAGGAATGGTGGCTATTGCTGTCCACACTGCAGCCTTGCCTGATGCCCTCTTCCAAAGAAGTCCGAGACCGAATACTACGACTACACCGGGATAGATGAAACCGGAGTACTCCTGAATGTACTGGAATGCTTGATCGAGTCCGCCGAGAAGAGGTTTCACTGCGATAAAGGCAAGGATGAAGGCGGAAACGTAAACAATTCGTCCGACACTGACAAGCTTTTTGTCGGAAGCCTCCTTGTTGATGTATTTCTTGTAGATATCCATTGTAAACAGCATAGATGTGCTGTTGAACATAGAAGCGAGAGAAGAAATGATTGCGGCTGCGAGAGCGGCGAATGTGAGCCCCTTTATCCCTACGGGCGTAAAGTTGCGTACGAGCCAGGGATAAGCATCGTCAGCGACCTCGATGGATCCTTTGAGATTGGGGAACATTTCCGGGTGAATCGAGAAATAATAGGCACAGACACCGGGGATTACAACGATGAAGGGGATCATGATCTTCAGAGCGACGGCAAAGAGAAGACCTTTCTGGGCTTCTTTGACACTCTTTGCGGCCAGACCTTTCTGAATGATGTACTGGTTGAATCCCCAGTAACCCAAGTTGCTCAGCCAGATGGCTCCGACAATCGCTGCTATTCCTGGAACATTGGCGAATGCGCTGGGATCCTGGCTCTGCCGTATGATGAGGTGGAGGTGGCTGTCATTTAAATGCTCTCCGCTAGTGAGGTCGACGAAAAGAGTCTGCAAACCGGCGAAGGCGCCTTCCCCTCCACCTACGGCTCTCAATGCGAAGAATGCGGTCACAAGTCCGCCTCCCACAAGGAAAGTCACCTGAAGTACATCAGTCCAGGCTACGGAAGCCATTCCTCCGTAAAGGGAATAGATGCAGGCGATTAAATAAAGCGCCAGAATGATAATCATCCTGAGCGATATCGTGAATTCGCCCCAAACGAGCGTTGCGCCCTGAAGTCCGAGTATTTGCTCAATTGCGAGAGCTCCGAGCCAAGCGACGGAAGTGAGGTTGATGAATACGTAGAGGAACAGCCAGAGAATGGAGAATGCGAGACCTACTCCATCGTTGAAGCGCTGGCGAAGGAATTGGGGGATGGTCAGGACCTTCTGTTTCAACATCGCCGGAAGCAGGAATTTGCCCACTATGACGATTGAAGCCGCTGCAAAAAGCTCATAGGTGGCGATTGAGATACCGTCCGCGTAGCTGGTGCCGGACATTCCAATAAACTGCTCAGCGGAAATGTTGGCTGCAATAAGTGATGCGCCCACAGCCCACCAGGTCAGTGTGTTGCCGGCGAGGAAATAGTCGTTTGCGCTTTGTTCTTCTCCCTTGTTCTTGCTTCCCATTACGATACCTATAATAATCAGTAGCGCGAGGTAGCAGAGCACTATTATTAAGTCAACGGTTTGGAAACCTGCCTGAGAAATCTGTTGAAGTATATTCATAGAGATAATTTGATTTTGTAAATCTCAAATAGAGACTATTTTCGCTTTACTTGATGCAAAGTTATAATATGTTTTTGAAGTTTTCTTTGTACTTTGTGTGGAAAATTATAATTTTGCATGCAGATATGATAAAAAACAGCGAAAATATGCATCATCATCACCTTGTCATACTGATTGGGTGAGCATATTTGTCGAGTTGATTATGACTTTAGAATCAGATACCAAGGCTTGCCCCAACACGGCGAGCCTTTTTGCTGAAAAATAAACTGAAATTATGTTGAAAATAGCACTTCAATCAAAAGGCAGACTGAATGAAGAAAGTCTGGAACTGCTGCAGAGCATCGGAATCAAGTTGGATGACCCCAAACGCAAATTCCTTTCAAAGGCGAAGAACTTTGATATCGAGGCTCTGTATATGCGTGATGACGATATCCCGCAACTGGTGGCTACCGGTACCGCAGGCCTTGGAATTGTGGGCCTGAATGAGGTCGAGGAAAAAGGCGCCGATGTGCAGGTCGTATCAAAACTTGGTTTCGGGAACTGCCGCATAAGTCTGGCTGTGCCGAAAAATGTCGAATACGTTGGGCTGGAATATTTCAATGGAAAGAGGATAGCCACTTCTTATCCCAATATCCTCTCTGCATTCCTGAAGGAGAAAGGCATCGATGCGAAGATTGAGGTTATTACCGGGTCGGTTGAAATTGCTCCGGCCGCCGGTATCGCGGAGGCCATTTTCGATATAGTATCATCAGGCAGCACATTGGTATCCAATGGTTTAGTTGAGGTTGAGAAAGTCTTTGAGTCTGAAGCAGTGCTGATTGCGAACCGCAATCTTGACGCGCACGAGAGGGCTGTGCTGGATGAACTGTTGTTCCGCATTGAGTCGAGCATTATGAGCCGCGGAAAGAAATATCTGCTGATGAACTTGCCTGACGCATCTCTTGACGAAGCTCTCAAGATACTCCCTTCGATGCGCAGCCCGACCATTATGCCATTGGCCTCTAAAGGGTGGTGCTCACTGCACTCTGTTGTCGATGAATCCACCCTGTGGGAAAAAATCAAACAACTCAAGGCCATCGGAGCAGAAGGCATTCTTGTTATTGATCTGGACAAAATCATTATCTGATGGAAATTATCATAAATCCTTCGCGGGACAAGTGGGCTTCGCTTGCCGAGCGTATTACAAATGACAATCCTGAGATTGAGAGAAGAGTCCGCGATATTATTGACAGAGTCAGGAAGGGCGGGGACCGGGCTCTTGAGGAAATCTGCAGGGAAATCGGCGATCCCTTTGAAGGCGGATTCAAAGTGACTGAGGCCGAATTTGAAGAGGCAAAGCGTACTATCGGAGGGGATGTACGCAAGGCTATAGATACGGCTTTTGACAATATATATACATTCCATAAAGCGCAGATGCCCGGGCGCATAACAGTTTCGACCGCTCCGGGTGTGACCTGTATCCAGAAGCCGGTACCCATCGGACGCGTCGGACTTTATATCCCCGGCGGCACGGCTCCCCTTTTCTCAACTGTCCTTATGTTGGGTGTGCCCTCCCTGATAGCCGCTTGCCCCAGGCGCATACTCTGCACCCCTGCGCCAAAGAATGGAAAGCTTTGCCCTGAACTGCTCTACAGCGCCCAGAAATGCGGTATCGCGGATATCTGGAAAATCGGTGGCGCTCAGGCGATAGCCGCTATGGCATATGGGACCGGGAGCATTCCGAAAGTGGATAAGATATTCGGTCCGGGCAACCGTTATGTAACTACTGCAAAGCAGATTGTAAGCGGGGTGAATACATCCATTGATATGCCGGCCGGACCTTCTGAGGTGATGGTCCTTGCAGATGACTCAGCCAACCCCGCATTCGTCGCAGCGGATCTGCTCTCACAAGCAGAGCACGGCCGTGACAGCCAGGCGATACTGCTTTGTCTGGATGAGGCTTTTGCACGCAAAGTATCTGATGAGGTGGAAAGGCAGGCAAGCCTCCTCAGACGACGTGAGATGGTGGAAGGGTCTCTTTCCGGAAGCCGCCTCATAGTGCTGCCCGACAAACAGACACTCCTTGAGTTTGCTGATTATTATGCTCCTGAGCATCTGATAATCTCGATGAGAGATGCGGATGAGATTGCAGAGAGTATCAATGCGGCGGGAAGTGTTTTCATCGGCGGCTACACTCCGGAGAGTGCCGGAGATTACGCTTCGGGTACAAACCATACTTTGCCGACTTCTGCCTGGGCACGTTCTTGCAGTGGGGTCAATATAGACAGTTTCATACGTAAGATGACACTTCAGAAGATAACAGCGGAAGGCCTTGGACGGCTCTCGGACACTATTGTGCAGATGGCTCAGGCCGAAGGTCTTCAGGCCCACGCTGAGGCGGTGCGAGTGAGGATGGCTTGCGTGGGACCTCGCAAAGAGAGTGAAGAAGGTCTCATATCTTCGCTCCTCAGAGAAAATATAAAGGCTCTCGAACCTTATTCCTGCGCAAGGGATGAGTTTGACGGCAAATCGACGGTGATGCTTGACGCCAATGAAAACCCTTATGAAAATGGGGTCAACAGATATCCCGATCCGCGCCAGAGGGCATTGAAGGAAAAAGTGTCCGCTATCAAGGGAGTCCCTGAATCCGAGATTTTTGTCGGTAACGGAAGTGATGAGGCGATAGATTTGATATACCGGATATTCTGTAATCCAGGCCGCGATAATGTGGTGGCAATGGCTCCCACATACGGTATGTATAAGGTGGCTGCCGATATCAATGGGGTGGAGTATCGTCCCGTGGCTTTGAATGAGGATTACACTTTGGATACAGATAAGCTTCTATCGGCAGCGGATGGCCTGACCAAGGCCATCTTCATCTGCTCTCCGAACAATCCCACCGGCAATGCATTCCCAAGGGATCAGATCCTCGATGTGGCTCGTCGTTTCAGAGGGATTGTGGTGGTTGATGAGGCTTATATTGACTTTTCTCAGAAGGGAACCCTTGCGGGCTGCGGCCTTGAGAATGTCATAGTCCTTCAGACAATGTCCAAGGCTCGTGCTATGGCCGGTCTGCGTATTGGTCTCGCTTTTGCCAGCCGTGAGATAATAGATATATTCACTAAAGTCAAATACCCGTACAATGTAAGTTGCGCCGCAATTGAGAAGTGCCTTGAAATACTTGAATATGATTTTGCGAAGGATGTGGAGAGCATAATCTCCGAGCGCTCCCGGCTCTCTTCCGAGCTTGGAAAGATTGCTTCAGTTCGTGAAGTGAAGCCCAGCGATGCAAACTTTGTCTTAATAAGGGTGGATGACCCCAATGGGATGTATAAGTATTTAGTGGACAATGGAGTGATTGTCCGTAACCGCAACTCCGTACAGGGTTGCAAAGGGTGTCTGAGGATTACCGTGGGTACTCCTGAAGAAAATGACAAATTGTTGAAATTGATTCGTCAGTTATGAAAAAGGTGATATTTGTTGACCGTGACGGCACTATCATTCGTGAGCCGCAGGACGAACAGGTCGATTCGCTAGAGAAGATGAGTTTTGTCCCCGGGGCCATCAGCGCGCTCAAGAGTCTCAGCCAACTGGACTTTGAACTTGTACTTGCCACCAATCAGGATGGTCTCGGTACGGCTTCCTTCCCTGAGGAGGACTTCTGGCCGGTCCAAAACAAGATGCTGGAGACTCTCAAGGGGGAAGGAGTGGTGTTTGACGATTTCTTGATAGACAGACATTTTGTCCAGGACGGGTCCCCTTGCCGCAAGCCAGGGACAGGAATGTTCGGCAAATATCTCAGCGGGGAGTATGATATGGCGTCGAGTTATGTGATAGGCGACCGCGATACCGATCTGCAGCTTGCTGACAATCTCGGGGCGAAGGGATATAAATTGGGCCCCGGGGCTGATACTTGGGAGAAGATAGTAGAAAGTATCCGCTGCGGGGAGCGCAGATTCGAAGTCGTGCGAAATACCCGCGAGACATCTATCCGCATTATGATTGATCTTGACAGAGTGGGACAGAGCAGCATTGATACGGGATTGAAGTTTTTTGACCATATGCTGGATCAGATAGCTCATCACGGTGGGGTTACTCTTCAGGTGGAGTGCAAGGGTGATCTGGATGTGGATGAGCACCATACCATTGAGGATGTGGGGATTGCTCTTGGTGAGGCCCTTGCGAAGGCTTTGGGAGACAAACGTGGCATTGAGAGGTATGGCTTCGCCCTGCCTATGGACGAGAGCCGCTCTTTGGTGCTGATGGATTTTGGAGGCCGCATCGACTTTTGCTGGGATGTCGAATTTACTCGCGAATATGTTGGAGATGTCCCCACTGAGATGTTCAAGCATTTCTTCCAGTCTCTTTGCAGCGCCTCCAGGTGCAATCTCCGCATAGAAGCCAAGGGAGAGAACAATCATCATTTGGCTGAGAGTATATTCAAGGCCTATGCACGAGCCCTGAAGATGGCAATCCGTCGTGAGCCATTCAATTATGAACTTCCAAGCAGCAAAGGCCTCCTATGATTACGATTGTTGATTACGGCGTGGGGAATCTTCGTTCTGTGGAAAATGCGCTGCACCGCCTTGGCGCGCAGTACTGCCTTTCCTCAGACCCTGCCTGCCTTGCCGCTGCGGACAAAGTGCTTCTCCCCGGAGTGGGCAATGCTGCCGAGGCTATGGCCAATCTCAGGGACCGCGGTCTTGTACAAGCTATTCGCGAGCTTCGCAAACCCTTGCTGGGCATTTGTATTGGGATGCAGATTCTCTGTCGTCACAGCGAAGAGGGAGATACTGAATGCATCGGGCTTTTTGATACCGATGTGAGGCTTTTCAAGCCCGAAGATGGCGCTCAAGCGGGTGGAGATGCTCTGAAAGTGCCCCATATGGGTTGGAACCGAATTAATAATCTTTCGTCAAAGCTTTTCAAAAATATAGAAGAGGGTTCATATCTTTATTTCGTTCATTCTTACAGGCCTGGGATATGCTGCGATACTATAGCCACTACGGACTATGGCGGTCTTTTCAGTTCTGCTCTGAAATATGAGAATTTCTATGGCACTCAGTTCCATCCGGAGAAAAGCGGAGACGTGGGAGAGAGGATTCTCCAAAATTTCCTTGC
>DCIC01000101.1:937-5783 GCA_002315825.1 Bacteroidales bacterium UBA1736 | reverse complement strand
GGCGATCCTCTCGAGATGGCCCGTGTCTTTGCTGATTGCGGGGCAGGAAGGTTGCATCTTGTGGATTTGGATGGTGCTAAGGCTTCTACGCCTTGCAACCTGCGCACACTGGAAGCTATTGCTTCTCTTGGGACTCTTCGCGTTGAATGGGGCGGAGGATTGAAGAGTGAGGAATCGTTGCGGAAAGTATTTGATGCAGGTGCCGATTATGCCATTGTCGGGAGTCTGGCTGCTCTTCATCCTGAATTGTTCGAGGAGTGGCTGCTTCGTTTCGGTGCGGAAAAGATGATACTGGGTGCCGATGTGCTTGATGGCACTATCCGCGTCAAGGGCTGGATTGAGAGTGCTCCTGCCACGCTGGAAGAGTTGCTTACACGTTTTGCCGCCTCAGGACTTACTCAGGCGGTTTGTACGGATATCTCCAGAGATGGAATGCTGAGCGGGCCGTCGGTACAGATGTATTGTCGTCTGGCAAGTTTGTATCCGTCAGTGAAGATAACTGTTTCGGGGGGTATCAGCTCTATGGAAGACATACGGGAACTGGACAACCGCGGACTGGACAGGGTTATTGTCGGGAAGGCTTTTTATGAAGGACGCATAACAATAGGAGAGTTGAAAGAATGGTGGCAAAGCGTATAATTCCGTGCCTTGACGTCAAGGATGGAATGACAGTGAAGGGTATTCATTTCGAGGGACTCCGCAGTGTCGGTGATCCTGTCGAACTCGGTGCCAAGTATGCGTCCGACGGGGCGGATGAGCTTGTATATCTTGATATCAGCGCCACATATGAGGGACGCAGTACATTTACCTCTCTTGTAAGCAGAATAGCCGATAGGATCAATATTCCCTTTACTGTGGGCGGTGGCATATCTTCTCTTGATGATGCATCCCGCTTGCTGGATGCCGGGGCTGACAAGATTTCCATCAACAGTGCGGCCATTGCAAGGCCTGATCTTATCAGTGAAATAGCCCGACGCTATGGAAGTCAGTTCGTCGTAGTGGCGATAGATGCAAAGCTTACAGGGGATGGACGCTGGGTGGCTACCACTCACGGCGGGAGACATCTGACAGACCGTGAGCTGTTTGCCTGGGCCTCGGAAGCTGCCGGACGTGGTGCTGGGGAGATTCTTCTCACTTCAATGGAGCACGATGGCGTGCGTGGCGGCTATCCCTGTGATTTGTTTGCGAGGATAACTTCCGAGTTGAGCATCCCGGTGATTGCATCCGGAGGAGCCGGAAGCGTTGAGGATATCTGTGATGTGCTTGACAGAGGACACGCTGACGCCGCTCTTGCAGCCAGTATTTTCCATTACGGTACCTGTACCATAGGGGATGTAAAACAAGCGCTTTCTGATAGAAATATAACGGTAAGAATATGAATACAATAAAGTTTGAAGACCTTAATATCAGCAAATGCGCTGACGGACTGATCCCGGTGATAGTTCAGGATGCCACTACTCTCAAGGTCCTTATGCTGGGGTATATGAATGAGGAGGCTCTGGCCAAGAGTCAGGCCGAGGGTCGTGTGACCTTCTATTCCCGTAGCAGGAAGGGTTTGTGGACAAAAGGCGAGACTAGTGGCAACTATTTGAATATCAAAGATATTTATGTGGACTGTGATGCGGATACTCTGCTTGTTAAGGCTGATCCCACCGGACCCACCTGCCATCGCGGTACAACATCCTGCTTCGATACTTCTGATGAAGAGGGCTTCATAAGGTCTCTCGCCAAGGTGATCAATGGTCGTCATACGCTGATGCCTGAGGGATCCTATACTACCAAACTTTTCCTTAAAGGTCCCCGAGAGATAGGCAAGAAGGTAGGAGAGGAGGCTACGGAATGTGTAATAGAGGCGGTGAGCGGCAACCGGGACCGTTTTATCTATGAGGCTTCTGATGTCTTTTACCATCTCCTTGTGCTGATGGAGTCAATGGACGTCTCTCTTGCTGACATAGAGCACGAGTTGTCTCTGCGTCACCGATAGATATTTTTGATAAATGTAATACGTATATCAAAATATTTCTATATTTGTATCCGCAAGTCGGATCAAATATGGATAAGGATATCAAACGTGGCCGCGGAGGGAAGCGGCCTGGTGCGGGACGTCCCAGAGGGGATGCAAAGTTATATACCTTCCGGGCCGGAGGGTACATTGCACGGGTTCTTGATGCTCAAAAAGACAGGACCGCATTCATCAAGGATAGCATTGAAAAGTCCATTCACTGCAGCGAACCGGATTTTTCCCATCTTGGACAGTCTGTCTGTGCCGCTGCCTCGCGCAGCGTGACTGTCCCGTCTTTTGATATCCGAGTAGTGGCCGGATTTCCTGTACCGTTGGACAATGATGAGAAGAGTCAGGACATAGATATGCTCAGACTTCTTTGTCCTCATCCCGAGTCTTCGTATCTGATCCGTGTCCAGGGAGAGTCTATGATTGATGCCGGCATCCGAAGCGGGGACATCGTCATTGTTGACAAGAGCCGAAGGGACCCCTCCGAAAAGGAGATTGCCGTATGTGAGCTCAATGGCGAGTATACCCTCAAGCGGGTAGCCGTAGGAAAGGACGGTGCCAGATGGCTTGTCCCGGCCAATCCGGATTTTCCGCGTTTCCCCATAAATGAGGGGGATTCGTTCTGCGTATGGGGGATTGTTACCTACATAATCCATAAAGCACGTGACTGAGCCATTATGTATGCTCTAGTCGATTGCAACTCCTTTTTCTGCTCTTGCGAGAAGGTATTTCATCCAGGCTTGCAGGGGAAACCGGTGTGCGTGCTGTCCAGTAATGACGGTATTATCGTTGCCCTCACCCCTGAGGCCAAGTCTGTCGGCCTTCACAGGGGCGACCCCATTTTCAAAGTCAAGGATATCGTCGAGCGGAATGATGTAAAGATATTCTCATCGAATATGTATCTCTATTCCGCTATGTCCAAGAGGATAGTGAGCATTCTGCGAGAGTCGTGCGACCGTGTGGATACATACAGCATAGATGAGAGTTTCCTCGATCTCAGGGGATATGAAAAGAACTTCAATCTGGAGACTTATATGCGGGGAGTGGCAGACCGCATACGACTTTGGACGGATATCCCGGTGAGCGTGGGCGTCGCTCCCACCAAGACTCTGGCCAAGATAGGAAGCAAATTCGCCAAGAATTACAGGGGCTATAATTCTGTATGTGTCATCGATACGGATGAAAAGCGGCGCAAGGCCCTTTCAATCTTTGATCTGGATGATGTCTGGGGCGTAGGGAGGCGCACTTGGGAAAAGTTGCTGGCTCTGGGTGTGAGGACGCCTCTGGAGTTTGCCGACAAGCCTGAAGGATGGGTACGCAGCCATTTTACCAAGCCGGGCTTCCAGACCTGGTGTGAGCTGAACGGATATCCCTGTATCGATACCGAGGAGGCCTCTCAGAAGCAGACCATTTGTACAAGTCATTGTTTCAAGGATATGGTGACAGGTCTGGATGTGCTCAAGGCTTCAGTCGTGACGTTTGCCGGCAGCTGCGCAAATAAGCTCAGGGGACAGGGCAGTGTGGCATTATGTGTGAGCGTGTTCATTGGAAGCAATCCCTTCAGGGATGATCTTGTCCAGTATTGGAACGGTGGTTCCGTCAGACTGCCCGTGGCCAGCTGTGATACGCTGGAGATTGCGCTGGCGGCGACAAGGATTCTTGAGTCAATTTATCGTCCTGGTATATTCTACAAGCGCAGCGGTGTGATACTCAGTGAAATCAGTCCTGACAGTCTCATCCAGCAGGATTTGTTCGATCCTGTCTCAAACAGAGATGAAAGGAAACGGCTGTCTTCAATGATGGATGATATGAACAGGCGTTTTGGTCTGAAGACCGTCCGTCTTGCAGTAGAGGATACAGAGGCGGATCATTGGCGGTCCAGAAGTGAGTACCGCAGCCCGAACTATCTTACGGACATAAAGGATCTGCTTGTGGTGAAATGCTGAACGTAATCCTTTTAAGAATTGGTAATTTTTAATTACTTTTGGGAAAGTGAATCCAGACGATACTATGGTATGGCGCAAAAATTCTTTGCCTGAATAGATTAAACAGTTAACTTATGGATAGAAGAAAATTCTTGAAATCTTCGGCGGTATGTGCCGCATCCCTCACCGCATCGGGTATCATTCCTGCGGAAGGAAAGTCGAAAGAAAAAGTCGAGCGTGTCGAGACTCGTCTTGATGTGAAAGAACGCATAATTGAGCCCTCACGGAGCATTCCTGTAGTGGATGGCGCTGATGTGGTAGTGGTTGGAGGCGGTCCTGCGGGATTTGCCGCTTCCATCGCGGCTGCAAGGGAGGGGTGTGATGTCATTCTTCTTGAGAGAGGGTATTTTCTGGGTGGATTGTTTACGGGCTGCGATGTCACGTTGTTGAATGATATGTACACACCGACTCCCGAGGGTCGTGTGCAGGCTATCTATGGAATATGTGACGAACTCTGCCGCAGGCTTGATGCTCACAAAATGCTTGCCTGGCTCAGGACGCCTCCTAATGTGGATACCGAGGCAACGAAGTATTTTATGGAACGTATGTGCGTGGAGGCTGGTGTCCGCATAATTTATGGCGTTCAGGCTGCTCAGGTATCAATGAGCGGAGACAGTATCAATGCCGTGATTATTGAGACGAAGAGCGGACGTGTGGCTGTCAGGTCCAAGTTTGTAGTGGATTGTACCGGTGACGGGGATATCCTTGGATGGACCGGTGAAGACTATACTGAGTATAAATATGACATCAGCGCAATGTGGCGTGCCGGTAATGTGGGTGATGTGGAATATGGTTCGGTGACCCCGAACGCGGGCGTTCGCACCGGTCATCTCGGTTCCGGTATTGAGGG
>DCIC01000101.1:284-824 GCA_002315825.1 Bacteroidales bacterium UBA1736 | reverse complement strand
GCGTATCTGGTCAGTTCACCCTCGGTGGTAGGTGTCCGCATTACGAGAGTCTTGAATTCTGTGTTCAATGTCACCGTGGAAGGGGCCGTTGAGGGTGAGACGTATCCGGATGTGATTGGCTTTACCGGTGCGGATTCAAATCTGAAATGGAGGGACGTGACCATAAAGGCCGTCGACCGGAAAATGTGGCAGGTGCCTTACCGCTCGCTCGTTCCTAAGAGAATGAACAATTTGCTTGTGGCCGGGCGCTGCTTTGGCTTTGAGAAGGGCCTTATGTATGATGCACGTGAGGTGGGTACTTGTATTATGACAGGTGAGGCTGCCGGTGCCGCAGCTGCTCAGGCCGTATCTTCCCGCTGTTCTTGCCGTGATGTCGATGTGCCCCGTCTGCAGAAAACGCTTCGCTCTGCCGGAGCGAAACTTGACTGGTAGTTGAAGTAGCCTTGCACTATACAAAATAAGGTCGACTCTTTTTTTGTATGAGCGGAGCTCCGCAGCGGCATCAGCTTGCCTCTGAAAGGACTCCGCTCACTTCGTTCG
>DCIC01000101.1:0-125 GCA_002315825.1 Bacteroidales bacterium UBA1736 | reverse complement strand
TCGGATCGATAATCTTCAGCGAAATAGGGCTGGTGGTAAAAAGTCAAATGAAAAAAGGAACCTCAAGTACGGATTATTTCTCCCGCCCGTGGAAATTTCATAACTTCGTGGAGTTAAAATTTAGT
>DCIC01000024.1:6803-9497 GCA_002315825.1 Bacteroidales bacterium UBA1736 | reverse complement strand
AAGATGTTTACCGAGATAACTCAGAGAGTGCTGGGAAAGGATATATATGAAACACCCTACCATACGACTTGCGGCGGTATTGCTTATCATTGTGACACCATTCCGCAGGAAACCGTTATGACTATTGTGGCCAGGCAGTTTGCACTGATGACTGAGGCTGGATATGACAATTATGCCTGCTCCTGTATTACCTCGTTCGGTAATTATTCCGAGATTCTTGAGACGTGGAATGAGTTTCCCGAGCTGGAGGCGAAAATACGGGATTATCTTTGGCGCTCCTGTAAGAAAGAATTCAATAAGCCCAGGTTCCTGGCCCACTCCAGTGATCTGATTTATAAATATAGGAATGAGATTGCGGCAAAGGCCAAGTACCATCTGGTCAATAAAGATACCGGTGAGCCCCTCAGAGTGGTTGAGCACATAGGATGCCATTATTCAAAAATGTTTCCCCATAAGGGCGTCGGAGGCGCCGAATATCCTTATGTCCTTGCCGGTATGATTGACTCGTGGGGCGGTCAGGTAATTGACTATCCCGAACGCCGGCACTGTTGCGGATATGGCTTCCGGCAGTATCACGTCAAGGCCAACCGTGGCTATAGTGTGGCAAATACCTACAAGAAGTTTGAATCGATGGAGCCGTATCATCCGGATATGATAATTACAAATTGCCCCGGATGCCCCTATTTCCTGGATAGATGGCAGTATGTTATTTCTGAGCAGACGGGGAAAACATATGGAGGGAATGGTTATGGAATACCGGTATTCACTTATGAGGAAGTGGCCGGACTGGTGTTGGGGTACGACCCCTGGGATCTTGGTCTGCAGCTTCATCAGGTGGCAGTGGAACCTCTGCTTGACAAAATCGGAGTGGAATATGACCCGTCCGCCAAATATCTTGGCGTAGATCGTAAAGATATTATGAAACCGGGTCTGCCGGACCATATCAGATGTTGCTGATTCGATATAGTATTGAAGTATGAAACAAAATGTTGTAATAATTGGTGGCGGAATTGCCGGTATGGAAGCAGCAAAACAGCTGCTTATGCTGGGCTATAAACCGATAATCGTGGAAAAGTCGGACCATCTTGGCGGTCACGTCTCCAATTGGCACAGACTGTTTCCGGATATGACCCCGGCGGTGGCTCTCATAGAAAGGATGAAAGGAGAGATTTCTGATGCTAATGTCTTTTTGGAAACAGAAGTTTCGAGTATCAATAAATTGAAGGACGGGTACAGTATCGTGCTTTCCAATGGCGTGAGCATTGTCTCTCGTGCCGTGCTCATCGCTTCCGGATTCAAACTCTTCAATGCGGCAAAAAAAGAAGAATACGGCTATGGCATATATGATCAGGTGATTACCAATCAGGATCTTGAACATTGGTTTAATACCGGCGAAGACAAACGGATGACCGGCAAGGATATAAAGTCTATCGGCTTTGTCCATTGCGTCGGTTCGAGAGACTTGAAGGCCGGCAACTCTCAGTGTTCAAAGGTTTGCTGCGTGACGGCAATCAAACAGGCCATCGAAATCAAGGAACGTTTCCCGACTGCGGAGATTTACTGTTTCTATATGGACCTGAGACTGTTCGGGAAGAAATACGAAGACTTTTATATTAATGCCCAAAAACAGTATGACGTACATTTCATCCGTGGCAGAGTGTCTGAGGTCAGTGAAAACATTGACGGAAAGGTGGTGGTCAAGGCAGAAGATACTTTGTCCGGTAAGCCTTTGAGAGTTACTTTGGATCTGTTGGTGCTGATGTCCGGTATGGTATGCAACCCTGATATTGACCAGGTGGCATCAATGATAAATGTAGGAGTGGATACCGACGGTTTTCTGCGCAGCAGAGATAATGTATATAGTATTATGGAGTCAGATTGTCCCGGGGTTTTCCTTGCCGGAGCTTGTACCGGGACCAAAACTGTTCCTGAGACAGTAGCTGAAGCTCGTGCGGCTGTTCTCAGTATACATAACTATCTGTCCAATGGTTGATTTCGGTTTTAAACTCTCGCGGAGCTCCACCATCAATCTGGATGAGGTGGATATGTCGCTTTACAGAAGACTCTCGGAAGAAGAGCCCGATGTAAAGAGGTGTATGTCTTGTGGGAGTTGTAGTGCGACTTGTGTCTCCAGCGGATTTTCCTCAATGAGTGTCAGGAAAATGATTCTTGCACTCCAGCGTGGAATGGACATAAAGGATATGCTGTCCAATTGTATGCTTTGTGGGAAATGCTCGATAGTATGCCCCAGAGGGATCAATACGCGACATCTCATACTGCTTGCCTGCAGGTATTATCAGGAGGGGAATAAATGATAGAGAGAATCCAGTCCGCCTTTCATCCTTTCGTGCTACCGTTTATGCTTGGAATGGTATTCGTCCTGACGTACTGTATTGTCGGGATGATCAGGATATGGCATCAACTGGAATTCAGTGACAGGAAAAAAGTCCTGAAGTCTCTGCTTACTCCCGCCTCGGCCTGGAAAAACATAAAGGACATCTTCCTCAATTGCTTGATTCACGTCAATCTCTGGAAAAGAAACAAGATGCTGGGATTTATGCATTCGAGCATCGCTTTCGGCTGGTTTATGCTGATTCTTCTGGGACACATTGAGGTGTATCTGTTTGTCCCTCACAGATTGAACACTTTCTATTACGCGATTTTCTTCAATTATTTCGTCGCCGAAACAGAATC
>DCIC01000024.1:5491-6709 GCA_002315825.1 Bacteroidales bacterium UBA1736 | reverse complement strand
CGCTTCCGCTCCCGTTTCTTCGGGATGAGACGTACTACCCGACTGACTTTCCTTGACAGTATCGGCCTGTATTCGCTGTGGATGATTTTCCCTCTGCGTCTTCTTGCTGAAGGCTTTACTGTGGGGATTAGCGGAGGGAGTTTTCTGACATATCCGGTCTATTGGGCCTTCCATTCTTTCTTGGGGGACCATATGAATATGCTTCCTACCTGGTGGGCGTATTCNNAACTACTCGCGTGTGGCGTATTGCATTGTATTATGCGTATTTATGTGCGTACTTCCCTTTACTCGCTATATGCATATTCCCGCTGAAATGATGCTGATTCCGCTCAGGAATGCAGGTCTTACAATCAAGGATGCGAGGAAGGGATTTGCCAAAGTCCAAGTGCTGTCCTGTCCGGGATGTGGAGTATGTATTGATGCCTGCCCGATGACGGCAAGGCGAACGTTTGTCAAGGATACCACTGTATATCTGAATAGGAATATCAGAAAAGGAAACGAGAAAAGAATTGAGGAGATCAGTGACAGGTGTCTGTTGTGTGGGAAGTGCACTACGGTGTGTCAGGTGGGTCTCAATGGGCCGATGATGAGAATAGCCCAACGTGCCACAAGGCAATATTCTATCAATCAAGACTATTCTAATATTGATCTCGGGCAGATGAAAGTGAAGGTCTCGGGAGGAAGCCGTCCGGTATTGTATTTTGCCGGTTGTATGACTCAACTCACTCCTGCAATTGCAACGGCCGTGCAGTCCGTGCTAAATAAGGCAGGAGTTCCTTTTGAGTATATGGATAAAGACGGTGGGCTTTGTTGCGGCAGACCTATGCTGATGGCCGGCCGTTTCAAACAGGCCTGGCAGCTTATAGGCAAAAACACTGAGATTATCAAGGCAAGTGGCTGTGATACACTTCTTTTATCTTGTCCGATCTGCTATAAGGTATTTAAAGAGCAATATTCACTGGATGATATCAGAGTCGTGCATCACTCGCAGTATTTTTATGAGTTGATGAAGTCAGGGCAACTCAAGTTGGAGAAAGGAGATATCCGTTATGTCTATCACGATCCTTGTGAACTGGGCCGTGGGTGTGGCATATATGAAGAACCTCGCAAATTGCTTGGCTGCTCGGGATATCTTGTCGAAGCGGAAAAACACCATCAGGAGAGTATCTGTTGCGGAGGAAGTCTGGGCAGTTTGACCCTGAGCGATGATCAGAGGCT
>DCIC01000024.1:0-5323 GCA_002315825.1 Bacteroidales bacterium UBA1736 | reverse complement strand
TTCATCTCATCAAGCTGGTCTTCCATCGAACGAAGCAAGGTATATTGTGATCTGGTACGTACCAGATTGTGCTCGGGATACTTGATCTTGTAGTAGTTGTCACCATCAATATAGTCCATAAGGAATCTGAGAACCTGCTCGTAGGTGATATACAAACCACTGAAAGCGAGGTTGTTTATCTCTGATTCGCAGAGGAGGCTTTTCATCTTCTCGAGATAGCCTTTGATATATGCACTGAACATTTCCATACTCATTGAGACCTTGCTATAGTCTCTCTCATCTTCGGCTGATGTATTTGTATAGGAACGCAATGCATCTCCAACGTCATTGAGCAGGGTCGAACTCATAAGTGTATCCAGATCAATAGCACAGAGGAGGCTCCCGTCCGAACTGTTGAAGAGAAAATTGCTGATTTTTGTGTCATTGTGAGTCACTCTCGTGGGGATGATTCCGTTTTCGAACTTTTCCCAGAATGCCAGCATCTGACCTCTGCGGCTTTCAATCCATCCGATTTCTTCGGCCAGATCTTTTACTCGTCCTGCCTTGTCTGCTGCAATTGTCTCGTCCCACTGTTTGAATCTCCACCTGATATTGTGGAATCCTTTGATTATCTCGGTGAGGGGAGAATGGAAGTCTGACACCAACTGGTGAAATTGCCCCAGTCCAAGACCTCCCTGATATGCGAGCTCGGGGGAGTCTGCACTGAAATAGGATTTTGTGCCTTTGATGTACAGGCACATTGCCCAGAAATTGCCATTATCATCCTTGTGGTACAACTTGCCGTCTTTGGTAGGAATGACACTCAGAGTTTCTCTGAGAGGGTCACTGACCTTGGATTTGATGTGTTCGGTGACAAGTCTGATGTTTTCCATCATCGAGGGAACGTCGGGGAAAACAATATGATTCTTGCGTTGCAGGATGTAATCCGGCTCATTTTTCCCGTCCAGATATGCGAGGAAGGTGTCATTGATGAATCCTTCACCGAGAGGTTTCACTTGTGTGATAGGAGCAGAACTTTCGAATTGAGCTGCGATGGCATTGAGTTCTTGACTGGTCATAATGCTATATAATTCATGGTTAATCTAATTAGCTCAAAGAGCTTTGCCTTGTCCGTAACAGCCTCCAGCGGGAATCCGAATGCTGCAGATTTATATCCGTCTCCCTGATAGAACACAGCGGCGGAAACACCGTTATCGTCATATTTGAGTACTGTTTTGGCTTTTGTCGAAGATGGGATGATGCCATCCGCATTTTCGACGCAGTAAGACTCTTCGTTGAGCGTGTTGTAGAACGAAGCATTCAGCATACCTGACACCTGCCCCGAAGGGCCTGCGTAGGCCGTTTTCCACTTATAGCCCAAAAGGGAAGCCACGGCACCGGCTTTGACCTTGCGGGCTGCTTTATCGACTTTAATCGGATAAACGCAGTCATTCAAATCCGTTCCGATATATGCACCGGAAATGATGATGTTCCCTCCATTTGATGTGTATGCGCGGATACATCCCAGCAGTTCATCCGTAAACACTTCGAATCTTGGCGGCAGCGAACCATCCCCCGTAGGGGTCGTGACCTGCTTTCCACAAATAATATCAACTGCATAGGCTCCTGTCGAAAGACTGCGGTCCCTCTGCCAGGATTCATTGCTTACGGAGTAGAACGCATATCCCAGGTCAAACAGAGCTTTTCCGTGGACTATGGGAAAATCGAATGTATTTCCTGCGGCCTTCAGTCCGGCCTTGTTGATATATGATGCCCCGAAACCGGGGTTGTCATCATCCACCCATTCCAATTCTCTGCGGTTCTGATAATTCTCTCCGATATAACTGATATCGTACAAGTAGGGTACTCCGCTGTCTGTGGATGCATCGAAACCGGCATAAGATGGTGTGTCGAACCAGGATGGGGCGGCCAGACGATAGAAATTGTTCAATATCATAATGGCCTTGCCGTTGTGCTCAGATGGAGTGCCTATGCTGAGTGTCTCGGACGGGAAACTCTTGCCCCCTGCATTGAACGCGGTAATGTTGAAACTATATATCTTGCCTTGAGTGATGGGAATTTCCACTGAATAGACACCTTCTTCGTATTTGACATTGTCCAGAATGACGCCATTGTCGAAAGCCCCGTCATCAATACGTGTCTTAAGGATGAATCCCTGCGGGGAGGCAGTCGGCTCCAGACTATCATCTGTCGCGGCCCAGGAAAGGAGAGCCGAACTATTCGAGAAACTGACGGCAAATGATGAAACCGGAAGGGGTTGCACGATGTACGGAGTGCAATACAGATTGCTTAAGAATTTCAGAATCCCTTTATAAACAGCTCTTGATGCGGTGAATCTGAAAGATGGATCCAAGCCGCACTTCATATCGGCGAAATTCTGATGAGAAAGTAACTCCAGAATGATGCCGGGTACCGAAGTCGTGCGACATTCGCTATAGGACCTGTCCCAAGTTCCTCTTCTGTTCCAGTCTGGGTCAAACTGAGCCCGAATGTCATTGCATACTTGGGACTGTACGAGGTCTGCGAACGAGCGTGAGGTCATCCGGCTCTTGCCGTCGGGCAATTTGGTGGCTCCGTCGCACACTCGGGAATATATGGTAAGAGTTCCGACCGTGGAATCACTTTGATGGGTTCCCGCATCGCTATGAAAAGCCAGTGACAAGTCAAAAGGTATATTTTTATTCTTCTGCATCATAGTGGTCCAGGCTCCTCTGACAGTATAATCCTTAGTATAGTCTCCGCCCCATTCCTCCACGATCTTCATTCCTGCACCTGCCCATTGGGTCCAGTAAAGAGCACCTTCCATATATGAAGGGACATCGGAGGTTCCGCCTCCGCGCTCGAATTTGCCTATCCCTCCTCCAATCTTTACTGCGTCGGCGCTGATGACACTGTTGTCCCTGGTCTTTACATTGTCGGGAACACTATTGTCGAGTTCTACGTATGAGTCCGCATCCATCTCGAAATTGCCCAAATATATCCAGGTGCCTCCTCCCATTGTCTGGTTGACTTGGAATTCGGTATTCCCGCCTCTGTGATGTACCGTGTAGTGGGCGCAGTTGATGCTTTCGGGAAGAGTCTTGTAAGACACGTATACGGAGTAATTTCCATTCTTTTCAATCAAGGGGGTCCAGCGTGCGCTTGCGGTAGGCTTTCCGGCAGAAACGCTCACCTTCCTTGCAGAACCGTTCAGGAAAGGATTGTCTCCGAGTATGTAGTGCTCTTTGGTGTCTGCGAATCCGGCTCCTGCATCGCTCCATTTTCCCGATTCGGAATACATACCTGCCTTGCGAGTCAGACCTTCCCGCGGACCTTTGAAGGAATTGTCGTTGTCTGTGATTATTTCCAGTACCTGAGTGTCCCTCTCCCTTGGAGTCATTACGTAGGCCCCCGAATTCTCCAACATCGGGATGAGGAAGGGAATTACATAACTCTGCGTGTACATATCCTCCACTGTCCTGTGAAGAGGGGCCCTCTGCCACATCCATTTTTCCTCTGTGTCGTTGTAGTATTTGCCGTGGCTTTGCCAAAGGGCGATGGTCCTGCCGCTGAGACCCTTATCATAGAAAAGTTCAGAGAGACATTTGACTGGGGAGGCATTTCTATCTCGACTGTCTTCTACCGACAGACTGTAGTTGCTGGGACGACCGTTGTTGCTGATAATGGGCGTGGGGAAAGATTTGATAGG
The DNA here is from genome assembly GCA_002315825.1 of Bacteroidales bacterium UBA1736. Classification (GTDB taxonomy): domain Bacteria; phylum Bacteroidota; class Bacteroidia; order Bacteroidales; family UBA932; genus Cryptobacteroides. The sequence continues at coordinate 1,635 of DCIC01000024.1, read as the reverse complement.
CTGATTCAACGCGTAAATATTGCCTACGGAATAATTGTCATACCCCGAAGGGAATAGTTCACGTAGCTTATCTTCAAACCAAGGAATGTCGTCGCTTCTCCAGGGGTAGTCGCCCAACTCGCGGGAGAAGTAGAAATCTAGCGTGGAACCTCTTTTCAGGACTTTTTTCAATTTTGTCTCAGTCCTGACTGTGGTCCTTTCCTGAAGAAGGACAAGCAGAGAGTCTGAGACCGGTCTGAATTCTTCCAGAATGGATGACCTCTGGGCCTGAAGATTCATAGCCCCTAGAAAAGCCATCGCAAGGGAAATGAGAATTCTTTTTACCATAAGTCAATAATAAATACAATTAAGGCTCCGATAAGAGATGCCAATGAATCAGCCACAAAGTCGGCCGGGTCTGCGGTCCGGTATTCTGTGTAAGATTGACCGATTTCCGAAAGAGCTGAAAGCGAAAGACCAAGAAGGAGAATGAAGAAAAACCAGAGGAAAGCCTTCCATCTCTTATTGTGCTTCTTTCCGAATGCAAAGTGGCACAGCACGGGAAAGGGAAGGAACATACAGAAATGGACGAATTTGTCGGTGGGGATATTCAGTATCTCCCTTGATATGTTCGGGAACGAAGACACATTGCTGAAAAGGGCATATGTGAGTCCTACGAGATAGCTCAGGAGCAATAGGAACCGAAAAATGACCATCAGGAAGTTAGTCTTGCTTTTTTTTGCCTTTCTCATATTACAGGGCTTGCATATCATTGAGTTTGCGATAATATCCGTTCAGAGCGAGAAGCTCCTCGTGACGTCCTCTTTCGACAACCTGTCCCTCATTCATCACAATGATTTCATCAGCATTTTTGATGGTGGACAGCCTGTGGGCGATGGCTATGGTGGTTCTGCTGCTCATAAGGCGGTCAAGGGCCTCCTGGACGATTCTCTCGGACTCAGTGTCGAGAGAGGCTGTCGCTTCGTCGAGAATGAGTATGGGAGGATTTTTGAGGATGGCTCTGGCAATGCTGATTCTCTGCCTCTGTCCACCGCTCAACTTCACTCCACGGTCACCGATGTTGGTGTCGTAGCCCTCCTCTTTTTCCATTATGAAATCGTGGGCATTGGCGATTTTGGCGGCAGCGATGACATCTTCGCGGGAGGCGTTGGTCACTCCGAAGGCGATATTGTTGAAAATTGTGTCATTGAACAGGATGGGGTCCTGGTTGACATTGCCCATAAGGGAGCGAAGGTCCTGAATCTTGATCTTGCGGATGTCCTTGCCGTCAATGCTGATGCTCCCGCCGGTGATATCGTAGAAGCGTGGAATGAGGTCGGCAAGGGTTGTCTTTCCGGCACCTGAAGCACCTACTATTGCAATGGTCTTGCCTTTGCCGATCTCAATGGAAACATTGTCGAGGACCTTTCTTCCGTTTTGCTCGTAGCGGAAATCAACATTCTCAAAGCGGATGGAGTCCTCGAAAGATGTGAGCGAAAGCGCATCCGCATCCTCAAATATGGGATTTTCACTTTCCAGAATCTTGTTTATCCTTTCCATTGAAGCCATACCCTTGGGAATGCCGTAGATGGCTTTCGTGAGGTCCTTGATAGGCTGGATCACGCTGTATAGCATAACCAGAAAGAATATGAAGGT
>DCIC01000108.1:452-14573 GCA_002315825.1 Bacteroidales bacterium UBA1736 | reverse complement strand
TTGGGAGCATATTTCGACATTGACCCTATCCTGATGAGGGTTGGATTTATGATTCTGTTTGGTCTGGGATGTGCTTTCGGGGACCATTTCTGGGGATGCTGGCCAGCAGGATATCTCGTTCTGGCTTATTTCATCCTGCTATTTTGCACACCAGTCGCCACGACCACTGAGCAGAAATGCAGTATGAGGGGTGAATCCCTTTCGTATGACAATATCGAAAAGCAGGTCCTCAACAAAAAGGAGGACAAAGCCGGAAGCGATATTTTACCGGTTATATTGAAAATCATCTGCCTCTGTATGGGAGGACTGCTTCTTTTTATTGGAGTAGTTGGATTGATAGGTATTGTCACCGCATTTTGCGGAATTGCCATTGCTGGCCTCGCTATTCCCAGCGGGGTATTGGATTTCGCGTCACAGGCCGCCGGTCTTCCATATTGGACTCTTAGGGCAGGCAGCATTCTGACCGCATTGGTTGCATTCCTGCCATTTATCGGAATGCTTTATGGAGGCTGCGCCTTGCTTTTCAGATTCAAATCCCCGAAATGGATGCCTGGTCTTGTAATCTTTATTATCTGGCTTCTTTCCATATTTGGACTGGCAGCAATAGGAATCGCAGGCTCCCAACCGTTCTGGAACAAGGAGAAAGTCGAGAGAAGCGAGACATTGACAAATGTCAGCGACACCCTCCATATCGAGTTTGAAGGACTTGATCAATGGGAAGACGCTCAACTTCTGGCCACAGGAGACACTGATTCCTACCGGATCGTTTACGTCAATCATACAGACAAAAAGGATTTTCAAGTAGCCGCATATCCTGATATTTCACTCCACCGCAGGCACTTGGAGGACAAAGCGTCGGTCTGCGCATCAGCCCAAAGACTTGGGATGAAGGATATCAACAAGCTACAGTCCGAATTCTTCAGAGTATCACAAGACACCCTATTCATTCCGCCTGTCATCTATGGGAAGGGCTATGATTTCGACGAGGTGGACAGAGAAATAGACATCAATATCCCTGACAGCGTCACGGTCCTTATCAACCGGCCCATCGAGCACGAATTCAATAACAGTTTCAATATGGCAGACTGGAGGGATATTTTCAGAAGATAGCTATTTCTAAAAATTCGCTATATTTAAAAGTTGTTTTGAAAATATGAAAAAAGGTATTCTGCCCCTCATTGCATTACTGGTTCTTTCCGTCAGCTCAGGCGCACAGGACAAATTGAACTCAATATGGTTTGACAGACCGGCCGAGGATTGGAACGAGGCCTTCCCCATCGGGAACGGTCGGATAGGCGCAATGATATACGGGAGGCCCTGGGAGGAGATCATTCAGCTCAACGAAGAAAGTCTCTGGGCCGGTTCCCCCGAAGACGGAAACGCCGATGCAGCCGAGTATCTTCCCATCATACAGAAAAAGCTGCTGGATGGTGAGATCGCACAGGCCTATGCCCTTTCCGAGGAGCATCTATCAGGAGATCCTCTGCGTATCAGGTCATACCAGAGTTTCGGCGAATTAAGCATTTCATATTTCTCAGACTCCTATTCCCCCGCCGTTCAGGACTATTACAGAGATGTCAACCTATTGACAGGCGTAGCAACGACATCGTTCAAATACAAAGGCGTAACATTTTCCAGGGAGGTTTTTGCTTCCGCTCCGGACAATGTCCTTGTATTTAAAATCTGCGCCGACAAGCCCGGAGCACTGACCTTTCTTATCTCATACAGACGTCAATTTGACGCCACCGCAATGCCCGGTCCGGACAACAGTCTGATTATCAAGGGACAGATCGTTGATCTCCCCGCCCCGGGAGCAGGTGAGGGAGGAGAGCATATGAAATTTGCTGGTCGGCTGAAGGGTGTAAACAAAGGAGGGACAATGAAGGCCATCAACAACTCCATATATGTCGAAAATGCCGACGAGGTTTGGTTTGTAATGGCTATGAATACGGATTATTCCCTTGAAAAGCTCAACTTTGACAGGAGCATAGACCCGGAGGCAATATGCCGGGAGCAAATGGAGAACGCCTTCACAATGTCATACCCGCAGCTCTGCTCAAGGTCTCAAAAAGATCTGGAGTCCATAATGAGCCGAGTTTCTCTTTCTCTCTCAGACTCTTCAAAAGCCCAAATCCCCACATACAAAAGACTGGAAGCAGTAAAGAAGGGAGAAAGCGACCCGGGATTGGTTGCGCTGTATTTCCAATTCGGCCGCTACCTTCTTGCATCTTCCTCCAGGAAGCCGGGACGACTGCCTGCAAACCTGCAGGGAATATGGTGTCAGGATTACAAGGCCCCCTGGAATTCAGATTTCCATACCAATATCAATATCCAGATGAATTACTGGCCGGCTGAAATCTGCAATCTTCCAGAGACACTCGTTCCCTTCTCCAACTGGATCAATGCTATCAGAGAGCCCGGGAGAGTCACTGCCGGCAAGACCTTCAATGCAAAGGGATGGACGGTCAATCACGTTTCAAACCCATTCGGGCACACCTCCATAAGCGACGGCGTCGGCTGGGGAACATTCCCCGTCGCCGGTCCCTGGCTGACACTCCACCAATGGGAGCATTTCCGATTCACTTCCGATATGGATTACCTTCGTGAGGAGGCCTATCCGTCAATGAAGGAAGCGGCCCAATTCCTTCTCTCATTTATGGTGGAGGACAAAAACGGTTATCTTGTCACTGCCCCATCCAATTCCCCGGAGAATAAATATCGACTCCCCGACGGGTCTTCCTTCAATCTTACATATGGAGCGACTATGGATGTGCAGATCACCAGGGAACTGTTCCAAGCCTGCAGCGAAGCAGCGAAGATACTCAAGACCGACAAACAGTTTGCAAAGGATCTCAAGGAGGCTATGGCAAAACTGCCTCCAATCAAGGTAAGCAAGAGATACGGGACAATTCAAGAATGGATTGAGGACTACGAAGAGGTCGAGCCGGGTCACAGGCACATTTCTCATTTATTCGGTCTGTTTCCCGGAACCACGATATCCTATAAGGACCCCGAGCTGTTTGCAGCTGCAAAACGAACGGTAGAAAGAAGACGCAAATATAATGAGGACCCCGAAACCAGACAGGGATCATATACGGGATGGAGCAGAGCCTGGGTCATCAATTTCTACGCAAGGCTGCACGACGCAGAGGAAGCGGGGGCCAATGTCAATGCTATCTTGGCAAAATCCACCCTCAACAACCTTTTCGACACCCATCCCCCCTTCCAGATTGACGGCAACTTCGGAGCCACTGCCGGCATAGCAGAAATGCTGGTGCAAAGCCATACGGGAGTCATTGAACTGCTTCCCGCCCTTCCCTCCGAATGGAACACAGGATCTTTCAAAGGTTTGCGCGTAAGAGGCGGGGGTGAGATTTCGGCGTCCTGGAAGGACGGCAAGGTCGTAAGTCTCACTCTCACAGCAGCTGAAGACGGCCGTTTTATGATTAAGGACTATATGAAAAAGCCCGTGGAACTGAAGGCCGGAGAATCGTGGACAATGCAATGAGCACTAAGCAAGAGATCAGGTCAATTATGCGCAAAAGGGCCGCAGAAAGCTCCAGGGAAGCAGAAAAAGCTGCTTCAGAAGAGTTGTGCCGCCGCCTCGTCAATCTACAGGAATATAAAGATGCAGGCACTGTCCTCTGCTATATGGCATTGCCGGGAGAAGTGTCTCTGAAGTATATCCTATCGGACAATAGCAAATGTTTTGTATTGCCGAAGGTGGCGGGAAACAGTCTTGAGCTTCGCAAATATGACAAGAATATGCTGACAGAGGGCTACCTTGGGATATTGGAGCCGTCTGCTGATGCACCACTGATTGATGCCTCAGAAATTGATCTGGCCATTATTCCCGGCGTGGCCTTCGATAAAGCAGGCCACAGGCTCGGGCACGGCAAGGGATTCTATGACAGACTTCTGCCCCTGCTCCATTGCCCTCTTGTCGGAATTTGCTTCGATTATAGAATGATGGATTACCTGGAATGCGACCCGTGGGACATCTCTGTGGATCAAGTACTGACAGTCAAGCTGTGACACTCTACTTATTGTCAGCTCTCTTCTCTATCACGATCGTTCCTGTATTTCCGTCAATGACAATTCTGTCCCCGTTGTTGATGAGATCCATCGCACCTGTGACATTCACTACCGTTGGAAGAGCATATTCACGGGCGACAACCACCCCGTGGGACAAAGCTGAACCGATTTCCGTCACAAGGCCCCCGATGATACTGTAATAGGGAGACCATCCGATATCCGTGCAGGCTGCTATCATTATCTCTCCTTTCTGAAGATTCATAGCATCCGACTCGCTGCGTACCACTCTTGCAACGCCTCTGGCAATACCACGTGATACCGGAGTCCCGTGAAAGACTGTAGCATCGGGATCTGACGACATTGCCGAAATCGGTTGAGGCACTCCCAATGCGGCATACGGGAATCTGAGTTCCATCTGCTGAGGGAAAATCCGCTTTCTTGCAAGAGCCTTCTTCACCAAAGAACGGTCACCTGCAAGAAGAAGACCTACTTCATCCTGTGTTAGGAAATATATGCATTCTCTTTCCGGAAGAATCCCCTCGTCAACCATCATCTCCGAGAGAGCGCGATAAGCCTGCTTGAACTGGTCCAGGACATAGATGATCTTTGACTTTGTAAACTCCCTGTAAGTAACTCCCTTACGAGCCTTGAGAATCGAGTTCCAAATACTTTTTTTCTTCAGACCGCTGAAATTGGAAAGAATATCCTCAGCATACTCAGTCCAAGCTTTTTCATCACGCTTGTCATCCTTACCAATAGAAGCAAGTACACTCCTGATAGATGTACAGAAAGACTCGCGATTATCCCTCCAAGGAAGATTCATTATCTCGTTTTCAAGGATGCCTCTGTATCCGTGCCTCTCCATAAAAGCATCCAATGCAAGTTTCACCTCGCCCGAAGCCTGATTGTCAAAATAATCCATCAATTCCGGCACAGATGCATCTGCGGTCGAAGGATTGTCCTTGACCATAAGTTCCGCGAGGCTCCGCATTGAACGAAGAATATCGGCGCTCTCGAAATCATCGATCTGGGTAAGGCATCCTGCAATGGTGGATGCCAATGCCTCCTTGTCTTTGAATTTTTTCTCAAGAGAATTATTGAGCATCGCAGTAGCTCCGCCGGAATAATATGACGCACCATAATGATAATAATGCGCCATCTTCATATACTTGAAATTATCAATGATCTGGCGATACAGACCATTCATATCAGTGTTATAGTCAAAGTGAAGCTTGCTTACTACGTCAATCATACCTTTCCTGGACTTTTCTCCGCTCAGGACAAGACGTATGAAAGGGATGGTATTCTTGAGTCTGACAAGGAAAGGCTTGTCGGGCATATCGCTGTCCGGCAGATCCTCAAACACTTTACCGCAGATGGAGATATCCATTGTCTCCTTTGTAGAGCCCAATGCGCTGTGAGACACCGCATACATTGTGCTCATATTGAAGAAAGCGTGGTTGTAATATGTCGCAATGAAATGGTACGGAGGAAGTTCTTCCTTGAAACAACCTATCTCGACATAAGTCTTCATCACCGCCCAGTCGAGCGAGAGCAGATTGGTGCTGATATTCAGAGGAGTGATCGCTCCCGGCATCACCTCCCCTATGTTTCCGGTGGTGTATACGACTCTGGAAGCGTCATACTCGCAGTCCAGCTCATTCATAGTCACCGACTCCCCTATCGTGATAGGACGAGCCTGCAGCCATTGGATACAATCGTTTTCATCTATCGCCCATTCCAGATCCATAGGCATACCGAAAAGCTTTTCGGCACGTTTGCCGGCTTCGCCCAAAGCTACCGCCTGCTCTTTTGTGAGGATAGGATTGGAAGGCATAGCCTCAACATCGTTTCCGCGGACTCTGTACTGCTGCGCTGACATCTTTCCAGAGACAAGATTCTCTCCAAGTCCGACAACAGCCTCGACCAGAACAAACCCGGGACGCATAGGAGCACGCGAGAAAATCACTCCCGCACATTTTGCCCGGACCATCCGCTGAACAATAACATTCATCCGGCAATCCTCAGACATCAGGAACATCTTGGAATATTGGCGTACAGTCTCATTCCTGAGAGAAGCGACACAATCCCGGACGGCTTTCACAACATCATTTCGCCCTTCGATATTAAGATATGTAGTAAACTGGCCGGCAGCGGAAAAATCCTTTCCATCTTCAAGAGATGCAGAAGAACGGACAGAAACAAGGCCCAAATCTTGAGTTTCGTATCTCTGAGCCACGGATTCAAGGTCTTCATCTTCAGCAATATCCGCAATCACGAACGCCTCCGGAACTTCATAGCCATACTTGATGAGACTGTTCAATCCTCTTGCTTTTCCACCGACCTTCGGTATGTATTCTTCCGGTATCTCTCTTAAGTCGAATAGTTTTATCATTCTCTCATCAGTTAGCGTTCGTATGTACCCCAGCGGCTGCTGTCCTTGTTCCAGCCCAATTCAATAGTACCTCTGGCCTGAATCTTCCTTGCACCGGGAAGAGGGTCCTCCCCTAGTGCAGGGATAAGCTCAAATGTGAAATCACCCACAGCCTCGTGGAAGTAAAAATTGCCATTGTCAAACGGAGTGAACAAATCGTGAGTCCTGTCTGCGGTCATTCTGTAGCACACCCCATTGGTAAAACTCATATCCACTACCATTCTATCAGGACCTTTGCCGCCGCAATGGTCATATGATATCATTTTATAGTCAGTAAGCGAAGCGTTCCTGTCTGAATCAAAATCAGAATATCCGCAATACAGACACTTGGCATTGGGATAACTCACAAGGCTGAAATTGGTAACTTCTCCTCTGGCTGTCACAGCGACAAGCCAAACGTGGCAGTCCATATAGTTCCAATCCCTTCTTCCAAACGCACGGTCTCTAATTCCGGGCACTGAAAAAGATACGGGCTCTCCGTCTATCTGCATTGTACCATCCATATGTCCGGTCTGTTCATAATGGACCTGACGGATGTTCTTGTCAGTCTGTCCGACTCCGGCATCACCCGAGAGACTTTTGAAGAAAGCCTTGTTCCACTTCTGAGAGGCGAAAGCCTGGGACATCCCCCAAGTACACCCATCTATTGCTGGATGGAAAATAGGAAGTCTGGAGGTGTATCGGAAATTCATCACACAATGATGTCTGCTCCCGTCATTCATATCCACAGTCTCACCGTCAAACCATACCTCCCAATCCCTACCGGGGATGATATTCTTCACCCTCATAGGGCACTCCGATATATCGTAAAGCTGCTTGTCGGTAGTGAGGAATCTTCCGTCCCGTCCTATCCAGATAAGGAAAACCTCAGCCTGTCCGTTGTTGCGAAGACCGAGTCTCATCTTGAAACTCATCCCATCGGGAGCGTCTCCGCCAAAGAACCAACTGTTGTTGATCATCGGCCCCGCCCCTTCGGGAATCTCAAAAAGATCCGCTTCAGTATAGTTGAACGGCTCTTTTTTGCGCTTCCGCATTGCTGACTCCATCAATGCGAATTTGATTTTAAAAAATGGATTCATAGTCCTCCTTGTCTCGCAGTTTTACGGCAAGAATTGCAAAGATAACATAAATTACCGCAAAATAGTAGTATATTTACAAAGCCGTACAATTCTATTATGAAAACAAAAGAAAGAGGAAACAGAATCACGAATATCACTTTAGCCGGCTCAGTTGTCAACCTCATTCTGACCGCAGGGAAATTGGTGGCTGGCATTGTCGGACATAGCGCCGCGATGCTCGCTGATGGCATCCATTCCCTTTCAGATTTCTTCAGTGATCTGGTGATATTGGTTTTTGTCAGAATCTCCTCAAAAGGGCAGGACAAGAATCACGATTACGGTCACGGAAAGTTTGAGACACTGGCATCGATTATCGTGAGCGTAGTTCTTCTGGTCGTTGCAGCCAAGCTCATCGCTTCCGGGGTGGAAAGTATCCATACGGTCAAGAATGGAGGGAAATTGGAAGTGCCGGGCAGCATTGCCCTGTGGGCCGCTCTCATCTCCATCATAGCAAAGGAAATCCTATATCAGGTCACCGCAAAAGTCGGGAGGGAGGTTGAAAGTTCCGCAGTGATTGCAAACGCCTGGCATCATCGCTCTGATGCATTGTCTTCCATAGCGTCGTTCCTCGGCATCGGAGGAGCAATCCTGCTGGGCGACAAATGGGTGATACTTGACCCCATCGTCTGCTGCGCGATAGGCATCGCTATCATTGTACTTTCTATCAAAATGGCGATTCCGCCCATCCAGGAGATGCTTGAGGTTTCCCTTCCCGACGAGATCGAGGATGAGATAGTGTCCATCAGCAACAAGGTGGAAGGGGTACTCTCCACTCACAATCTTCAGACAAGGCGCTCCGGAAGGAGCATAATCATTGACGAGCATCTTGTCGTAGATCCCCAATTGAGCGTTCTTCACGCCCATAATATTGCAACTGCAGTTGAAAAATCCCTTGCGGGGAGATTCGGCACCGAGACTCAAATACACATTCACATTGAGCCAGCCGAAGATGCAGAATAGCGCAGAGCACTACAAGCTTTCCACAAGCTTGATGGCATCTATGTATTTCGCAATCCCGACAGCGACCTGTTTAGCGTCCCGCATCGCGTGGACGACTGTCGATTGTCTGTTTGCAACATCGCCACCTGCGAACACACCCTTTCGCGAGGTCATTCCGTACGGAGACTCTCTGGTAATGATATATCCGCCCTTGTCGCTTTCCACTCCGTTGGATGCTCTGACCAATCGGGTGGATGGAGAGCTGCCGATGGCCAGAATCACCCTATCTGCAGATAAGGTGAGTTCCTTGAGAGCACCGTTTTCAAGGTCCTGACTCTCAACCAGAATATCCGTCATTTCTCCATTGGAATCACAGTGGACAGCCTTCAGATTAGTCATCCACCTAAAGCCAACTCCCTCTGAGACAGCTTCTTCATATTCCGATTTCAACGCAGGCATCTGTTCAGCAGTCTTTCTATACAGTATTTCGACTCTCGCACCCAGTCTGACTGCAGTACGGGCAGCATCGATAGCCGTGTTGCCACCTCCTATCACATAGACCCGATGACCTTTGCTCACGTTTATCTCATTCTCATCGGCCAGTCCTTCCCTGAATAGCTGATACTTGGTCAAGAAATGCAGTGCCCAAACCACATCCTTGCTGTTTCCGCCTTCAATATCGAGCGTATTGGGATGTGAAAGCCCCGTGCCGATGAAAATGGCGTCAAACCCATCGGAAAACAGATCGTCAATACTCTTGCCTGATCCCACTGAGCATTCGCGATGGATTGCCACACCCATAGCTTGAATATGATGGACCTCTCTTGCAACGACTTCCTTGGGAAGTCTATATTCGGGAATTCCATAGCGAAGAACACCTCCGCAGTGAGGTTCGGCCTCAAATATCTCGACTGCAAAACCCATATGGGACAAATCTCCCGCCACAGTCAGGCCAGACGGCCCGGATCCGATGACAGCCACTCTCCCTCGAGTATGCTCAGGAATATTGTCGTGAGTAAGTCTGGCTTCGGCATCAAAGTCCGCGACGAAACGCTCCAACTTTCCGACCCGAATCGCATTTCCCTGCCGGCCAAGGACACAAGCGCCCTCGCATTGTCTTTCGTGAGCGCAGACCCGTCCGCAGATTGACGGCAGATTTGACTTCTGACGGATTATTGATATGGCATTACCCAAGTTCCCTTTCTTCAGTTCCCTAATCCACGAGGGTATCTCATTTTCTATCGGACAAGCTCTCTGACACATTGGAGCCTTACATTCCAAACATCGTTGCGCTTCTTGTATTGCTTCTGCCAGGGTGAAACTTTCATTCACCTCCTCGAACTTTGTCAAATTTGTCATTCTTCTCGATTATTTGCGGTCACAAAATTACAAAAAACATTCGACAGACAAATTCGCACTGACTCAAAGATGGTTCGCTTCTATTCTGAAAAGCAAAATCAGAACAGGATCCCGACAGCAACAATCGCCACAACGCAATACAGAAGGCAAGGCAATATGTTGGTTCGGATTATCCTGCCCTCATTGCCTGCCGTTCCGGTCGTGGCGCATACAGCTACCACATTGTTCACACAGATCATATTACCTGCTGCTCCGCCTATATTCTGAAGTGCAACAATAAGCATCGGGCTCAGATCCACCAGTATTGCCGTCTGGAACTGAAGACCCGCAAACAAGGTGTTTGATACAGTATTCGATCCGGACATAAAGGCTCCGAGAACTCCGATAAAAGGAGAAATCGCTATATATGCTTTATGCGTGACTCCGGCCACAGCGTCAGCCATCACATAGAGCATTGAATGATCGGTAAGACCCGCATCCATACCGGTGTTGCGGTAAATATATACCATCGACACACCAAAAAACAACGCTACGGCTGCCCCGGAAGTCTGTTTTACCGTATCGGACACCACCTCAATAACATTGGGGAAAGACATCCTATATATAAAGAATGAAAGGACGCAGACCAGAGAGAAAGGGAAAATCCCCGGACACCACCCATAGTTCCAGGTCCAATTGACCGAGTCATTCCCAAATATGCAGGGAATGCCCGTACGGAAAAAACTACCAGTCAACAATGACTTCATTCCGAGCCAGTCAAGTCGGGAAGCTACCAAAAGAAGTGAAATCAGAATATAAGGAATCCAGGCCACAAAAGCATTCATCCCCGTGTCCGTATCTCTCTTCACTTCGGTTTTGGAAAGCCATTCGACGTCCCACTGTTCACTTGGACCGAAATCCCATATTTCCTTAGGGCACAAAAAGCCTTTCTTTGCCGCCAGGATTACGATGAACAATGTTATGATGGCTCCGACAAGAGTCGGGAATTCCGGACCGAAAAAGAATGCCAGAGACAGATACAAAGTGTCAAACACTACAGCCGTAAACAGTGCAAAAGGAAGTGAGGGCAAGGCATCCTTACCCTTCCTGTCCGGCCCGAACAGGCGGCACATCACCCATACGCCCAGAAAGACGATAACCAGTGCGCATACAGAGTGCCCGACTGCCGTGATTCGAGTCACAGCCATCCTATATTGCTCCATATTCAGACCAAGTGATTCGGCCGCTTGGGAAGTGACAGCAACAGCTGTATTTGTCGGAGTCCCAACCGCGCCGAACGACACTGGGACAGTGTTGTAGATCAATGCTATCATCGCCGCGCAGAGAGGAGGGAATCCCAGGCTGATCAGCAGCGGGGCCGCCAAAGCAGCAGGGGTACCGAAACCCGCAGCTCCCTCAACGAATGCGCCGAACACAAATCCAATGATGATGGCTTGTATGCGCTTGTCGGGATTGACATTATTGAACACTCTCTGGATGGCCGTCACAGCCCCGGAGCGCTTGAGAGTGTTCATTATCAGGATCGCTCCGAAAATAATCATAAATGTCCCTATCGCCTCCAGAAAGCCGTCCAGAGCCCAGGCAGCCGTAGTAAGCGGAGTCTGCCTCCAATACAATATCGCTATTGCAACAGCAGCAGCCCATCCTACGGGAAGTACGATTTTGGCCGGTTTATTGAAGGCCATCATCAATATAATTACCGTCAGAATGGGCAACGAGGCGATAAGAGCAGTCATCCTATAGTCAAATCGACTTTTTAAAGACGCTTTCTGATTGCTTCTGACTGCTCCTCATATCCGGGCTTATTGAGAAGAGCGAACATATTCTTCTTGTAAGCCTCGACTCCAGGCTGATTGAAAGGATTGATTTCCAATACATAAGCCGAGATTCCACAAGAGAACTCAAAGAAGTAGAAGAGACTTCCGAGATTGTATTCATTGATGCATTCAACTGAAACCTGCATCTGGGGAACGCCACCGTCAATATGCGCAATCTTGGTTCCGAGCTGTGCCATAGCATTGCAATGCTCTACGTGCTTGCCTGCAAGATAATTGAGCTGGTCAAGATTCTGAGGGTCTTGCCCGATGACAACCTCTCTGTTGCTGTTCTCAATGTTTACTACAGTTTCAAACATCACGCGGCTTCCCTCTTGAATAAACTGTCCCATAGAATGAAGGTCAGCTGTATTGGTGACTGAAGCGGGGAAAATTCCTTTTCCATCCTTACCCTCAGACTCACCGTAAAGCTGCTTCCACCACTCTGCAAGGTATGTAAACTTGGGATTGTATGTGACGAGAATCTCGACTGCCTTGCTATAATTCTTGTGAAGAAGATTGCGCATTGCAGCATACTGGATTGCAGGATTGTCCTCAGACTTTGAGGCAAGAGCCTTCTCGGCATCCTTTGCTCCCTGAATCATAGCCCTTACATCAAATCCGGCCACTGCTATAGGAATGAGACCTACGGGAGTGAGAACTGAGAAACGGCCACCGACATTGTCAGGGACAACAAATGTCTTGTAACCTTCCTGTGTGGAAAGAGTCTTGAGAGCTCCCTTCTTCGCATCTGTGACAGCGACGATTCTCTCTGCGGCCTCTTTTGCGCCATATTTGTCCTCAAGGTATTTCTTGACAATACGGAATGCGACAGCAGGCTCAGTGGTCGTACCTGACTTTGATATGACGATGCAGGCCACGTTCTTAACATTCATATAATCAATAAGCTCAGCGAGATACTCCTCAGAGAGATTATTTCCGGCAAAAACGACCTTGGGAGCGCCCTGCTTCGGAAGGAAATTGTGGCTGAGAGCCTCAATAGCGCAACGTGCGCCAAGGTATGATCCACCGATTCCGATAGTCACGACAAGATCAATTCCTTTTGCATTCCACGAGTCACGGACAGCCTCACACTCCTTGAGCAGACATTCAGGAGTCTCAGAAGGGAGGTTCTTCCAACCAATGAAATCATTACCCGCACCGCTTCCGGACTCGAGTGTATCAAAGGCTGTAAATGCCTTATTGAGAAATTCTTTGTACTCTGCATCTTTTACAAAGGAGCTGCAGCCTCCCAGATTGATCTTTACCATATTTTTTTTCGTTAATTCATTATCATATCAATGGGTCGCAAAGTTACTCATTTTCGCGGAATAACATTTATCTTTGCAACACAAAATTCTAATGTTATGAAGAAGATCATATTTATCGCAGCGGCCCTATGCGCCCTTGCCTGCAATGAGGCTCCTCAAGGAGGATTCCCCGAGTTGAATCAGAATGGAAAAATCGCTATTGTCGCACACAGAGGTTTCTGGAATTGTGAAGAAGCCGGATACGCTCAGAACACCATCGCTTCTCTTCGTCTAGCCCAGGAAGCGGGCGTGTGGGGTAGCGAGTTCGATGTTCAGTTGACTGCTGACAACGTAGCCATCGTCAATCACGACGCAGATATCCAGGGCTTGAAAATCGCAGATCATACCTATGCAGAGTTGGTTGAGCTTTCGCTTAACAACGGTGAACACGTTTCTACGATAGACCAGTATTTCGAGCAGGGTGCAAAGTGCGCCACGACAATGCTGGTATGCGAGTTGAAGAGCCAGTCAAGTCCCGAAAGAGAGGATATCCTCACTGACCTCTGCGTTGCATCAGCCAAGGCCCACGGTGTGTTCGATCCTTCCAGAATGATTTTCATCACTTTCAGCCACTATATGTGTCAGAGAATCGCAAATGAGTATCCCGAATTTGTAAATCAATACCTCAACGGAGAGCTTTCCGCTGAGGAGCTCAAGGCCGAAGGCATTAACGGCCTCGATTACAATTCTGCTGTGATTGACAAGAATCCCGAGTGGGTGACAAGCGCTCACGCCAACGGTATGAGCGTCAATGTATGGACGGTCAATGACGAGGAGAAGATGAAAGTGTATTCCGAAATGGGAGTTGATGCTATCACAACTAATGAGCCTCTCCTTGCACGGGAGGTACTCGGAGAGAAGGAATTCAAGTTGCAGTAACTATTCCCTCTCAAGTGTTCCCCGGGGATAATAACACACAAGACTGAATACTGAGGTTGCTCGATTTTTTTAAAAATATTGTCTTAAAATTTGCGGTTTTCAAAAAAACACCTATCTTTGCATCCGCATTCAAGCAACCAAAAACTGGTGCGGTAGTTCAGTTTGGTTAGAATGCCGGCCTGTCACGCCGGAGGTCGAGGGTTCGAGCCCCTTCCGCACCGCTTCAAAATGCC
>DCIC01000108.1:0-378 GCA_002315825.1 Bacteroidales bacterium UBA1736 | reverse complement strand
TTTCAAGGATGTACTGAAAAAGGGCCCGGAGGCTTCTCAGTCCCGGACCCGACGAAATTTTAACATACCGGCAATGGCTGCCGGATAAGTCGCCACAAAGATACGAAAATTCGTCCATAACGCAATTCTGCGTATCTTTGCTCCGGGAACGGGATGCTGCACATCGATGCACATCATGAAAATTCTTATCGACAATGGCCACGGCCAGTTCACCCCGGGCAAACGATCTCCTGACGGAAATTTCCGCGAAGCCTTCTACAACAGAGAAATCGCAAGGCGAATAGTTGCCGACCTTATTGACAGAGGCCGTGATGCCGAGCTTCTGGTACCGGAAGACGATGACATTCCTCTCAAAGAACGTGTAAGGCGCGTAAACGC
>DCIC01000073.1:20336-21915 GCA_002315825.1 Bacteroidales bacterium UBA1736 | reverse complement strand
ATAACTTTTAAACGCTGAGATATTCTCCTCCTGTTCCGATTGGGAGAAATACAATGGTATTATACTTTCGCGTTCATTGCGGCCATACTCATAATGAGTCTCCGAAATGCCATCCCGAAAAAACAAACTCACATCCACGTCAATGCCTATATATTTCTCAGGTGAAGAGCCAATCAGGTCCAAAGCGAGTTTCCAATCTGAAACCATCCTATAGCTTTCATCATAAGGGTGCTCTATCATATCCGCACGTCGAATAAACGAAGCCTGATGATGGATTGAATCAAAAAATAGCTTGTTTTTGTTGAACTTTTCCCAATGTCTTGAATATGAAAGGAAGCGGCCTTCGTGCGACAGAACTATCTGGTTCCCCATTATTATCGAATACCTACGGTCAAGCAAGGGTGCGACAGCCTTCAGAACATTATCACCGAAAAACATATCTCCGGCATTCATAAATATGCAGAATTCTCCGGAGGACATTTTCACACCTTTGTTCATCGCCTCGTAGATTCCGGAGTCAGGCTCTGACACCCACTTGTCAATGCGTGAAGCGTAACGCTTGATGATGGACAAAGTGCCGTCATTACTTCCCCCATCAACAAGAACATACTCCATATCATCATAGGTCTGCGCCACAACAGAACGGATCGTCCTTTCTATGACATCCCCTGCATTATATGCGATTGTGACTACTGAAATCTTCATAGACATACACCTATTTACACCACCATCCCTCGGCTCTGTTGTTCAACAACTTTCCAAGTTGAATCTTAGAAAGGACGGCTTGAAACAAATACGTCAGAGTCGGCACAATGATGATGCCGGCTACACCGAAGATACGACAACTCAGAGACAGCAACGGCCATGCAATGATAGCCATTAACAAATAGATGACCAATTGGATTCTGATTGTCCCAATCCCATTGATCATATACATATAGATATTTCCAAGAATCTGGGACAGAGTCAGGACAAGCACACCTATCGACAAAAGGACAGGGACTTCCACCTTATCCTGAATCCATATCCGGAAGAAGACCGACGACACGGCCAGCATAACGATGCCCACAGCGACAGAGAGAATCCAAACCATCTCCAAACGCCTCACAGAACTCTTCATCCATTCAAAATCCTTTTTGGCGTATGCATCGGTAAATGCGGACCAATATGGATTGATAACCAGGATCATAATGGAATACAACACATTGAGATACTTGTACGCCACATTATACTCCGTAACCGATTCCGGACCGATCTCTCTGGACAAAACGATATTGGTGACTTGAAAAATCGCAATCATACTCACGCATATCACAAAAAACTTTACCCCAAGACTGATAATATCCCTGATCAGATCCGGCCTTATCATTTTCAATTGTGGCCTCACCTTCTTGAAATCAGTAAAAGTGAATGCATATATCGATGAGAGCAACATCACAATACACGGAATCCCCGAAAAGTACAATGCCAGATTTGTCAGACTCCCCTCTGTAAATTTGGTCAGAATGAATATCACCGCCAAAGATATCATCTGACCGGCAGCAGAAATAACCGAAGAATAACCAGGCTTCTGATCTGC
>DCIC01000073.1:18511-20146 GCA_002315825.1 Bacteroidales bacterium UBA1736 | reverse complement strand
AGACAAGTGATGGCAAAATATGTAGTGCTCAAATACTGTCTTGCCAACACCATATCCCCTTCAGCTTTTGCCTTGGCATATTTGTTTCTGAATCCATTCCCCAGACCGATGTCGAAATACGCGACCCAGGCAATGATTTGGGCTAATGACAGCCATATTCCATACTGCTCTGGATTGAGATAATCAATAGTCATCGGAACCAGCATCAGGCTGATGAGAATGGAGACCCCTCTCGCCCCAACTGATAAAGCAATGTTCTTAGCCACCTCACGAGACCGGTCGGATTGTCTATTGAATAAAGCCGACAAAATTCCTTTCATCGATTCTCTCCCACTTTTTTTTCAAAACTATACAAATATACAAAATTTACCTTAACTTTGAGAGTTATGCAATCTTTCGAAGACATCCGGCAACATCCTTTCATTCAGTTGGTTCAAATTGCGATAGGCAAGAAGTCCGGCTTGGATGGACCATTCACAGAGGACCAATGGAATCAGATAATGAGTATTGCCAGGCAGCAATCGATGCCGGGTATATGTTTCCAAGGAATGATGGCTCTTCCCGAAGACCAATTGCCTCCAAAAAAAAGCAAAATCCAGCTTGCTTATGTGTCGGAGCTCATCGCAAAAAAGAACCAGATCCTGATTGACAGAGCCGCCGAAATCACCAAAATGATGCAGAGCATTGGCCTGCGCTCCTGCGTTCTCAAAGGGCAGGGAGTGGCAATGCTGTATCCCAATCCCTTATTACGATGCTCCGGAGACATCGACCTATGGGTGGATGGAGGTTGTCGCAAAGTCTTGAAAAGAATAAGAAAAAGATGTAAGACGGGAGAAGTCTTCTATCACCATACGGCAATCAAGCCATTTGCTGACAACACCGTTATTGAAGTCCATTTTAGGCCAACTTGGATGAATCGATTCAGCGCCGACCGCAGATTGCAAAGGTTTTTCGAAAGCTGCAAGGACACTCAGTTTTCCAACTTCCAAGAGAAGTTGGGATTTTCCAAGCCCACAATAGCTTTTGACTGCGTATATAGCGCAATCCATATCTACCGGCATATTTTGTTTGAGGGTATCGGTCTGCGACAGATAATGGATTATTATTTCATCCTGATGAACAGCAGCCGGGAGGAAAGGGAAAAAGCCGCCGCCTTTATGGATTCTCTGGGGATGCACAAATTCCTCGGTGCCCTAATGTATGTTGTGTCGGAGCTGTTCCTTTTGGAAGAAGGACATTTACTATGCGCCCCGGACAAACAGAACGGAGAGTTTCTCCTTTCTGAAATAATGGAGAACGGCGAATTCGGGCATTACGATAACAAAACAACACGCAGAAAGGGCAACAATTTGTTCGCCCGTGCCCGTATGCGGATGTCAAGGCTGTCAACCTTCTCCAAAATCGCACCATCCGAAGTATTCTGGGCTCCGATATTCAAAGTCTGGCAGTACCTCTGGCGCCTCACAATCCCCGGGGCCTTTACCAAATTGAAAAAGGAGAGTCAAACTCGCTGAAGAGAGGATGTCTGAGATCCTTTTCGCTCAGTATCGCCTTTTCTATAGGTATCCCCCAGTCAATCCCCAATCCTTGGTCTTGAATATTGATGCCGCCCTCACTTTCGGGATGGTAAAATTC
>DCIC01000073.1:16125-18392 GCA_002315825.1 Bacteroidales bacterium UBA1736 | reverse complement strand
CCATAAGTCGGGGAGCCTTTCCTGATATCAAGAGCCACATCCAGCACAGCGCCCCTGACACATCTGAGCAGCTTGCTCTGAGAATACGGAGGCTTTTGGAAATGAAGGCCCCTCATTACCCCGAACAAAGACTTTGACTCATTGTCCTGTACAAAGCGTACAGGGCCTATGACCTCATCGAATTCTCTCTGAGAATAGCTCTCAAAGAAATACCCTCTGGAGTCACCGAACACTTTAGGTTCGATGAGAAATACCCCTTCAATGTCTGTTCCGCTTATCATACACTTATTTTATGCCCAAATTTAAGCAATTCTTCTGAATCTACCTTTTTCTTCTTACATTTGAGCAAAATATAGATGACAGTATGAAGAGATTGTTTATTCTGGCCGCCATTCTGGCCCTCCCTTTTGTCAATTCCTGCAAAAAGAGCAGCGAACAGAATTCATTTATTGCGGCTGCAATTCTCGGCTCCGGGACCGATGACTACTGGCAGCTCATCAATAACGGTATCGTTTACCAGTCCGGACTTCTCGGAGTGGACGCATTGACCGTATATGCTCCGGATGGTGACTACAACCCTCAATCCCAATTGGAGGCCATCGAAGAGCTGAAATCATATAAAAAGTTGAGCGGACTTATCATTTCCCCTCTCAGCAAGGAAGTAGAAGAAGCGGCCGCATCACTTGTCGCCAGCACCGGGGCCATCCTGGTGACAGTTGACTCTCCTGTAGGAAAGGACAGTCCCATATATGACATCTGCCGCACCCAGGTTTACACAGACAACGAGGTCGCCGTCAAGGAGTTGTACGAAAGGATACAGGAAGACAATCACAGATACATTCTTTTTGTCGGGAAGTCCAACACATCCTCAGCCGTGTCAAGACGCGAAGAGGCGGCCAAAATAATGGGGGACAATTATCTGGAGCTTGTCGTGGATATGGACAAGGACGACATCCCCCAGCTCATCAAAAAAGAGCTCGAATTGCACCCTATGGTATCCGCAGTGACATTCCTGCACGGAAGCCTCGTCACCGAGCAGACACTTGATGCCTGCAAGGGGAAATTCATCTACAGCTTTGATTATACTGATCTTATCGGAGCATCCATCCTGAACGGCACAATCAAATGCACCGCCCGTCAATACACATACGAAATGGGCATTCACGCTGTCAACGCCTGGTTCTCCAGCACC
The DNA here is from genome assembly GCA_002315825.1 of Bacteroidales bacterium UBA1736. Taxonomy (GTDB): domain Bacteria; phylum Bacteroidota; class Bacteroidia; order Bacteroidales; family UBA932; genus Cryptobacteroides. The sequence continues at coordinate 17,200 of DCIC01000073.1, read as the reverse complement.
ATCAGCAATCCATATCTGATGGATGTTCAGATTCTGTCCCTGAAGGATGTTCAATAGGCTTTCTTCTCCGGACAATAATTCTGTCGCAGAAGGATAGCATTGAAGGGAGCACAAACAAAATCAGCAGGATTGCTGCAACTGCCCCGAAAGTCAGGCTCGAAAGGATAGACACAATAGCCGGATCGGGGAGCAACAGGGACATCACATAAGGAGCGCACACAATAATCAGTCCGGACGTCATAATCGTATGGATGGAGCCTCTGTATGCCTTGCGTAGTGCCTCCGCCCTATCATTGCCGCTGTGTCTGTATTCCAGATAGTAATTGGTAAACAAGATGCCGTAATCAATCGTAGCACCCATCAATATGCTCTGTACAATGAGATAAGCCAGATAAAGCATAGTCCGGTCGCCCATTCCACTGACAATGACATTCACATATACACCCGTCATCACTGTCATCACAAGAATGGAAGGGATAACAACCGAGCGGAAGGTAATTGCTACAATAAGGAAAATGGATATCACCGTAAGCAGAGTCAGTATCAGCAACTCGTGCTTGAATCCATCCTTCATCTCCTTATACATCACAGATTCGCCTACTAGGTAATAATCTCCCCCGAAGGCACTTTCACATTGACCGGAGAGCCTTGAGATAAATTCAAATGTATCCGCATCCTCAAGACCATACTCAGTGACAATGGCAGCCATAGACCAATCCTCCCCTCTCAACTGTGCCGCGCCGCCAGACATCAACTCATCCAGACCGGCAAGACTCTCCCGGGTCTGATCATCAATGAATACAGAAAAGCGCTCATCTCCTGCAACATCATTGCAGAGATAATCCACAAGTTCTTCCACTGACATAGTCTGACTTTCGTCATAGCTCTTCATACTGCCATAATACATAAACAGCATATCAACCATATTCCGGTCGATTCCGGGAACACCCGCTCCGGCAAGAGCCGAATAAATCCTCCCCGAAGAATATTTCTCCCCGGAAACGAACATAGCGGCCAATTCCTCAAGAGGAGAGAGGGCCTCAGTCTCCGGAGCTGCTTCCCCTATAGCCTGAGT
>DCIC01000073.1:15126-15920 GCA_002315825.1 Bacteroidales bacterium UBA1736 | reverse complement strand
TCACTTATCATCGAGCGCAGAAGTTTCTTGTTCAGGACAACGTCAATCATATAGTGAATAAACTCATATGGAGACATAGTCCCTTTCTTGCGCCCGGCCATAGCAAAGATCGTGGAGGCCTGTCCCTTGCTGAAACCGAGAAAACCTGCCAATTCGGCGGAACCCATCTGCTGCAGGCAATTTTCCGGAGTAAAATGGTACTTTGTCCGAAGAGACTCTGGGTCAGGTTCCTGAGAATCATTGGAAACTTTCTCCGCTATGACAGGCTCCGCCTCGGTCTGGATCTGCGGCACCGGTTCTGCCTCCGGCTTCTGCTCCACTTCAACCTCCGGGGTAGCCTCAACAGGCTCGACGCTGCTCTCCACCGGGGCTTCACCCAAGTCAAGCTCAAAATTCATCCCGGGGATAGCAAACTCCGAGGAAAGAGCCTTGATATCCATCCCCGAAGGAAGAAGTCCCTTTTGCGATGCATCCTCAGCCACCTCCATAATATCCTCAAAACTCATCCTTTCGCTTCTCTGGGGATGAAGACGGGAATAGTACAGAAGTCTCAGGGTCGTTTCCCCCATCAGACTGCTGTCCGGCAGCTGAACATCATCCCCGAGGGGCAAAGCCGTCAAAGAAAGAATAGCCTTTGACATTTCTCCCGCATCATATTGCTTCTGAAGAAGGGAAGGGTAACTCAGAGCTGTGACCACCGACTCGTCTCCTGACACATCATCCATCAATGCGATGACCCGCTCTTCATCCTCGGTACGATATACCAGTGAGAAAAGGTTCTGATTGGGGAAGAC
>DCIC01000073.1:1327-14973 GCA_002315825.1 Bacteroidales bacterium UBA1736 | reverse complement strand
AAACCTTCTTCTCGGTCGCCTTAATCCATTTGTCGAAAAACAGGATGAAAGCCGGCAGCACAGTGTATATTGTCACGAGACTGCACAACACACCCTTTGCGAGCACAATCCCCAAATCCATCCCAATCCTGAACTTCATAAACACCAGAGCAAGGAGTCCCACTATTGTAGTGAAACTGCTGCTCAATATGGATGATGAAGCAGACTTCAGGGCAAGCGACATCGCCCGGTCAATATCCTTTTCCTCAACGAGCACCTGCCTGTACCTGTTCATCAGAATGATGGAATAATCCATAGACAGGACAAGCTGGAGCACAGCCACGATTGTATTGGTCATCATCGAGACACTCGGCAAAAAGGCATTTGTACCCATATTGATGACAACAGCCATCCCTATTGTCACAATAAAGAGCAGCGCCTCGACAAAGGACGAGCACATAAGGAAAAGAATACCGAACACCAGAACCACAGCGATTATCAGCACCAGCACCATATTGTCCGGCATATTGCTGTTTGCATTAGTCTCAACCACGACGCTATCGCCGTATTTTTCAGCAATGCCTGCCGCAATGGCCTTGGGGTCAGCCTCATCCCCTACTGTCAGCTGGTATAAGATGTAGGGGTCTTTTTCACTGACGCTCTGAATGCCGGTCACACCTTCCCGGCAGACCAAATCCCCTTCCAGAACATCCTTATCCCTTACATCCCTGAACATCGCCTTAACGATATGAGCATTGAGATTCAGCTCGGGAAAAGCTTGTCTCAATACACCCAAGCCTTCCCTCATTCTGGAATCAGAGGGAAGATACTCGGTCATATCTTCATTAATGTTTATCCTGGGGAAAAGAGTGGCGGTGCATACAGTCACTGCAAGCATCAGCCAAAAAATCAAATATCGCTTCTTCACTACTTAAAGTGCTTATAGTCTTTCACAGTTTCCGCCTCCCATATTTCCATTGCATCATCATAGGTGGGTGGCGGTGTATATAGTTTGTCTTCACTCTTCTGATGAAGACGGATAGCCTGCGTCGGGCAGGTGGAGACACAAAGTCCACATCCCAGACAGGACTCCTGATCCACGCTTACCTTCCCCGTTTCGGGGTCTTTGCTGATATATCCGAATGTGCAACGGCTTACACACTTACCGCAACTGATACACTTGTCGTAATCAATCACACTGAAATGATTGCTCCAAAGTGCGGCGGACGGTCCGGGATATTGTTTTTTCAGAAACAGCATACCGCAGCCGCAGGCGCAGCAAGAACAGAAATTCTCCCCCTCCTGCGAATTGGTGGCCTGAATGATCCTCCCGTCCTTCTCACCCTCTCTCAATATTGCAAGAGCCTCTTCTTTGGTTATTTCCCGTCCGATGCCGGTCTCGATATAGAAATCCGCATAATCGTCAGTCTCGATACAAGTCTCCAGAGGATGATGGCAGGGGTTGTTCGGCTTCATCTTGTCCATAAGCCTGCACATACAGACACCGACGGCAAAGCGGCGATGTTTATCCAGCAGTGCCTCGACATCATCATAAGGCTTGATGACAGAGCCCTCCACAAACTCTTTATGATGAGGCAGAGTCCGGTAGAACGGCATCGTTTGACTCATCCTGGACCCAAACTTGGATGTAATCATATATATCCCCGTATGATAAAGCCAGGAAGAGCCTGCACCTGCCCTATTGCCCTGCCACTCCAGAAAGCCCATCACGAATGGATGCTGCCCGTACTCGTCACCTCCCTCTCTATGGCGGCGCAGGATAAGTCCCCGCTCGGCCATTGTATCAAGGCGCTTTCTCGCATCCTCAAGAGTTAACCCGTTTTTTTCGGCATAATCCTCCGCCCTCTGGTAGCCCTTTGCCATCAGCAGAAAGTTCTTGGCGTTTTCTCTGCTGAAAATTTTCTTTATGAGCATCACATCCGCTCCCACATATGATTTGGGGAAACCGAAACTAAGTTCATCAATCCTTTTCAGGAGGTCTCTGTAAAGTCCCATTATTGTCCTAAGTTCTGTTTACTTGAGTAATAATCATAATCTCTCAATTTCCATCCCCACAATCCTCAGTTCGCTTCCTGACACCAGACGGCCGTAACGGTATCCGCACTTAGGGCAACAGGCATTGGAGATATTGTCCCGACCTATTGTGTATGTCTGGCCACAACTGCCGCATACCGCGCCTGCATCCACTTCCCGGATTTCGATGACAGAGCCTTCCGCTATTGATCCCACAGAAATATAATCCCAGTATTTCTGTACTATCATCGGGACAAAGTCTCTGAGGACTCCGATTTCCAGGACCACTCGCCTCACCGATTTGGCCTTTTCAACCTCAGCACGCTGCACCACAGTGTTGAAAATGCTTTTTGTGATAGGAAGTTCGTGCATTTCTTATCGTCAGTTAAAACGAATTTCAAAGATAGTACTTATTAGGATGTCAAACAAAATAATTAATTTTGTAATTCAGATCATTCATTAAATGAACACCACAAAGCCTTTCGCCCTGATTACCGGAGCAAGTTCCGGAATCGGATATCAATACGCCAGAGAGCTGGCATCAAGATCATACGACCTTGTGATCGTAAGCAATGAGGACAAGCCCTTAAATGAGAAAGCCGCCATCCTGACTGAAGAATTCGGCATCGGCGTCATCCCCATTGTAATGGACCTGGGCAAGCAGGAGGCGGCAAAATGCCTTTATGAAAAATGCCGCGAAGGGGGCATCGAAATAGAAGTCCTTATCAACAACGCAGGTGTTTATCACGACAGAGATTTCCTTGATGACTCCGCCGAGTTCAATTCCCTTATATTGAACCTCCACGTCTATACTCCCGCAATGCTGGAGTACTATTTCGGAAAAGATATGGTCCTGAGAGGTAAAGGATACATCCTCAATATGAGTTCCATAACCTCTGACATAGCAGTACAGAGGCTTGCCACATATTCAGCCACAAAGGCTTTCCTGAAAAACTTTTCCCGCTGCACACACATAGAGCTCTTCAAAAAAGGAGTAAACGTAACCTGTGTCAGGCCCGGAGCAGTTGCGACAGGACTCTACAATCTGAGCCCGAGCGCGACCAGGACCGGTCTTGCCTTGGGATATATCATCACCCCGGAGAAGCTCGCAAAGAAAGGCATCGACGCTTTGTTCCGCGGCAGGGCCAGAATCACACCCGGCTTTGCGAGCAAACTATTGATAGTGCTTGTCAAGCTTCTTCCCACCTGTATTTTGAAGCTGGTCAGATCAATGAAAATCTTTTAGCATACACTATGACCCTCGAAGAAAGAATTACAAGGCTGGAGGATATCGAAGCTATCCGATACCTTCAGGCAAAATACCAGAGATGTCTGGACACCCGCGATTTTGACGGTCTGGAATCCTGTTTCACCCAGGACGTGACATCCTCCTATGGCAATGGGTCTATGTCCTACAACGGAAGGGATGCCGTACTTGGTTTTCTTCGTGAAGCGATGAGTGTCGATATGCCTTCAACCCATCTTATTCACGGAGGGGAGATTGATGTCAAAAACGGCACCCAGGCCAGTGCAAAATGGTATCTGGAGGATTACCTCCTGCACAGGAAATATAAAATGAAGCTCCACGGAGCCGCAATATACGATGTGTCCTACCGTAAAGAAAATGAAGAATGGAGGATATATTCCATCGGCTACACCAGATGCTATGAATATTTCGAGCTAAGAGGTCTTGTCAACCTGATCACCCTCGGAAAAACGAGTTTTCTGGATGCCATAAAAAAGAAGAAGAGGAAAAAGTAATGCGTTGTCTTCTTATTTACTACACAGGCACTTTCAACACACGATTTCTCACCTCAAAGCTCAAAGGCCGTCTCGAAAGAGAAGGGTGGGAAGTGGACGTGCACGAAATAGACCCTCTTGACAACAGGAGATTGGATTACTCCCCCTATGATATCATAGGTCTGGGACATCCAATCTACGGTTATTGCGCTCCCTGGGCGTTTTTGAAATTCATCAGAGCCCAGAAATTCCCACGCGGACTGAGAGCCTTCATCTACAAAAACTCAGGAGAGACACAGCACGCCAACGATGCATCATCAAAGTATTTCCTGCGAAAACTCAGGCGGGACGGAGTGAAGACAGAGAATGAATACCATTTTCTGATGCCATACAACATCCATTTCCGCTTTGATGAAAAGCTTGTCAAAGAGATGCTCACGATGGACGAGAAACTGCTCGACATACTTGTATATGAAGTAAAGAACAGAATCCCCAATATCAAGCGCTACAAATTGTGGCCGAGGATTGTCTCTTCCGTTGTATCAAGGCCGCAATATATCGGCGGTGACGTGAATTCCTTCCTATACAAAGTGGACAAGGACAAATGCATAGATTGCAATCTGTGCATCAACAGATGCCCGACCAAAAACATTTTCCGCGACACAGAAGGCACCATCAAGTTTCACCACCATTGCCTTATGTGTATGAGATGTTCCCTATTCTGTCCCAAAGATGCTATCCACATTGGCTTTCTTGAGGACTGGGGATGGAAGGTCAATGGCGGCTATGACCTCAAAAAGATAGAACAGATGGAGCCGGGAGACCCCATCATCACAGACAAAACAACAGGATTCTTCAAATGTTACATAGAAACCTACGCCAACATCAACCGCAGGCACAAGGAAATCTTTGGAGACACTGACTGAAAAAACAGCAGAAATTATGAGCAACTGTAATGATTCCATTCTCTTCACCCCCTATCAGCTGGGACCTCTGACATTGAGAAACAGAGTAATACGTTCGGCAGCCTTTGAATCTATGGGAAAGGACTTCGGCCCCACCCAAATGTTGAAAGACTATCACGTTAGCGTTGCACGGGGAGGTGTAGGTATGACCACATTGGCATATGCGGCCATCAACCGTGGAGCCATATCCTTCAATAGCCAGCTATGGCTCCGCGACGAGATCGTTCCTTCCCTGAGGGATATTACGGATGCCGTTCACAACGAAGGAGCGGCTGTCGGCATCCAGATCGGTCACTGCGGAAATATGACCCACTGGTTCACGGCCGGCTCATTCCCGGTCGGCCCTTCATACGGTTTCAATCTATATTCCCCGACATTTGTAAGGCGTCTGAGCCGTGCGGAATGCATTCAGACCGCAAAGGACTTCGGCAAAGCAGTGGAAGTCGCCCACAATGCCGGATTTGACTCTGTAGAGGTCCACGCGGGACACGGCTATCTCATCTCACAGTTCCTGTCTCCTTATACAAATCACAGGCACGACGAATACGGAGGGTCTCTGGAAAACAGGATGCGTCTGATGAATATGTGCCTTGAGGAGGCCGTGGAGAAAGCAGCCAAATACAATATGGCCGTATTGGTCAAGCACAATATGGAAGACGGCTTCAAGAGCGGAATCCAGATTCCCGAATCCATCGAGATAGCCAAGGAAATAGAAAAGCACGGGGTGAACGGCATTGTCCTCTCTGCCGGATTCGTATCAAAAGCTCCTATGGCTGTGATGAGAGGCAAAATCCCCACAAAGACTATGGCCTATTATATGCCGTTCAAAAGTCTGCCACAAAAAATCGTAATCTCTCTTTTCGGGGACTTGATGATCAAGCAATACGACTACGAAGAGTGTTTCTTCCTGGAGAATGCCAAAAAATTCCGAAAAGAGATAAAAATTCCCCTAATCTACGTAGGTGGACTTGTTTCCAGAGCTGGAATTGAGAAAGTACTGGATGAAGGCTTCGAATGCGTTCAGATTGCGCGCGCCCTTGTCAACGACCCCGACTTTGTCAACAAACTGAAGGCCGGTGATATGAACACCCGCAGCAAGTGCGATCACAGGGACTACTGTATGGCCAGAATGTATTCTGACAAAATGATTTGCTGCCACAATTGCCAGGATGAAATCCCTGAAAAGATATGGAAAGAACTTCGCAAGATAAAATGACAGCCCTGATAACCGGCGCGGGCCGGGGTCTGGGTCGCCAGTATGCCGAGCGGCTGGCAAAGAAAGGATACAATCTCGTTCTGGTCGGACGGAGCTCTTCAGTATTGGATGCCGCCAGAGAGATTCAGGAGAAAGGCTACGGGGTCAGTGTAAGGCCGGTCGTACTGGACCTCGCTACAGAAAATGCAGCAGAGACCCTCTTCGACGACATAAAGGTCCACAGCGAGAGCATCGACGTTCTCATCAACAATGCGGGGCAATTCTCTTTCAGGGACATCACCGAAGTTGACGAGGACACAATAAGGAGGATGATTTTCCTTCACGATCTCACTCTGACAAAACTATGCCGCCTGTTCGGACAGAAAATGATTGAGACAGGAGGAGGGCACATCCTCAATATGTCTTCCTACTCAATCTGGATGCCACTACCGGGCATTGCCCTGTACAGTGCCAGCAAGGCCTATGTCAAGGCCTTCTCAATCGCATTTTCAAAGGAAGTGAGAGAGAAAGGAGTCTATGTCACCGCAATCTGCCCGGCTGGAATCGCCACAGACCTCTATGGCCTGAGCAAGAATATGCAGAGCCTGGGAGTACGATGCGGAGTGCTCCTGACCCCTGACCGCTGTGCCAAACTCTCGCTCCGGGCTCTGTTCCGCCACAGGCGCTGGGCAGTCCCGGACTGGTGGAACTGCGCTTTTATTCCTATTCTGAAGCACTTACCCAATTGGGCTGAAAATATCATACGCCGTAAAACAATGAAATTCCAGAAATAAATATGGCAGTATATCTTCTCATCTTCTCCATTATTATCATCACCTGCGTTTTCTTGAACAATATTTCAATGAAAGTGGGAATCCCCGTCCTGCTGTTCTTCCTGACCCTCGGTCTTATTTGCGGAAGTCAGGACAACGAATTTGCATCACAGCAAGGATGGTTTGTGGGCGATATCAGCACCATCGCCCTCATATTCATAATGTTTTATGGAGGATTCGGCACCAGATGGAAATCCGCCAAGCCGATAATAGTGGAAGCCAGTCTGCTTGCCACCTTCGGTGTAGCGCTGACGGCCGTCTTTGTAGGATTGTTCTGTCACTGGGTTCTGAAATGGGGATGGATCGAAAGTTTGCTTATGGGCTCTGTAGTCAGCTCAACCGATGCCGCCACAGTATTCTCTATTCTGCGTACAAGAAAACTCGGACTCAAGAACAATACCGCCCCCATTCTTGAAGTGGAGAGCGGTTCCAATGACCCGATGTCATATATGCTGACAGCGGTAATGCTGTCCCTGCTGACAGGCTCCGTATCCACAGGCCACGTCATCTGGGAAATCTTCTCTCAGATAGTATTCGGCGCAGGCGGGGGACTTGTCATTGCCACAGGATCCATATATCTTCTCAGACATTTCCACGTCACAAACAATAATGGCTTCGAACTTCTTCTTTTCATAGCAATCGCAATTGCAGCCTACTGCATCCCAAGTTTGATCGGGGGCAACGGCTATCTGAGCACATATATCGTGGGAATTGTTCTGGGAAACGCCCAATTCCCGGGAAGGAAACAGCTTGTGGCGGTGTTTGACGCCATCACATCTCTTATGCAGATCATCATCTTCTTCCTCCTCGGAATGCTGGCCAATCCCAGCAATCTCTACCACTCTCTCATCCCTTCTTTGATAATATTTGCCGTCCTGACTTTTGTCGCACGGCCCCTTTCGATATGGGGGATTCTCCACCCATTCAAGAAATACAGTGCAAATCAGCTCAGTCTGATTGCATTCTCCGGACTCAGAGGTGCCGCATCAATCGTATTTGCGATAATGATTCTGACATCCAATGTCACTCTAAGCAACGACATCTTCAGTATCGTGTTCTGCATTGTACTCATTTCAATCGCACTGCAAGGGTCACTCATTCCCGCGGTCGCAAAAAAGACCAATATGATTGACACCAATTCCGATGTTATGACGACATTCAACGATTTCAAAGAGACCACTGACATAACATTCGGATGCGTTAAAATCTCTGAAACCGGAAGATGGGAAGGAAAATATGTGAAAGACCTCCAGCTGCCCAAAGGATTTCTCCTTATTCTGGTCTTAAAAGATGACGAGCAGATCATCCCCACCGGAGACACATTGCTGCAGGCAGGAGACTCCGTCGTATTCTGTTCCCCTTCGTATGAGGACAAGACCACGGACAGTCTCATACAGCACCGCCTTTCCGAAAAATCAAAATGGGCGGGACATATGGTCAAAGAATATCCAAACGCCGGGCACAATCTCCTTGTAATGATCAAACGCGGGGAAGAGAAAATAATCCCTGACGGAAATACCATCCTTCAGAATGGAGATGTGTTAGTCCTCCTCAAGAGAGATATCAGTTAATCATTATGAAATATCCATTGCCGAATGGATATTTCTTTTTAGCTTTGCATTAACACACCTGTTAGACATACCTGTTAAATGACAAAAGAAGAAAATCTACTGAAAATTGCCGAAGAGGAATTCATCCAGAACGGATACCGGTCCACATCTATGGTGACTGTTGCAAAACGTGCAGGACTGACCCACGCAATGGTTAACTACTATTACCGCTCGAAGGAACAACTGTTCCAGAAAATACTGGATGCCCACGTGACCAGATTCATCAGCAGGATGAAGATGGTGATGAATTCGGATGACGCCTTCGTCCAGATTATTGTCAATACCTCGTGCGCATTGTATGATGCGCTGAATGAAGACAGATCTTTCCCTTTTCTCATTCAGGACGTAATCCGCACCTGCCCGGAGCTTCTCGACATACACAGGGAGAAGATTGAAGAAAACATAAGATTGACATTTAACAGTCACTCCAGACTTCTTGCCGAAGAGATAGCAAAAGGAATGATCAAAGAATCCAATATGACTGAAATAGTGGAAACTGTATTCTCTCTGGTCGTTTCTCCCTTCCTTTTGATACCGGCTCTCGAAAATCTCTGCGGCTATGATGAAGATAGGATTGAGGACTATCTGTCGCGCAGAAAAAGAGAAACGGCAGAAATAATCACAGCCAGATACTCCATTTCGGATTCGAATATCAGAATCAATGCATAGAATATGATACGCAAACTTCTCTCACTCTCAGTCCCGGCCTTGCTGACAACGATCATAGCTTTCGGCCAGACAAGCATAGACCAATGTATCAGGATGGCCTATGACAATTATCCCCAGATTGAGGAGTATAATCTGATCGAGACTTCGAAACAATACGACCTCAACAATGCAGCCTTGGCCTGGGTGCCTCAGCTCAACATCTCAGGAAAGGCAAGCTGGCAGTCCGATGTAGTTGAAATGCCTTTCGACATACAGGGATTCACCTTCAACATTCCACACGATCAATACGGAATCACAGCGGACATCACCCAGCAGTTGTGGGATGGTGGAGCGACCAGCGCCAAACGGAAAATAATTGAGGCAGGTGCCGACGTCAAGAATCGTCAGCTCGATGTCAATCTCTACTCCATCCGCTCCCGCATCCAGAACATTTACCTAGGTATCATACTTATAGACAAGCAGACAGAGCTGAATAGACTGCTGCGGGAAAACCTAGTCCGCAACCTTCACGAATTTGATGCCTTACTGGAAGCAGGCGTCGCCTACTCTTCGGACAAGGACCAGATCAAAGTCAGCATCCTTTCCTGCGACCAGCAGCAGGTCTCGCTGGAAACGGACCGCAGTGCATATATCAAGATGCTCAGTCTGCTAACGGGCAAAGATATGAGCAAAGAAAGCTTTGAAACGCCTCAGATCGATGAGTACCAACTCTCAGAAGACCCTTACCGAAAACGGAGCACAGAAGATGATGGATGACGGCCGCATTGATGCAATCCTTATCATCAACACAGGCTTTGCCCTGCATTTCGACCATACGGTTCCTCAGGCTGATGACCTTCCGGTTGAGATTAAAGTCAATACCGTCAATGGGACAAGGGGCAGCATAGGATCACAATATCTGAACGCGTGTGTATCCGGGTTCATCTCATCCGGCAGTGTTCCGGGACCAGCTGCGGGCCAACAGATAGAAATCATTGAAGACTACAGATACAATGAGTTTCTGGACTACAAGATGTTTATGATTCCGGCACTCATAGTCATCGCCATCACTATGATGTGCGGCTTCCTTCCGGCGCTGAACATTGTTGGAGAAAAAGAGAAAGGTACAATCGAGCAGATCAACGTCACCCCTGTCCGCAAGACGACTTTCATCCTATGCAAGATGATCCCGTACGTTGCAGTGGCTTACTTTATGGTGTTCAGCTGTCTGTTGTTGTCGTTCATTGTATTCGGATACGGCATTAAGGGAAGCCTGCTGGACATAGTTATTTTTACCCTCGCCCATATCCTCGTAATGGCCTCGTTCGGTCTTCTGGTCTCAAACTACAGCGACAATTCGCAGCAAGCGATGTTCGTCATCTGGTTTTTCAGTATGATCTTTATGCTGATGAGCGGCATATTCACACCTATCGAGTCAATGCCCCAATGGGCTCAAATAATCACCTACTCCAATCCGCTCCGGTATTTCGCTCACGCCATGCGCTGCATAATACTTAAAGGGAGTAACCTTCTGGACACTTGGGTGGATCTTGCCGCACTGCTTATCATCGGCTTCCTTACAACTACTTGGGCCATTCTGAGTTATCACAAGACCAACTGACAGATGTGCTATCTTGTAAGGTCCAGGATTCCATTGATGACCGTAAGAGGATGAGCCGGATTGCCGGGGATGTAAAGATCGACCTGATGATTGTCAAGAAAGGACCTGTCCAGATCCGGTGAGCCCGAGTAGATACCCCCGCTGATTGCATCGGTGCCGTCCAGGACCACAATCCGAGGCTCCGGGCAAGCTTCATAGGTCAATTCCAATGCCCCTGCCATATTTGAAGATATGGGGCCGGTGATGAGCACGCCGTCAGCGTGCCTTGGTGATGCGACAAACTCTACTCCGAATCTCCCGAGATCGAATTGGACATTGCCCGTAGCATTGAGCTCTGCCTCACAGCTCCCATCGCCCCCGGCAGATACCTGCCTGAGTTTGAGTGAATTGCGGAAAATCCTGCGAATTTCGGGGCGCACCGCATTCTTGTCGACTTCGATAGGCTTATCCTCGCCTTCGCGGACAATGAGCCTCTCGCGCACATTTGTAGCCATATGGGTATCATCCGTAAAATGCACTTTCTGAGGAAAGCACCTCTCGCATTCGCCGCAGAAAAGGCATTTCCCCAAATCTATACTGACCGGGGTCGTAGCTATAGCGCCGCTCGGACACACAGATGCAAACTCCTGCTGATCAACACTTTCAGTCGATATCACAGGACGTCCACGGAATACTCCCGGAGCCTTAGCCTTGCGTACATCAGGAATAAATTGCTTACCCTGAGAAAGGAATATCTTTATACTCTTGAACATAGCATCAATTATTAAAGGTCGTGGGCGCAGTAGGACAGATTAAAGCTTTTGTTACATATAGGGAAGTCCGAGATCTCGTTACCGCGCACCGCCAGAGCGAGAGCCATCCAGTTATGGAATGAAGGATCCTTAATCTTGTATGCAATCAGAGAACCGTCAGGAGCGGTAATGGCAATATGGCATATCTCTCCGCGCCACCCCTCGACAAGTGAGATTGCAAAAGAATCAGCCATCGGGCTGCCGTCAAAGTTTTCCTGCCTTCCGAAAGAGGGCATGTCTTCAAGCAAAGCACGGATGATGCCCAGCGATTGTTTGACTTCATCGATACGGAGCTCCGTGCGGGCAAGAACATCTCCGGCAGTCTTCACGACGGGCCGGACATTGAGTGATGGATAAGCTGCGTATGGATGGGATGAGCGGATATCACGCTCGACTCCGGCACACTTGGCAGCCATTCCCACCGCTCCGATCTCTTCCGCCTGCTCCAGGCTCACGACTCCGGTCCTATCCAGACGGGAAAGCACTGAAGGGAAATATAGTATCTTATCACTCATCTGCAGGAAGTCCCTCTCGTAAGCTGCGAGATCGCTCAAAAGCTGCGTCTTCAGCTCTTCTGTAAAGGCGTACGGAGAATAGAATGGGCGCACATTGCCTTTTCCCAGACGGTTGCCGCACCAGCGTTGTGAGAAGTTTACTATCGGGGTACGCAAACGGCCGTACACAGCCGCACCGAGCTGATAAGCCACATCCCCGCAGATGGCTCCGAGGTCACCGGTATGATTGGCCAATCTCTCAAGTTCTGCCGCCAGGGTCCTTGCCCAAAGCACTTCCCTGCCGGGCCTGAAACCGCAAAGGCTTTCCCAAACAGTGGCAAAAGCACTTGAATGACTTACAGAAGTATCCCCTGCTATGCCCTCCGAAAGGAGTACGCGCTCAATCAGGCGTTTCTTCTCCAGCATAAGCTTCTCTATCCCTCTATGCTGCCATCCCAGCTGAATCTCAAGGTGAAGCACATCTTCACCATTACAGATGAAGCGGAAATGACCGGGTTCAATCACTCCGGCATGGACAGGGCCAACGCCTACCTCGTGAAGCTCTTCGCCTTCCATCTGGAAAAACTCGTATTTGCCCGGCAGGAAATCTCGCACCGGCTTATACCAGGGATGACCTTCAAATTCAAGTCCCCAGTTCTCGTGAATCTCACGCTCAAAGCGTTCCAACGCAAGGCATTGTGCAGCCGCCGAAAGCAATACTTCACCTTTTTGCGCATCGCAGGCATACACGATTATATCCCCTTGCCCATCATCCGCAATACACATCACAAGTCTTAGTCCCTCGCCACAAGGATAAGCAAAATAGCAGGCACAGTGCCGAGTCTTTACGTCCAAGAGTTCCAAGGTCACAGCCCGGAAGCAATCGTAACTCAAGAGCGGAATCTTCGCCACGTTTACGCAACTTCCGTTGCTGATATGCAATAATTCAGTCATAGTCATTACGAAATCAATATCGCCGCCTGTTCGATAAGATCGAGTAGGAACGAGGGTGGATTAAAGCCGATGTATGCGGCCAGAGCAAAAAGAGCAAGTTGAGTAATTGATTCCCAAGATGATATCCTAAGCTTCTCCAAAGGTCTGGATGCCGGCAGGAAAATAATCCTGAAAATGCTCCTTGAAAATGCCCAGAGCAGCACAGTAAGCAAAAACGCAGTGAGAGCGAAAACCGCCCAACTCCCCTGGGCTATCATTGCCTTGAATGCCAGGAGTTCACTGAAGAAAAGGCCCGAAGGCGGGACTGCCGCAATGCTGACAAACCCAAACAACAGTACAAGAGCACCGAATGGATTCAGTTTGAGATAATCCCCCATATCATCAATCATCTTGCTCGAATATACTCTCCAAATCTGTGTAAAATGGAAGAAAAGGCCCGATTTTACAAAGGTATGCATCACTATGTGAAGCAAGGCCGCAATACAGCCTGCTTTTCCGAAACAAAGACTCAATATCACCACAGACATATGCTCGATACCGGAATAAGCAAGCATTCGCTTCACATTCCTTATCCTCGCCATATAGATAGTGGCGATAAAGAGAGTCATCAGTGCAGAAACAAGCATTACCATACGCGCCCATTCACCTACCGGAGTACCGCTGATGGAGGCATACACTCTAAAGATGCCACAGAATCCGAGGTTCATCAGAGCGCTGCCCAGCAGAGCGCCTGCCGGAGCGGGAGCCTTGTCTTTGGCATCCACACCGGCGGTGAACATTGG
>DCIC01000073.1:734-1168 GCA_002315825.1 Bacteroidales bacterium UBA1736 | reverse complement strand
AACAGAATGCCCACAAACACGAAACATATACTGACAGCACAAACGAAGACATACTTCCACGTGGCCTCGAGCGCAAGGGCGCTGCGGTGATGATAAATCAGAAGCGCCGCACTGAGGGTGGTAATCTCTGTGAATATCCACGTCACTGCAGCGTGATTGGCAAGGTACCCCATTGTCATTGCCGCTATCAGCAGCACGCAGGATGAATTGTATATCGCGGCGCTGGAAGCCGGGGCATTGGGTCTTGTGAGATAGATGCGGCTATGTATCAGCGTCGGGATACTGATTATGCTGAGTGAGAGAAGAAGTATCAGACCGAGCGCATCAAAACTGAAAAAGCCCAGCTCCGTGACTCCGGGATGAGTGACACCATATACGGTAAGCAAGGTCTGCACTCCCATAAAAAGCAGTCCAAGCACACAGGACACCGACTT
>DCIC01000073.1:0-579 GCA_002315825.1 Bacteroidales bacterium UBA1736 | reverse complement strand
ACAGAAGCGAAAATATCAAGCATCACACCGAGGTTAACCATCGCAGGCATCTCATTTCCCACAGCCAGCGAGAGGATAAACACTCCATTCTCTATCACGCAGTAGCCGACGACGTGGGTCAGAATCTTGCGGCGCGACACGATAAGATACAGGCCGGTGAAAATGGCCGACACTGCCCCGACAAAAAAGAATTTATCAAGAATGACATCATCTATACTCCGGGAAAGAAGGATGGATCCCACTACGATGCCCGCAGCTATCAGCAGAGACACGAAATTGGGGACATAGGGCTCGGTCTCTCTGGTGATACCATTGTGCCGGATGATCCTCTCGATGCAGTATGGTACCGCCATCGCCTTAAAGACTATGGTTTCCAAAAGGATAACGATAAGATTGAACACGCTGAACTCGTTAAGGTGCAAAGCGGCTACCAGAAAGAGCAAGATACCTTGATAGAACAAGATTCTGACGTAGTTCCTCATCCTATTGGCAATGGCCAGATAGAACAGAGTGGAAAGAAATATAATGATAAATGTTTCAAGCATAAGGTTATACAAGTTGTCCGGACATCAGCATCAC
>DCIC01000125.1 GCA_002315825.1 Bacteroidales bacterium UBA1736 | reverse complement strand
ATTTTTGACAAATATACAAAAAGAATTCAGAAAGATACCAATATGCAGTCATAATGCAAAAGGAATAATAATTTTTCTATCTTCGCACAAACAATAGCCGCCCGGCTCAGTTTTTTCTCACCGATTGCGTTTCGTGCTTGAACTCAGGTTGGCGGGGATGCGGATGTAGATAGCCGTCCTCCGGCTTCTCTCGATTTGATTGAATCCTGTCATAATTTCGTTTGTGTTTGATAGTGAATTGAAAAAATGAACGAGTAGAGTGTAATTCGTTTTTCAAAAATAAAGTGTAACTTTGTCTAATTGTGCTTACTCGCACATCATATAAAATCCATCGAGAAGCAAACTGACAATCAGCCGATGAGAAGATTTTTCACCATACTCGTGGCCACTCTGGCCTTTACAGTCTCTGCGAACGCCGATGTCACCCTTCAGGAGTGCCGGGACAAGGCGCGGGAGAACTATCCGCTCGTGCGCAGGTACGACCTTATCCGCGCAACGAAGGAATGCAATGTCCATAACGCTTCGCTTTCCTGGCTGCCGCGTCTGGAATTGGGTGGCGGCGGAGCCTGGCTCAGCAATGTCACCGATGCCGCGGATCTGGGAGAGATACTCGGAAAGATGGCCTCTATGATTGACCTCTCCGGGAAAAAGGAACAGCCGTGGCAGTATCAGGTCAGCGCCAGCGTCACGCAGAATATCTGGGATGGAGGTGCATCCGCTCTCGGAAAGAAGACCGCCGAGGCCGTGGCAGCAAAAGATGAGGCGGAACTCGAAGTGTCACTATATGACCTGCAGAGGCAGGTGGATGAGGTCTATTTTTCCATATTGCTACTCGAAGAGCGCCTCAAGCAGGCAGAAGGCAGGGTATCCGTGCTGGAAAGCAACCTTGCCAGGATGAAGTCCATCTACGACGAAGGCGGAATTTCAACGATGGACATCAAGTCGATGGAAGCCGAAGTCAAGTCCGCAAGGCAGCAGATCAGACTGATAGAGACCAATATCAAGTCCTCCCGACTGTCGCTGTCCCTGCTGACATCCATAGACTTGAGCAGTGAGCAACTGATTACACCTGCCGAACCGGACATCATCCCGTCACGTCCTGAATACGCATTCATAGAGAGCAACCGCAGATTACTGGAGTTGCAGATGAAGAAACTGGACGTTGAATTATCGCCGAAAATAGGTTTCGTCGCTGATGCGTACTATGGATATCCTGGAAGAAATATCTTCAAGGGGCTGACAGACTATAACCCGTCATTCAATGCAATGTTGGGAATACAGTTGAAGTTCAACCTGTATCCCCTGTACACTCGCAGGAATGACAAGGCACTCATCAATCAGCAGATGCAGGCATTGGACATACAGAAGGATATGCTTGATTTCAAGACGAAGTTGAGCAATACCGGCGCATCGCAGGAGATACTCTTCCTGCACCAGACATTGGAGGATGATACTGAGATACTCCAACTCCGCACCGATGTGCGAAAGTCAGCTGAGGAGAGACTTGACAGCGGAGTAATCGATGCCTCTGACCTTCTGCAGAAGATCAATGAAGAATCAGACGCTTCGCTTCAGAGAAGCATCCATCAGATTGAACTTCTCCAGGCCCTGTACAGGCAGGAGAAAATAGAAAACGAATAAAATAACAGACAATGAAAATAGAATCCACTTTCTTTTCAATGCTCGCCATACTGGCTCTGGTATCCTGCTCTCACGAAAAGAGTGACGCTACCGGTGTGTTCGAAGCCCCAATGACAACCGTCAGTGCCGAAACCTCCGGCAAGATACTGAGCATCAACGCATCTGAAGGTGACCTCGTGTGCGACGGTGATCAGCTGCTCCTAATCGATACCGTCCAGTTATTCCTTAAGCAAAGGCTGCTTGAAAGGCAGAGACAGACCGCATCTGCAGTTCTGAGTGACGCAAAGACACAGACTGAATCACTCAGAATGCAGCAGGAACAGCTTCGCAAGGAGCAGGCACGCCTCGACAGGCTCGTGAAAGCCGGTGCGGCCACTCCCCAGCAAAAGGAACAGATTGACAACAATATCCTGACACTCGAATGGCAGATAAAGGCGTTGGAAGAAAACATCAGCGATGCCAACGCCGCCCATCAGGGGAACGCCGCCAGTCTGGACATACAGATTGAATCCGTCAAGGACCTGATACGCCGCTGTCACGTCACGTCCCCGTCAAGCGGGACAATCGTTGCCCGCTATGTGGAAGAAGGTGAAGTAGTTGCAGAAGGAATGCCTTTGTTCAAACAGATTGATCTGAATAAAATATATCTCAGAGCATATTTCGAAGGCCGCAGGATGTCGGAAGTCAAGCTTGGAAGGATGGTAAAGGTAAGGACTCTTTTCGGCGGCAACGAGCGTGAATATGACGGAACGATAAGTTGGATATCGCCTGAAAGTGAATTCACTCCTAAATCCATAATGACGAGTGATGACCGTTCGAATCTGGTTTATGCCGTGAAAATCACAGTTGAAAATGACGGATTCCTCAGAAACGGCTTGTACGGTGAAGTCTGGCTGAAATAGGACAAAGGGAATATGCCGGAGAAAGTCGTTGAAATAAAAGGACTCTCGAAGAGTTTCGGTAAGGTGAAGGCTCTTGACAATATCTCTCTTGAGATATTTCAGGGAGAAATCTTCGGCCTTGCCGGTGACGACGGCTCCGGAAAAACGACATTGTCAAGGATAATCGCCTCCCTCTGCTCGTTTGATAAGGGTACCTGCACGGTATTCGGTAACGATGTGCGGAATGACAACCGTACCGTCTATCGGACAACGGCTCTGGTCCAGGCCTCCTCGCCTCTTTATGATGAACTGACGATAGACGAGCATATTAAATTCCACGCCGAGCTTTTCAAGGTAAGTGAAAGAGAATATGCTCCTGTCATAGAACCGGTTTACAAGATGCTTGCCCCATTTGCCGGAAGGCGTGCGGGTCAGTTGTCCGGAGGAATGCGTCAGAAGCTTGCCCTGTGTTGTGCTCTTGTGCATATGCCGCGCCTTCTGATTCTTGATGAGCCGTCAACTGGAATTGACGCCATCTCCAGGATGGAATTCTGGGAGCTGATAGAGCAGATGAACCGGGATACAGGCATTACGATAATCATATCAACCCCGTACAAGTCGGAAATAGGAAGGTGCCATCGTGTCGCGCATCTCAAGTCAGGAAGAATAACTTCGATAAGCGGCACAGGGGAAACAGTGACAGGCGGCACTGAACTCCGTCCGATGAACAAAACTGCGGAAGCCGGTTCTCCGAAGTGTATTGAAGTCCACGACCTTACCAGAAGATTCGGTGACTTCACGGCAGTGGACAATATCAGTTTCGACGTTCACGAAGGAGAAATATTCGGCTTTCTGGGAACCAACGGAGCCGGCAAGACCACTGCCATAAGGATGCTTTGCGGCCTGCTCCGTCCGAGTTCCGGAAGTGCGATAGTGGCGGGCTATGACATAGGCACACAGGCTGAAGACCTGAAGTCCCATATCGGATATATGAGCCAGAAAATGAGCCTGTATCCAACCCTTACCGTGAAGGAGAATCTCCAGTTTTTTGCCGGAATTCACGGTATCTCCCATATTCAAGTGAAACGTATGGTAAACGAGCATCTCGAACGTATGGGAATGGCAGACAAGGCCGGCCGCATACTCGGTTCCCTTCCCCTGGGGTGGAAACAGCGGGTGGCTTTCGCGACAGCTACGCTTCACCAGCCAAAGGTAGTCTTCCTCGATGAGCCCACAAGTGGTGTGGATGCCGAAACTTGCGACAAGATGTGGGAAACCATAACATCGTATGCGCATAGTGGCTCTGCTATACTGGTGACCACTCACAACATGGATGAGGCAATGTATTGCGACCGCCAGTGCATAATGGTTGATGGCGGCATAAAGGCAATGGGACAGCTTGATAAGCTGGTGCGAAGCGGATTTTCGCAGGATTTCTATGATGTATTCGACCTCATATCAAGCCCGTTCCGAGATTAACAAGCAATTCCTATGCACCTTCTGCCAATCATAAAAAAGGAGTTCCTTCAACTTATCCGCGACAGGTACACAATCATCTTGATATTGTTTGCTCCTGTCCTTTATATGCTGATCTTCTCCTTGACAACGACAATCGACATAAACAGAATCAAAGTTGCCGCATTCGCCCCGAACGCTTCTGAGGAGACACGCTCTTTCATTGAGCGGATAAACCACAATCCGTTGTTTGAATACAAAGGAATGATTGCCAATCTTGAAGAAGGCCGGAATATGATGATCAGGGACAGGCTCAACGCCATTCTGGTATTTCCTTCCGCTTTCGGTTCGGGAGAGTCCGGGATTCAGATTCTTACCGATGCCACGAATCCTTTCATCGGCTCCACAGCCGGTTCCTATCTTTCAAGTGCCCTTACCGAATATGAGGCTTCTTCTGTCGGAGTATCCGTCAAGATGCTGCACAACCCCGGTCTGCTCAGCGTTTTCTTCTTCGGTCCGGGTTTTATGTGCTATGCGATGCTGTATTTCGTCATAATCCTCGTTGCGGCATCATTCGCAAAGGAAAAGGAAACAGGAACTATATATTCCATTGTTGCTTCTCCTGCGCACAAATGGGAGATGCTCTCCGGTAAATCCATTCCGTATGTCATTATAGGTTTTGTGATATTTTTGTGCTGCTTTGCAGCAGGACATTTGGGATTGGAAATTCCTTTGAAGGGGCGGTTCATAGATTTGTCAGTACTTGTACTGCTGTTCATATTCACAACAATCCTGCTTGGAGCGGCGATATCGACTTTCTCGGATTCCCAGGCCAACGCCATAGTGCTGGTAAGCAGTATAATAACTTTGCCGGTAGCCTATTTTTGTGGCATCTATTCTCCTGTTGAGAATATGCCCCAATGGGCGCAGGAAGTCAGCAAAGCTTTCTACATCAGTTGGTTTATGGATGCTTTTCGTAAGATAATGATTGAAGGCCAGTCCCTGTTTGCCGTGTGGAAGGATATCTTGTGCATTGGTATCTCAACAGTTATATTTGCATTTCTGGACCATCATAGAATGAAGAATAACGTATGGCTTGGTTGAACAGATTCTGTGCAATGGCGATAAAGGACCTCCGCCTGATCCTTCGCAACAGGACTCTTGTCCTGCTGTTGCTGGCTTATCCCTGGTTTATCATCTGCATTTCTCCCAGGCTTATCAACTATTCCCTCAAGGAATTCAAGGTGGTCATTATTGACAATGACAGGTCGGAGCTTTCAATGATGGTCAGACAGTCCATCGGACATTCACGACAAGTATCTCTTGTTTCGACCTGCAATACACTGCAGGAGGCGATGGATTTCATTGAGGCGGGTAAAGTCAACTGCGCAATCGAGGTTCCCGCAGGATGCGAAAAGAATCTGCTCAGATTCGGTGCAAAAGGCGCCGTCGACACCAGAATCTCCGTCACTGCCAATGCTGTCAATATATCTTCGGCAATCACGGGGGTACAAGTGGTGGTAGAATTGTTGCAACGCTGCCTGAAACAGTTCGCAGAGCAGTCGGGAACAAGGCTGTCTGCCGGCTCCGAATTTATATCCATCCGGAACCTGTTCAATCCGCTCTTGTCCTATCTGATATTTATGCTGCCCGCCGTACTGATGTCTCTCGTTACAATACTTGGGGGCAACATAACCGGTACAAACATAATAAACGACCGCAACAACGGTACCGACGAACTGGTGAATGTAAGTCCCGTGACCCGCTCGGAGGTTGTGCTGTCTCAGACGCTGGTATGTTATCTGGTCGGTGTGGCCGAACTGCTTTTCATCAACCTGATGTATTATTTCATTTACGATTTCAGCCCGAACGGCTCTGCCTTGGGTGTCTTCATCATATTCTCCCTGTTCCTTTTGTGGACCATTCTTTTTACCATCTGGATAGGAAATATATCAGCCAAGCCGATACACGTCATACTTACTACGACAATAGTCCTTACCATCGCCCAGCAGCTGTCAGGCTTCGAGACTCCGATCGAGAGTATGAAGGAGTGGATGCAATGGACCACCTGGACATCTCCGGCGCGATATCTGATTTCGGGCCTGAGGGCCGCATATCTCAAAGGGGCCGCTTTCGGTGAAATCCTCGTCCCGGTTGGAGCATTGTCCGCCTTTGTCGCTCTCACCTATCTTCTTTCTGTAAAGACATATAACAAGACTTCAGTATAATAATATGCAAGCAATAATCCTGGCTGCCGGTATGGGAAAACGTCTGGGTGAATATACCCACGACAATACCAAGTGTATGTTGGAAGTAAATGGTGTAAAGCTGATTGACAGGGCATTGGCCTGTCTTCACGATGTCGGTGTCTCCAGGATAGTTTTGGTCGTCGGTTATAAAGGACAGAACGTCAGGAATCACGTTGGCTCTTCATATAAGGGTACGCCTGTGGTGTATGTTGAGAATCCGATATATGACAGGACTAACAACATTTATTCTCTCTATCTGGCAAAAGATCATTTGCATGCGGAGGATACTGTTTTGCTTGAGTCCGATTTGATTTTCGATCCGGTCATTGTCAGGAAATTGACGGAAAACCCGTTTCCGAATATCGCACTGGTGGATAAATATGAGAGTTGGATGGACGGGACGGTCGTGACTATAGATGAGGATGGTCAAATCACCGGTTTTATCGATAAAGCCGATTTCAAATATGAAAGATCCTCCCAATATTACAAAACCGTTAACATTTATAAATTCAGCAAGGAATTCTCAGCGAGATATTATGTACCTTTCCTGGAGGCATATTGTACCGCTATGGGCAATAATGAATATTATGAGCAGGTTTTGAGGGTCATTCTTCACCTTCACAATGCTCCTCTTACAGCATTGCCTCTTTCCGGGGAGAAATGGTATGAGATAGACGACGTTCATGATTTGGATATCGCGTCGGGGATGTTTGCACAGTCCTGCGAGGAAAGATTTTTATCCGTGATATCAAGATATGGCGGATATTGGCGTTATCCCCAAATGCTGGACTATTGTTATCTGGTCAATCCGTTCTTCCCTACGCAAAAAATGATGGATGAGATGAAAGCGTCTTTTGAGAAACTAGTATGTGATTATCCGTCAGGCATGAACGTCAATTCCCTTCTTGCTTCCAAAATTTTTAATGTGAAACAGGATTATATTGTTGCCGGGAATGGCGCGGCAGAATTAATCAAGTTGTTGATGGAGGGTCAGAGCGGTACAATAGGGAATGTTTTACCGACTTTTGAAGAATATACCAATCGCGTTGATAAAGAGAATTTTCTTCCGTTTATTCCACAATCTGAAGATTTCCATTATTCTGCAAAAGATCTGATAGCGTTTTTTGCAGACAAACCCATAGATACGCTATTGCTGATTAATCCTGACAACCCTTCAGGAAATTACATTGCACGGGAAGAAATGCTTGGTCTTGTCGAGTGGACGAAACAAAAAAAGATTCGATTCATAGTGGATGAGAGTTTCGTGGATTTTGCCGATGAAGAATCATCGTTATTGGATGACGGAATACTGCGGGACAATCCGCATCTTTTCGTAGTTAAGTCCATAAGCAAGAGTTATGGAGTGCCCGGGATCAGATTGGGTATCGTCGCCAGTGGGGACGTTGAGGCCATATCAAGGCTTAAGAAAGAAGTCCCGATATGGAATGTCAACTCCTTCGGTGAATTCTTCATGCAGATATTCGAGAAATACAGGAAGGATTATTTGAAGGCTTGTGAACTGTTCCGGAAAGAGAGAGCTTTTTTCAGGGCCGAGCTGGAGAAAATCCCTTATCTGAAAGTGTTTCCGTCGCAGGCGAACTATTTTCTTTGTAAGGTCTCGGACAAATATTCCTCAAGGGAACTGGCGGTCAGGCTTTTTGATGAAAACGTCCTGATAAAGGATTGCAGCACAAAGGCCGCTTTCAATGGCGGAAATTACATCCGGCTCGCAGTCAGAAATCATATCGACAACTTGCGCCTGATACAGGTCCTGCGAAAATTGTAGATTACAGAGACTTGATGTAAGCCCTCCTCCTTCTCTCGATAAGGTGTTCATAATCACGGAACTGCCCCTGATTTTTGAGGTTGGTTTCAAGTATTGCGTTGGTCTCGGCCCACTTGACATTGTTCTTGATATACTCACCCAGGATGTCTGCAAATATTATGCTGTTGATTCCGGTGTTCCGGTAATCGGGACACACTCCTACCAGGAGCATCTCGACGCCTTCTCCGTGTTTGACAAAAAGAGTCCATAGCAGCCGGAGCCATCCGAACGGGAACAGCCGGCCTTTTGTCTTCTGCAATACCCCCACAATGGATGGCATTGCTATTCCGAAAGCCACCATCTCACCCTTTTCATTTCTCAGGAAAGAAATATACCTCGTATCAACCACCTTCGTATAGAGGCCCATATATTTCTCGGCCATAGAGTCCGGCAGGATAGTGAAATCATAAAGGTCCCTGTAACATTCATTGATGAGATGGAACAACTCGTGGCAGCACTCCGGCTTGGCAAGATCCCGTCGGCTGATATCGGCCCTGTGAACGCCTGCACGCTCTCCGATTATCTTTGACAGCCTTTCTATCCGTTTCGGACGCGCATCAGGGATTTTCACCCTGAATTCCACCCAGTCAACGTCCTTTTTGAATCCCAGAGCCTCCATATGCTCCGGATAATATGGGTAATTGTAATTCAGCGCCATTGTGCTGGGGGCATCAAAGCCCTCCACAAGCATTCCTTCAGGGTCGAAGTCAGTGAATCCGAGAGGACCGACGATCTTGTCCATCCCTCTCTGCCTGCCGAACTCTTCAACCTGCTCAATCAAAGCCTGCGAGACTTCCCGGTCATCCACGAAATCAAACCACCCGAAGCGTACCTCCTGATGATTCCACTGTTCATTTGCCCTCCGGTTGACTATGGCGACCACTCTTCCAACCAGAGTGCCGTCCTTATAGGCAAGGAACAAATCCGATTCGCAGAATTCCGATGCCGGGTTACGATTCGGTGAGAGGGTGTTGAACTGGTCGAAATAGAGTTTCGGCACATAATACTCGCAATCGCGGTAAAGGCTTTCGGGAAAATTGATGAACGCCTTCAACTCGCAACGGCGTGTGACTTTTTTAATTACGATTGACATATTCGGCTTTGGTTGCGGTCTTCGGATAAAATATCATCTGTCAATTGGCCGCATAATTGTTCGTGCTTCCTGACCATAATCCCGCAGATTGAAGAGAACACTACCATTTCAAAAAGAATATATCCGAAGGGAATGTCAAGCAGGCAGAAGAGCACTAGCATAATCGTCCTGAAGTTGAACGAGAGCAGTATTGCATATTTCATCAGAGGGAGCGAGCCGTCGTGGAAATGCATACGCAGGGATTCCGGAATATTCTCCAATGAGCCGAATCGTTCACGGGCCACTTTCTTGAATTTCTGGAATTCCGGAGTGGTCCGTTCCTGAGCTTTCGTATAATCCAGATAGAGTTTCATACATATCTTCCACCAGAAATCCTTTTTCCAGTCAAGGCAGTCATATTTCTTCTGCAGGTCAGAAGAATCCTCAAGCTCACTGTTGACATTATTCAGAAAGAAAAGATGAGCCTGGATATAATAATCTATTTTCCGCATTTGAGATGCGAAGCAGATATACCCGGAAAAATGTGCCAGAACAACAACCGCTATCGCAAACAGGATGACATTCTGATGAGTCGGAGGTATACCGAACAGCGAAAATTCGATTGAATGGTATTTGACTATCCGCAAAACCAGCCCCCAGTAAATAAAAGGATAAAACACAAAAGCCGCCGCTCCGTCCAGCATCCGCCCGAATGTGGACGACTTGCCTGTCATACGGGCCAACTGCCCGTCAGCATAGTCAAGTACTCCGCATAGAAACATAAGCAAGGCTGCAATGATGTTGGAAATCAGGCCACACGCGCCCTCATAATGGAAGCTTCCGTGTACAAAGAAGAAAGAACTGCATATTCCTGCCAATATTGACAGGACTGAGACTGCGTTTGGATGCACCCCAAGCCTCGCAAACCCCTTGGCAAAAAGAAAACCTGCCGGCAGAGAAATATTCCTGCCAATCCAGCCTTCTACTTCATTTGATTTAAGTGAGGATTCATATTTGTCCATATTTGCCCGAGTAAAT
The DNA here is from genome assembly GCA_002315825.1 of Bacteroidales bacterium UBA1736. GTDB lineage: Bacteria > Bacteroidota > Bacteroidia > Bacteroidales > UBA932 > Cryptobacteroides. Next base: position 4 of record DCIC01000125.1, on the reverse strand, counting down.
ATTG
>DCIC01000014.1:12011-12519 GCA_002315825.1 Bacteroidales bacterium UBA1736 | reverse complement strand
AGTTGTGATTTTCAATGAACTGACTGAGAACACTTTGGACACACTTTTCAGCCTCAACCTCAGTTTATCGCCAGCAAAGATATAATGAAAAACTATATTTTCAAAGTGTGATAATGACCTATTTTTAATGACTTTCCAGCGTTTTAGAAAAAATTTCACTTTAATATATTCACTGGGAACACTACCGGAAATATCAAGGAACATAAACAAAAGAAAGCGGCCCGTTTCACAACGGGCCGCCAACCATTAACCAATTTTTTAATCCTTATGAAAATCTTATTTAGAGGATGCTTTTGATAATCACTCCCCAGATGATTCCACCGATCAGGGAGCCTATTGCGGTTGCAGCGAAATCAAGCCAATCCCAGCCGCTTCCTTTGTCAAATATTTTATAGCCCTTGGACTTTCCGTTGTACGCCCAGTCCTTGTACTCGGCGGCAGCACCGGCGGCTATACCGGCACAAAAACCCATTACTACGCTAATAAGGAAACCGGCCAGCAAATGCTT
>DCIC01000014.1:8445-11960 GCA_002315825.1 Bacteroidales bacterium UBA1736 | reverse complement strand
CCAAACCAAGCGGCAATTTTTGCGAAAAACTCTTTCATTGACATTGTGTTTTGGAAATGAATATTGTTGAAATGAAGAGATTCGAACTCCTACTACCAAAACCAAAATTTGGGGTGCTACCATTACACCACACTTCAATACCTCTCATAGCCTACTCCTTTGCATCACCTTCAGCCTTCTCGGACTCCGTTTCCGGATTATCCTCAGGCTCATCATCAGCTCCCTGAATGGCCGCGAGTGCATAAGGCAGAGAACTAAGAGCCGTTGAAATTGCTTTCATGGTTTTTCTCCGACCTTCTCTTTCGCCCATCATATAGGAAACAGTAGAAGAAAGGATGAATACAATAATAACGAGCAGAACTATTACGACAAGTGCAAATACTTTCATAATGAACTGTTTTTAGATAGTTTGTAGCGGGGGCTGGGATCGAACCAGCGAGCCTCTTGGTAATGGGCCAAGCGAGATACCACTTCTCCACCCCGCAATATTCTATTAATGAATAGAGAAAGGGTGGAGAAATAGTTTTTACTTTCTATTAAAATCAGCCGGGGTTTCGCCCCATTTTCTATTGTCCCAGTGCTTTACCTGAATTGTATCGACATCAGCGGACAATGCTTTGAGAAAGATTTCGGCCTTCTTCAGCTCACGATTCTTCTTTGCCGAAGCGGTTGATTTATTATTGAACCATGCGATTGCGGTTTGGCTGTCGGTATAGATGATCCGTGGCTGGAAATCATTTTCGATGATATACTTCACAGCCTCCACAACGCCCAGGAACTCTCCGATGTTCACGGTTTGGTTCCCAAGATTCTCATAAAAAATGCGTTCCCCAGTTGCCAGGTCAATGCCCTGATACTCGGTCACGCCGTTTTTAGTTGAATGCGCGGCATCAGTTGCAATGCCGCATGTAGGTCTGCCCATTACCAGAATCGTGTTGCCACGGGAATCAAGCGGGGTTGCCCTCCAATCATATAAGGCTTGGGTTTGAGCGAATCGTTCCTCCAGAACTTACATATTGGTTCGGCCTGTCCTTTAGCCGCCATGATATTGTGTAGGCGAATGGTATCATAGTACCACTTCCGACCTTGGGCCTTGATAGCGGCCTTCTTGCGCTTCCTGGGGAGCTTCGCTTTCTTAACCCCAACGGTAGATGAATCCATCTTGTTCATACTTGCGGATAAGATTATAGGTTGCTTCTTCAAAGTCTTCCAGAACCTGAGGCAGATCCCGGACATCAACGCGAGTTTCCAAAATACGGCGGCATTCAGCAATCTTCTTGACGGAATCCTTCCTTCCGTCCTTCGGATCAAACTGGATGGTCTTGTTGCCGAACTTGACAACGACCTGGTACACGGCCTTCGGAACATAGGTGGTTTCAATGGTGGCCTTGAACTGTACTGGGGTGGCTTCGATTACGACATAACCGTCCTTGTTGGTCATTGGGATGAGGGTTGCTTCGTACAGCGTATTCAATAGAATCTCGTTAACGAGTTGTCTGTCGAGGATGCAGATTTTCTTTGGATAAGGTTCGTCCTGGCGAACACCACGAATCTGCCCGGTTTTAGGGTTTTGCGAAACGAAGCTGATAATGGCTCCAGTTTGCTCGGATTTGATAAATTTTAACTTCGTGAAAACCCTTTTTGGTTGAGGTTTGGTGATAACATTCTCCATGTTGTTATTCGATTTTATTCAATTCAACTAAAAACATCGCCCATAATGGACGATGCAAATATAGTATTATAACATTTTTCTGCCAAGTATTTTCGGCATAAAACATTTCGTAAATGCTTGATTTTCAAACAATTATACATTAAAGTTAAAACTATGAGCAAATCAAGCTAATTTTCTGAAGAACAACGGATTAGCACATAAAAAGAAGAATCGCTTTGTATTAAAGCGATTCTTTTATTTGTCCATTTCCATTTCTTTCTTCAAACGGGTTACATCCGGTATTGTGTACCTTCCATTATCATTTCGATATGTGATGATTTTGGAATGAAATCCGGACTGGGAAAGCGTGCCGACTATATCAAGAATTTGGTCGGATGGAACTTTGACACACCCATCCTTGATAGGAATGCCGAGAGTGGATGATATATTTTGTGCGTCTTCTAAATATGCGTTATAGAAATTACCTACACGGAAAAAGATGATAAATGGTGCATACTGTTCTTTATAGAACCGATGCGCCTCAGTTGCATTTTTATTCATATTATTGGATTTTGATGGACTCGATAGTACATTTTTCACATAACCCACGATTCCTGGAGTGTTCTACTTTCGTAATCGGCATGCCGCATTTCTTGCAGAAGTACCCCATAACCCTCTTGGTGTAGATGGCTTGCTTCACCCGATGCTCCGTGATGTTGTATTCATTGGCAATGGCCATGATCCGTTGATGAGCTGTATATTTTTTCTGTTGCCGCTTTAAGAGCTTCCAATCATATTTTATCAGCAACTCTACCGCACGAGCAGAATCAAACAGCCCCATCGTATCGAACTCTGTCACTTTTTCCAACGGCAATTCGGTGATGATAGCCAGTTTCTCCAAGTGTCTTTCGGTGAGCTTAATCATTTTTTTAATTTTGATAGTAGATAAAGAGGTAAACCCAGAAGGAAAAAGCCGAACATAAACATCAGGATCCCGACAATAGACGAGAATCCATCCGTTTGTGCCAGTTTGTCACCAAGGTTCAAAAACAAACTTCCAGCACCGGCCCATGCAGCGATAAGGACTACGATAGCCAGGAACCATTTGACGGAATCTCCGGACTTATCCTGTGGCGGTACTTCAGGCTTCGGTTTTGCTGGAAGCGGAGAAATACCGTGCTGTTCCAGAAATGACTCGGCTAAATACTGATACTGCTGGCCCTTACACTTCTTATCATAATTAAGTCCGTAGTCCTGGCAGTATTTTCTGAACCAACTGCGTAATCGCCACATCACTGAATCATACGGTTCATTCAGAATCATTTGCATAAGCTCTCGCTCGTGCTGTGCTGAAATAGTACACAGATAGCACGGAATCGGAAGATTCATACCCTTCTGCGAATCAGCCACTAAAGGCACATCTTCCAGCCTATATTCATCTACCGGAATCGGAGTTCGTGCAGAAATAAACTGGTCGATTGCATTGTCTATATCCATAGGAGATAATTCCCCTTTGATGCAGTTTCGCAAATGCTCTGCAAACAGCCCTCGGTTCTTAATCTGGAATAGCCAATATATCCACAACCTCTCGTCTGAATAGCCAAAAGTAATAGCTTGTTTGGCGATGAGCAGGACAAAGCCATTCTCATCGCATTTCAATGGAACCTTACAAGGCCCATTGCTTAACAGCATATACTTATCACTCATTCGGCGTTAATGTGAGGGAATACTGGAAATAGTCGGCGAATTTGAGGAAGATATCAATGGAAATGATATTCTCCCCATTTTCGATTGGCAGAAAGTAAGTTCTGTCGATACCAAGATCAGCGGCCAGTCTGGTTTTAGGCTTGTCCCGCCTTTGCTC
>DCIC01000014.1:0-8339 GCA_002315825.1 Bacteroidales bacterium UBA1736 | reverse complement strand
ATGTAGCTGAGATACGCCAGGCATCTATCCATACGGAAGGCAAAGAGACCGCGCTCGATTCGCCTGAGTCCTCCAGGCAGAATCCTCATATCAAAAGATATCTCGCTGGTGGTTTTGCCGGAATACTCCTTGGCAATCAGGAGCATTTTACAGAATTTTGCTCTATCCATAATGTAATTTTTGCAAAAATAGTAAGATAAATTGCATAATACAAATTTTCCACCTACTTTTTCTTCTTTGGCTTGATTAATTGGTTAACTTTTTCGATAACTCCCTGAATGTCAGCATCTATCGAATCCATTTCATCAATGGCATTTTGCATTGATTCTCCAGTTCGGGAATACTGAAGCCCTTCGCTGAGGTCATCGAAGGCTGCTTGTTCGTCATCTTTGATTTCATTTAGACGAGCACTTGCATCGTCCAAATGTTCTACTACCTCATAAAGCTCTTCTCGTCTTTCTTTATTCATAGGCAACTCTGATATTTGAAATTGATATTTGTGGTTCTGAAATTAGTTCTCCACGGTGAAACACCCCGTAGGCATCCGGCTGCATAAGACAACAATCCATCTTCAGCTTCTTCTGATCCCAGGAGTAAAGCTGGAAGTCGATCATTTGGTCTCCGATTGCTTGCATAGACCAAGGCCCATCTTCATTCCAGATATATGAATCCTCAATCTTATCTTCGGCATGGTAGCCAAAATCAAGGTTCACATATTTCTTGCCCCTGTAGTCCACATCAAAGAGAACTTGGGCAACCATGAAGGAAGGAACCTCCCATCCCAACTTACGAAAGATGCGCTGGCGGCTATACGGGTTGATATAATGCTTCCCCAGCATTTTCTGGAAGTCTCCCGCATTGAACCAGTGATAGGTGTCGTGCTGCTTACAAAACAGCTTCCACATATTATCTATCTGCTTCAATTTTACGGGATATTCCAGATACTCCTTATCGGATACTGGGAAGGCAGTGGTAGGAATATAAAACTCGGAGAAAATGGTCAGCTCCAGGTTTTTTGCGAGTTTTGGAAGAACTTCGGCCCCGGATAATACGGAAGGGGCGAACTCTTCGTAAATGATTTTTAGTTTTTCGTCTAAGAACATATCTGTCTGTGGAATGCGCCTACATAGCCTATGTCAGACCGTGTGGCAATTTTTTCAAAGGAGTCCTCGGTATGGGCTTCGCCGTGCATATAGATGGCGGCAAACCACACCTCATCATTTTTGTTGACGAGTTCGGCATAATACATAAGGTGGCAGAATTGAGTATTATTTCGCTCGCAATATTCACGGTTCTGCTCATCAATCACCTCCCAGTCCAAATTCTCCCTGGCAGATTCCCGCGCTTGCTTCTTCAGTTCCACCAATTCCTCTCGTGTTATTTGCTCGTCACGGACAATTCGGTAATTTCCGAAACTGTCCCAATCGTGTACCTGAACCGTAATCATACTAATTTCAATGCCCTCCTTATATTACATCCAACAAAATTTCCCAGCACAATCATCGCATACACGCCCATCATCTGAGGCCCATGTTCCCGCAATACATCAATAGGGGTGAGGGCATAATAGAACGCATCGGCGATACAGTGGGGAAAACCGCATAAGACGAATACAGACACTCCCAGGAAAGTTGGGAGTATGCTGCCGTTCTTCGCCGCAAATACCGCTTCCTCTACCGCAAATCCGCAAGCAACGGCCAACAGGCCCGCTTGCCACCAGCCCAGAGATATATGGGCCAAGAATACATTGGTAGCTGCTTCCTGAAGGGGCAAGGGGGATAACCTCGCCAGCAAAGCTACAAGAATGGCCCCGAAGATATTTCCCATCAGAACGGACAAGAGACCTGACAGATCGCTCAGATTTACTGGAATTCTCCCAGCCAGTCCCGTGAAAAGGAACAGACCGTACAGATAGACCGTCAGAAGGCCAAAACTGAAGAGAATGCTGCCTATTGCCCCGCCAACGGCAAGGTAGGCAAAACCGGCCAGACCTATCGCGGCCCCGGCCATGATGGAACGCTTTAAGAGTTCCAGAGAAAAGGTGTCGTTTTGAGTTTCCATATTCAGTTCATTTTAAGATACTTTGTAAATACTTGATGTAACAGTCTCGCTTACTGTCTCCTACCATGGCGATATGGTTGTTGTCGTTATCTTTCCCCCAATTGTACTCCAGCACATAATCAACCATATAAACGCCCTGAGGACTTCGGGTAAGCCAAAAGACATGTTCATTTTCTTCGCACGCCTCCTTCATGGAGCCGTAATTACCACAGAGCCTTTTTTCACCGAACCTGGTGCAGTCATAGATGTTGACCGTAAATATCATTTCCCCATCACCCATCTCTGCTTTAAGTTCACGCTTAACCCACGCTCTGAGCTGGGCTGTCGTGTAGTGTGTAAATGTGATAGCCATAATTAAAACCATGTTAGCATCCGGGCAGAATCCCACGAAAAATAGAACTGAGGAAACAGTTGTGAGAGGGCCTGGGTGAGTTTGTTTTTCTTGACGCTTTCAGGAATTACCTTGAAGAACACCTGACCTTCACTGAGAGTGTAGTCCGTGCCGCGTTTGAGACCGGACGAGGATAAGGTGGTCTTCAGATAATCCTCTACTGCATTTCGCTTGTTGTCTCTACTCCTGTTCTTCATCGTCTTCATCCTCCCCACTAAGCAATTCAACATCTGCGAAATCATGCTCACAATTACCCGCTATGGGGCAATCATACTTGGACTTTCCAGCCTCTTCCCATCCCAACTCTTCAGCTTCATCTTTACTGGAAGCTTCCACCTCTACTTCAACATGAGTGGTGTAGTAAAGTGTTACCTTATATTTTGCCATAGCCCAATTCTTAAAGTGTTAAATTATTTTGAATTTTGATAAGAAGGTCGCATTCCTTCCTTTTGACGGGTTTTGCGTCTGGGAAGGGATACTCCACCTCCGTTAAAACTGCATAGTCAACACTACCGGGCTTGGTTCCAGCTTGTAAATCAGCAATTTTAGCTCGACAAAAATCGTGTGAGTTTCTAAAGGAATTGTCTCTGAAAACCACAGCGTCTCCTTTGGACAACCGTTCTTCAAAATAATCGATAAACTGACCATTAGTAGAGACCGTGCCAAATTTATATGAATTTCCACACCCCATAACTTATTCCTCCACTTCCGTTACATCTGGAGAGTCATCTTCCTGAAGGCCATCCAGAATTTGTCGGGTATATTCTTCTTTGCAGACTTCTGCGTAGGCATTCTCCAATGCCTCATCTTCGTCTTCTGCTTCCACCGTGACGGTGCAATTAGTGTGGTAGTAAAGTGTAACTTCAAACTTTTTCATATTGTATCCTCCTTATTCTTTGATTAAACCAAGTCTTTGTGCAACCCATTTATCCTCCGGGTTAGAGAGCTGTCCTATTACTGACGAGCCATCCCCACAATATCCCTCTTCAATCAGCCGGTCATGTTCTGCCTGAGCCGCAACCGCTTCTTCATAGGTGAGGCCCGAAGCAACCAATGTATCTTCAGTCCATGCCTGATAAACGAAGTAATCGTGAGGTGTCATTTCAACCCCTATCGTATCTTCACCGCTTTCTTCCCAGGGATGTTCATCGAAATTGCACCACGCTTCTTCGGCAAGCTCACCGGCTTGTTCCAAATCATCGGCCTCAATTTCCAGCCGATAATGCTTATGGACACAATAGTCCACACTAAATTTTGTCTTCATGATTTATTAAGCTTTTGTTTTTGTGGCGCGTCTCTTCTTGGAGAGCACGCCGGATTTGAATAATGTTTGTTTTCTGTTTCTATACTTACGCTTTGCTTCAGTCCAGTATTCAGTATCTCTTGGAAGCTGAGGTCTCCTGGGCTGGGGATGAAGGATATTCTGGATGGTTCCTTTGGCGCATCCGAACATTCTGGCAATCTCGCGCTGACTGTAACCTTGGGCACTTAAAATTGAAACAGCCCGAATTTGGTCATCGGAAAGTTTCCTTCTGAGATCGTACTGAGTGCCAGCAATACGGAGTTTTTCGCATTTGTATGGCATAGTAGAATAAAAAGTTCCTTGTAAGGGCCTTGACGCATAGCTGTATTAGAACGATATTAACATCTATCTGCACACTGCACTCATCTGTGACAACGAGATGAGAGCAGTGTGTCTAATGGATGTTGCATTGAAGTGATAGCCCACTAAAGAAAAGTTTCGCTGCGTTACGGGTTTGACATTCTCTGAGATTATGACGCATTGCTGTAAGATTCTGATAAGTCCTGATCTGGAACCTGTAGAACAGAAGGAAATCGAGAGATAACTCGATGTGCTTCTGTTGTACAGGAGTCTGTTGATCAGGAATTGAAACTCAATCTCCTTGAATGTTGGAAAGGGCGCGTTACCCAGATGCTTTCTCAAAACTATGATGCTTTGCTTTATTGAAGCGATGTATAGACGCATCGTTTCCAGGATCCACACGGTCTGAGGTCGTAGATATACGAAAGAAAGCCGTGTGGATCCTGGAATTAAGAGCGTCCAACTAAATTGTAGTTCCTTGAAAGTTAAGACTGCATTGTCTCGTAGTTGCTGGAAGGTGCATAACTCTACTGCTTTGATATTACGGAGGCGATGACGGGACTCGTAACGGCCAACCCGAAGATAGTCGGGAGTGGCGGTGGAGTGTCCCGTCATCGCCTCCTGAAATTGAACGATGTCCAGCCCACTACTTATATGTTGCATTATGCGTTGATTTCCGAAAGGGTACATTACTCTACGGTGATGATGAATTGGATCACCAGAACCGGCGTGCAGCCTGAGGGTAGTCAGGAAGCACGCCGGTATAGGGGTGATCCACTAAAAGGTATTCCGGCCAAGCAACGCAAACTGTATCGCGCATAACCACTGGAAGGTGCATTGCTATAAGACAGCGATAATGAAGCTGCTCTACTGAAGGCTGGGCCTGAACTGACAGAGAGAATGGCCCGCCTTCTGTTAAAGCAGCATCTTTGAAAAGATTCCAGTCCATTATACGCATTTTGCGAAAGTGGGATTATCGACAGTTACGGTTGCGTTTGGCTTTTGCCCACTCCTTCATCTTGGCCTCGATGTCGATGCCGTTCTGCTCGATGAACTGCTTCAGGAAAGCGAAGAGTCTCCAGCCTTCCTTCTTGTACTGCTCGGCATAGAGGTTAACGAAATCCAGGGACTTCTGGGTGGTAAGCCTACGGTTGCCATTCATCACGGCACACCCATGGAAACGGATGAGGTTGGTCAGGGTGAAGTAAGCACCAGAACCCTTGAAGGCCGATACCCACTCGCGGCACTGCGGAGTCTGCCATGCGAGAGTTTCGCGGAGATGGTTCACCTTGCACATGGCGTTGTACAGCTGGAAAGGGTTCTTGGACATGTTGACATAACACCTTGCATTTTGCAGAGGGCGATACAGCTTGGCCTCCAGATCAGCCACGAAGATGTCACGGCTGTGGATGGTGATGTAAGGAACGCCCTTGCAACGCTTCACCTTCAGGCTGTCGATGTGCTTCTTCAGCTTGTCCATATAGTCATTGATGAGGGCGATGCAGACCTCCTTGTTGAAGAAGCGGTTGCGAGCCACGAAGTTCTCTGGATCCTGGGTGGCAAGACGAGCCTGAACACGAAGTTCCTCCAGCAGCATTGACCACTGGTACTCATAACCCTTAGCGTGAAGAGCTGCGGTGAATCCATTTTCTCCACGATAGCCCTTGTAAGCGAGCATGTGGAACATCTGGGACATCACCCAGCGTCTGAAGAGTCTGCGCTCTGGGATTGTACCTCCGTTGACGATGGCAGCGAAGATAGGATCGTCCTCAGGAACAACGGTGAGAACGCCATTGGTAAGGCGGGCAATCATGCCGTTGCCGCTGGCCCCTTGCATTGCAAAGAGGTTGGTGGTGTCGATACCAGCTTTCTTCAAAGCAGCAAGACGGTCATCTGCCTTGTTGGGAAGAGGTGATGCTCCAGTGGAAGGAGCCGGTGCGGATGCGCCATTACCAGGATTTGCTGGAGTGAGGGCGATGGTTCCAAGACCACTGTTCTGACCGATTACGAGTCCGGTAGCGATGAACTCTTTTTCAGGGATTGCGATTTCAGTGCCGCATACAGGGCACACAACTTTGGTTTTTTCCATAATAGAAATGTTTTTAATTGTTAATGGTGTTTTGTTAATTGTTTTCCTTTTTGTCAACCCAGCTCCTAAGGATTACCAGGTCTTTATCATAGCTGGACTGCCAGAACCATTTCCCCATGGTTCCTTCGTTCCAGACGAGTTTTCCCTCAATGACACAGAGAAGGAAGTATAGCTCCAGCTTAACTTGTGCGAGGTCTCTGGAAGTGCCATAAAGCATATCCTCGTCACTCAGGTCGTGTTCTTTGAGGGCCTTGAAGTAGCGGAAGCGTTTGGATTCGCTTCTTTCTGTTGGGACGGAGTGCTTGTACTCGTGATACAAGTCCTCAATGTTCTGGAGAACCGGCACGCCCTGGAAGTCATCTATTCCAGCCTCACCTTCGTCTCTCCAGCCATTCTCGATGATGATGTTGTCATTCACCTTCAATGTTCTGGAGGTGAAGTCAATCTTGAATCTTGCTCCTTGTTCCACAAGTTCGCAAGTCTCTTTGAATATGTTTTTCATGATGCTGTTGTTGTTTTATGCACTCAAAAGTTTGATGCGATTCTATATTGACTCGATAAGATCCGGATGACATGGAGTCTTACTTCCAGCCAGATAGTGCTGGAAGTCAGACTCACACTCGAATCCGGATCCTTGAAGGATAACTCCCTTGTGCAGTTACGGGCCGCATTGCCCGGCGAGTCTCATTGGATTGGCACATTACTGTAGTGTATCGATATAGAACAGTTTCTGGACGAATAATCTGATAATCTACTGGTGATAACCAGTTATCATCAGATGATTCGTCCTTACAAACTGTTTATTAAAGAAGAATCCAATCTTGACTTCATACTCTGTGCTGAGTTCAGGTTCCTTGCTATCGGTGCATTTCTCTATCGCTGTGATATTACCCGCGTTTGAAGCTCGTGTATCTTCAGTGGGGCTGGGGATAACCAGCCTAAACTGAGGTACACGAGCTTATTAAACACGCGGGTTATTAAATTAGCATAGCAACCAAATCCTGATGTTTGCATTTTCTGGAAAGTGTCAATGGGGTGATGCAAAACTCTACATAATTGATAAATAACAGTGTGCCAGAAACCTGGCGTGTCCGGGAGCCTGACAGCTCGTTCGACAGAATGTTGCTTCAGGCTCCCGGAGACGCCAGGGCCTCTGGTTAAAAGCTGTTAGAATTGAATTACCCATTCTTCACTCTCCGGTTTGCATTAACCTACAATGATGCGACAAGGGTATTGTAAACGGCCTTGCGTGTCCGAATTGCGTTCTGCATACACCCCAGAGTGAGATAACGCTCAAATACCTTTTCGGTCTTTGCTCGGTTGGCCTTGACATTTCTGCCAATTCCTCTGGCGATGCAGCCATCTTGTTTATCCACGATGTAACCAAGGCCACCAATCTTCCTCTTCCCAGTCTCTACGGCCCTGAAACAATCCATCACGAAAGCATTCAGCGTATCAATATCCTTCCTGACATTGCAGACCGGAAGAATCTGAGTGGCCCAGCTGAACTCTCCGTTACCTTTGTACAAGAAGTTGTTGACGGAGTTAATTGCTCGTGCGAGAGTCACGCCTCTTTTTCTTATGGTACGCGCTTCTATCTCTTTCTGGAACTTCTTGATACGGGTAACTGAAAGAGAAATGTCTTTACCCTTGATGGAATAGCCGAGGAACTTGAACCATTTCGTATGAGTAAGGTATTCCACTTTCTTCGGATTGAGCTTCATCTGCATCTTTTCCAGCTCGGAACCCAAGCATTCCATAGCCTTCTGGTAATCATCTCCGATAAACAGCATATCATCGGAGTAGCGGATATAATATCCCTTGAAGTCCTTGTCAAGCTTTTCATCGACATGCCAGAGAATTGCATCTGCGAGGAACGCGGCAACGGCACAGCCCTGTTTCAAGGATTGGTACGCCTCGTGCAGCTCCCCAGTCTCATCGAAGTAAAGGTCACTGTGATAGTAGGCCCGTAATACATCGATGAGTGCGGATTTACCATGACGAGCTTCAATCTGGTCAAACACCCCATCAATATACTGGATGGGAACCGAATCGAAATACTTACTCAGGTCAGATTTCCAGCCGATGATTTCTCCACCGGTAGCGCAAATCTTCCTACTCACTTCCTGGACGATCTTGCCACACCCGATGCCCTTCTGATAGGACTTGCATTTGGGATGTATCATCTCAGGCAT
>DCIC01000071.1:4053-9853 GCA_002315825.1 Bacteroidales bacterium UBA1736 | reverse complement strand
TGCAGTTGAGGTCATCGACGCCATAAAAGACCTCAACCTGTCACCCGCCATCTTCTGAAGTCCGCCGCTCATCAATGACATTCCGTAAAGGAACATTCCAAGCGAACCCAAGAGGGTGAGAATCTGCAGCACAGTGCTCATATTTGCGTATAACAATCCAATTTGGGCACAAATTTAGGAAAAAAATAATAGATTTGCCATATGAATATGAGGGGGCTGGCAACTGTCCTGCTGAGCACACTGTTATCTATTTCTGCCTCAGCACAATTCCACACGGCTGGGACCGATCCCGGACGAGTGAAATGGAGCACTGTCAAGACTGACAATTATCGGATACTCTTTCCTCGCGGGATGGACTCTCTCGCCTTTATCTATGGACAAAGTCTTGAGACCTGGCATCAGAGCGTTTCCATAAATCTGGGATATCTTCCCAATCAAGCATACAAGAAAAAAATGCCGGTGATTCTTCATACCGGATATACCCTGTCCAATGGCATTGTCGCATGGGCACCCCGCAGCGCTGACCTGCTGACAGTGGCCGATGCCTATTCTCCGGAAGCAATTCCGTCGCACACAATGCTTTCCATCCACGAATCAAGGCACATTGCCCAAATGCAGTACGGAAGAAGCGGACACTTTGCACCTTTTCACTACATTTTCGGAGAGATGTTCAGTGGAGCGATGGCCGGCCTTTATTGCGGGCCTGCCTTCTTCGAGGGAGACGCCGTCTATGCGGAGACTTCTCTACATCCCGCAGGGCGCGGAAACACTGCGGATTTCCTGGAATACTACAAAGTGGCCTTCGACAATGGAGACTTGAGGAACTGGTACCGTTGGAGATACGGCTCTCAAAAGTACTACACTCCTGATTACTATCGTGCTGGGTATCTTCTGTTTGCTGGAATGAAAGACCGATTCGATGTTCCTGATTTTGCAGGTAAATATTTCGAAACTCTCTTTTCCCACAAGATATGGTTCTTCCCTGTCAATAATCTGTCCCGGACTTCCAGTCTGGTCACAGGCTACAAGTTTACAGACGCCTATGCCGAAATCTCCAAGTATTATCAAGGCCAATGGCGCTCCGAAGCGGATTCCCGCTCTCCATTTATGCCCTCTGACCTTGTAAGCGAAGTACCTGATTTCCATACCGAATACACCGGGAGCGTATTTGCCTCCGGGGAGCTTCATTCCATCAAGAAGGGTCTAGTTCAAACGCCCACTCTGGATGGAAAGCCTTTCGCTTCTTCTACAAGCTCGCTCAAATACTCCTCCTCCACTTCCAGTATCATCTGGAGCGAAACCATCCCGGACATCAGATGGAGCCTGAAATCTTATTCGGACATCTTCCGCAGAAATCTCATCTCCGGCAAAAGAGAACGCCTGACCAAACATCAAAGATTCTTCAACCCTTCAGCCAACAGCTCCGGAACAAGAATCGCTGTCACAGAATACCCCGAGCAAGGTGGGTCCAATCTTATTGTCCTTGATTCGGAAGACGGACGCATCATCAATTCCTTCTCCGCCCCTGACAGTCTGCAGATAGTGGAATCCGCTTGGATCGGCAACAGAATCTATGTAACTGCCATCTCCGAACACGGTTTCGGACTATATGAAATCACTGAGCAAGGACCTGTTTGCATACTCGCTCCCAGATTCATCAAGATCAAGCAACTCTGGTCTGACGATGATCTTCTTCTGTTCACCTGCGACCAATCATCTGTCAACGAACTCTACGGCTATGACGGGACCTTCTTCAGAAAAATCACCAATACCCGATACGGAGCGTCAGAGTTTGCGATTGGGAATGACTCCCTGTATTTCTCAACTCTGAGTCCGGAAGGAAGGCTCATCCACAGGACAGCTCTGGATGATCTCCCGGTAGAAATATATGAATTCCCCAACGATGACAATCCTCTCCATAGTCCCGAAGACACTGTGAAGGAGTTGCCTGTCAGCAAGGCTGAGAATTACAGCAAAGTCAAGCACCTGTTCAAGTTCCATTCCTGGGCACCCCTGTACTTCAATTACAATGCAGCTGTCGATGGAAGTTATGACAAACTGTACCAGTCGGCATCTCTGGGTGCGACAGCAATGTTCCAGAACGACCTCGGTACAATGTACGGAATGGCAGGTGTTTCCTTCAATCCCCGGCAGGGAGCCTATGTCAATCTCACTTATTCAGGTCTTTTCCCTGTCTTCAGCGCACGGCTCAACTACTCCTCTCAGGGTTTTTCCGGATATGTCGGCAGCCACGTCCCCCTGAACTTTTCATCCGGGGGATGGAAAAGAGCAGTGACTCCACGTCTGAGTTATTCTTGGGGTGAAGTCTCAAATGTTGAAGCAGCGGTCAGGGCCTATTCTGTTCTACCCATTGCCCCGAGCGGAATCTATCCCCGCTGGGGCATAGGGGCTGAAATCGGCTACAATTCCTCCATCAAGCAGATTTATCAATATATCTACGCCTACGTGCCCGCTCTCTCCAGACAGCACGGGTTGAAACTCACGGCCAGGGTTTCCCGTCAGGATGTGGAAGACAATACTTTATTTTCAGCATTTACGGCCGATTATGCTATGGCCATCCTTCCTCTCGACTGGTCAGGACTTGGTCCTGTGGCGTACCTGCGCAATTTCGAACTGACAATACACGCAGAGGCCGGAAAGCGTCAGAATACAGCTTTCGCAGGTTATGGCGGAAGTTTTGTCGCAAGACTGGGCAATTTTCTGTGGATTCCCTACGATACTCGCATCGGAGTATCGGTTATATATAATTCTCTTGTCAAAGAGACCGTTTCTCTGGTGCTGAACATTGCTCTATAAGGGCAATCAATGCTTATCCACCCATTTCCAAAGACGGTACATCAGATATCCCCAGGCAAGGAAAAGCACCACATATACCCAATACGGTAATTTTGCCTCATAACCATCCCAGGATATCCATTTATCAAAATCGGGAATATCTGCATAATAGTACGCTCCCGCTCCAAAATCCATCTCAGGATTCAGTCCCAGATGATTCCACATTATGTACCCAGCCAAAACCAAAGTGACCACGATTACTGTTATCGTGATCACTTTGAACACTTTCTGTTTATTTATCATCGTTTATGTCAGGCTTGGGACAGGGAATATCACTCCTGAAAGAAGCAGCCAAACGGCAAAGAATGTCAGAGCAATATTGAACAATTGACCTACGATATAAAGCCAAAGGACTTTTCCTCCCTGCATCTGTTTTGCAATCTCTTTGAAGTTGGTGTCAAGACCGATACTTGTAAAGGCAAGGACAAAAGCCCAGTTCTTATACTGGTCAAGCACTTTATTTATGGCACTCACCTGATCTGTGCCGAAGATAGGCTGGATAATGAAAGAAGCCACGAGCGATGCTACGAAAAAGCCGATGATAAATTTAGGAAATCTAAACCATATCTCCCCGGCACCAACCTTCTCCCCTTCCTTCTTATTGACATTGGTCGCAAAGAACACGGCAACAAAGAAAGCAATGAAACCGATAAGGATATTCTGAATCATTTTGACAAGTACCGCAGCTTTTTCTGCTTCACCGCCGAGAGCAGATCCTGCCACTGCGACTGCTCCAGTGCTGTCCACCGTTCCACCGATCAGAGATCCTCCCATAATAGGAGACATATGGCAAGCCTTGATTATCATAGGCTCGAAAATCATCATCAAAATGGTGAATATTATCGAGATGGACACAGCAAGAGAAAGGTCCTGTTTCTTTGCCCCCGATGCGGCTCCGGTAGCGATGGCGGCACTGGTTCCGCAAACGCTGGTAGCTGAAGCAAGGGTGATGACAAGAGGCTTGTTGTCCATCTTCAATACTCTGATACCGAAGTACCACATAAAGATGATTACAATCGGAGTCACTATCCAAGCAATGCCCAAGCCGTACAAACCAAACTTGGCGATGTTTGAGAAAAGTACCGAAAATCCCATCACCACAAGTCCCGTCTTGATATAGAATTCTGTGCGGACAGCAGGCTTGAGCCACTGGGGTACACCCACGGTATTGGACACCAGCAATCCGACAATCAACGCCCAGAAGGCCCATTCCAGATAGCGGTTAAGAGTAAACTCGGCACTGATAATCCTTACGATGACGGCAAGAACGAAGAGTACAAGAAAAGCAGGAATGTACTTCTTCAGACTCTCCCCCTGCAGCTTGACTCCGACTCCGAAAAGGCCACCAAGAACAAGGAAGGTGACAAGCAATTTCTTTAAGTTCACCCAAGTGAATTGACTCCATAACGAAGCCGCCTTATCCGTATTCTCCCCGACGGTCCAAGTGCTGAATTTCAGCGCAGAAAAATCAAATCTTCCTGAAAGAACGGCAAAACAACCAACGAAAATAATAATGAAGCCTAACCAGCAGGCAAGCCAGTCCTCTTTCTTCAGAAGATCAGACCAAGATGTTTTAGTACTCATATACATACTCTTATTGTGCAAAGATACTGTTTTTTGTTATTTTTGCACCCACAGCAGTCTGGAACCTGTGAAAATGAATTCCCTATGATTTCCGAAATTCCCCTGAAATGTACAAATTGCCTCAACAGCAACAATGTCAGAATCCATACAATGATAAATACCGGCTCAGAACCTGAAATGAAAGCAAAGGTTCTGGACGGATCCGCTTTTTTATGGGACTGCCCTCACTGCGGAAAAAGCAATCTCATCGACTCCCCCACCGTTTACATCGACCCTCAGGAAAAACTGATTGTAATATGCTCAAAGGAGGGTCTTTCCGTAGAAATCCCTGAAGATGGCCCCTATGCCGGATTCTCAATAAGACAAGCCGACTCGATAGGTGCACTGATCGAACTGGTCAAAATATTCGATGCCGGGCTGGATGATGAAGTACTGAATCTTTGCAAGCAAGTCACAAGGATGGAGATGAAGGCTGATGAGCTCAACCTGAGATTTGTCCGCCTGGAAGGTGCCGACAATGAAATCATCTTCACCTACCCCAAGAAAGGGCAGATGGAGATGATTGCAATAGGCTTTAATGTCTATGAGGATTGTAAGGCTATAATCGACGGGCACCGTCGCTGATTACGACATCATATACCTTCGGTTCGTGACCGAACTTCGCAGCGAACTGCTCCTTGGCAGCTTTGATGAACGGCTCATAGAGATCTTCCTTCACAAGATTGATAGTACAGCCTCCAAAACCTCCTCCCATAACTCTTGATCCGGAAACATCCATCTTGCGGGCCAGCTTGTTAAGGAAATCCAACTCCTCGCAGCTGACTTCATACAGCTTGCTCAGTCCGAAATGAGTCTGATACATCATCTCACCCACTGTCTCATAATCTCCGCGGATAAGAGCATCGCAAACGTCAAGCACTCTCTGAACCTCGCCAATCACATATTCTGCACGAAGGAAATCTTCCTGAGGGATCTCGCTGCGCACCTCCTCAAGCCATACACGCTTTGCATCGCTCAAGGTCTCCACCTCAGGGTGATTCTTTTTGATTGCGGCTGCGGCTCTTTCACAAGACTCTCTTCTCTTATTGTAAGCAGAAGAAGCAAGCTCGTGCTTTACACAAGAATCAAGCAGGACGAGCTTGTATCCTACAGGATTGAATGGATAATATTTATACTCCAATGTCTGGCAATTCAGGAGCATCAGACAGTTCTCCTTCCCGTGGACAGATGCGAACTGATCCATAATTCCGCACTTCACGCCACAATAGTTATGCTCCGTAGACTGACCGATCCTTGCAAGCTCAAACTTCTCTATCTTATTCTGAAACAGCTCATTGATAGCGAATGCGAATGTGCTCTC
>DCIC01000071.1:1918-3957 GCA_002315825.1 Bacteroidales bacterium UBA1736 | reverse complement strand
GTCTCACGGCAGACTCCAAAGATATAACGAGCCCAAGCCTGACTTGGAGCGTCCTCTTCATTGAGGCCAAACTCAACATATCCTTTTTCGTCAATCGACAGTGCTCTGACCTTATCGGTTCCATTGAGTTTGATTTCTGCCATCAGACATTTGTCGATGGCTCCGGGAAATACATATCCTCCGTTATAGTCTGTGTGCTCTCCAATGAGATTGATACGACCTGATGATGCGAAAAACTCTCCATCGCACCCGAACTGCTGACGGAATTTCTCAGCTATGGTTTCTTTCATTGACATAATTATGTTGGTTATTGTTTGTATTCTTTACGCACAAATTTAGAAAAATAACTTTCAAATATCAATTATTGACATAATTGGAAAATGATCACTCACACCTCCAAGATATCGGGGGCCACTATAGGTTCTGAGAGGTTTTCTCCCCGAATGGGAGCTGTCCCCTGTCAACAGGAAAGGCGGTCTGAGTATCTGAGTCCGGACTTTCCCCTCCAAAGAATCAGAATTGAAAGCCATATCGATCAACTCCCACTTCCCGTCAAAACGTATTGTACCCTCCCCCTTTGAATAAGCCTCTCCCACAGAATTCTGCAAACCACCACTTATCAACACAGGCCCCTGACCATCTGGAGTATCGTTGAAATCTCCCACGGCCAATTGATTTTTCCATCCGCAACGAAGTAAGGAATCGTGGGCTGCCATCATCTTGGAAGCGACTGCCAAACGCTCATCCACACTTTGCTTCCCTCCATATTTTGAAGGATGATGATTCACACTGACAAGCAGACTGTCTCCTCCCGTTGTCAAGAATTCTGCAAACAATATATCTCTGGTCTGCATATCAGACGGAGTGACGACAAATGATCCAAGCAGATGCAGCCGGCTTCTTCTATACAATAAAGCGACATCAATCCCACGATGATCCCCCGAATCATAATGAACAATCTCGTAATCCATCTTCTTCAACCCTGTATCCTGAATCAAATGCCAAAGCACATTTCTATTTTCCACTTCAGCAAAAGCAACCACATCCGGAAGCTCTCCATTATTGTCCCCTATCCAGAAAACAGTTCGTGCAATAGCTGCGCACTTGGCCTCAAACCTCTTTTTAGTCCAATGCCGGACCCCTAGAGAAGAGAATTCCGAATCCGAAGAACTCTTCCCATCATCGTGATAGTCATAAAAATTCTCGACATTCCAGAACACCACTGAAACCGTCGCCACAATCCACATCAAGTTCATACCCGCAAGATGGCCTTCCTAAACATAAATTTCTTTAAAAAACATAAAAACTTTAGAAGTTGTTTTGAATTCAAAACAACTTCTTAACTTTGCCCGTCTATTTAATCGATTATTTATGTCTCTCAAATGCGGTATTGTCGGACTCCCCAATGTCGGGAAATCGACGCTGTTCAATTGTGTTAGCTCAGGCAAGGCCCAGAGCGCAAATTTCCCTTTCTGTACTATCGAGCCTAATCTCGGTTCAACAAATGTCCCTGATAGAAGACTCGACACTCTCAGCGAGATATGTCAGCCTAAACGAACCATACCGGCTACAGTAGATATCGTTGACATCGCTGGTCTTGTGAAAGGGGCCAGCAAGGGAGAAGGTCTGGGAAATCAGTTTCTGGCCAATATCCGTGAGACGGACGCAATCCTCCACGTACTTCGTTGCTTTGATGATGGTAACATCGTCCACGTTGACGGCTGTGTGGACCCTGTACGGGACAAAGAAGTTGTTGACTCCGAACTTCAGATAAAAGACCTTGAGACAATTGAAAACAGGATGCCCAAAGCCGTAAAACAGGCCCAGGGAGGAGACAAAGAGGCAAAGAAGCTTGTTCCCATTCTGGAACGCTACCGCGAAGCTCTTCTTACAGGCAAATCCTGCAGAAGCGTTGAATTGATCAACGAAGAGGAAGAAGAACTTGCGAGAAATCTATTCCTCCTGACCAACAAACCGGTGATGTATGTCTGCAATGTGGATGAGAGTTCCGCGGCTAAAGGTAACGCTTATGTAGATGC
>DCIC01000071.1:714-1748 GCA_002315825.1 Bacteroidales bacterium UBA1736 | reverse complement strand
GCTTACAGATTACTGGGGCTTCAGACATTCTTTACAGCCGGAGCCGATGAGTGCCGTGCCTGGACCATACGTCGCGGAGACAAAGCGCCCAAAGCGGCCGGAGTAATCCATACAGATTTTGAAAAGGGTTTCATCCGTGCAGAAGTCATCAAATATGAAGATTTTGTCAATCTCAAGACCGAGGCAGCTGTGCGCGCAGCAGGAAAAATGGGAATTGAAGGCAAGGACTATGTCGTTCAGGACGGAGACATAATGCACTTCCTTTTCAACGTCTGACGGACAGCTTCTTTTCGACAAGCAAAGCAAATTCAACTATATATAAAAGAGTGGCTGGACAGCTTTTCACTGTTCAGCCACACACATATTCAAGAATAGAATGCTATCTGCTAAAAGAAGTGTGCACGATTATCCTTGACATCAGCAGCTTCCTGCATTACAGAGAGAATCATCTGTGCATTGTATGCATTCTTCTGGGCTTCAAGATTGTGTGCATCATCCTCAGTATAGAATGAACCTGTATCGTGTCCCACAACCTGGAATACATAAACAGCGATATTTCCGATAACAGGACCTACCAACTTGTTGTCAGGAGCAACGGCAACGGCTCCGACAAATTTGGGATCAAGTGTCTGATAAGACATTGTAGCAAAAGCGACATCCTGAGTGCTTACGCTCTGGCCGAGCTTTTCAGCTATATCCTGAATATCAGTAAGACCATTTATCTTCTCTGAAACTTCTGCTGCAATCTTCTGTCCTCTCTTTTCAGCAAGAAGAGTGGACTTGATAGAAGGAGCCACTTCCTCGACTGTTGCGTAACCCTCCTTATGGAGACCCTTTACTGTTGCCACAAAGAAATAGTTGTTGTTGACAGTGATGACGTTGGAAACCTTACCGGGCTTAGCTTCAAAAATCCATCTTGTGAGTTCCTTTGCACCATCAATTGCACCATAGGTGGAATTGCTCTCAAGAACGTTCTCCATAGGATGTGAATATATACCGAGGCTATCCTGTGCCTTCTTATAGTTGCTGTAGCT
>DCIC01000071.1:0-566 GCA_002315825.1 Bacteroidales bacterium UBA1736 | reverse complement strand
AGTACTACGTGTGTACCGTAATCTGTCGTAATGACATAAGGCTTATTGATCTCAGCTGTAATGACAGACTCCATCCCGGGGATCATATAGTTCTGAGTCATCCAGCCAATATTTCCGAGCTCTCCGTCAGTTGCTGAATTCTGGTCGATAGAATACATAGCTGCCAGATTGGAGAAGCTGGCTTTATTCTTATTGAGCTCATTCAAGAGACTGTCTGCAACGTGAGCTGCATTGTCCCCTGTAAGAAGGATATGCTTTACAAATGCTGAGTCAGGAATCATAGCAGAATCCATAACTCTTGCAGCGTAGAAAGTCTCATTGTCGGTAATGATAGGAGAAACCGTTGCGGCATCTTTCTCTTTTGAGAATGCAAATGCATCGATATCGCTTGAAATTGAATTGAGTTCTCCCTCCTTGTACCAGAATGTTGACAGAGGTCTGTCGGAATTCTTGAGAAGGAAAGACTTCATATTGTCAGTGGAAGCGAATTCGTCATAAACGGCAGCGATAGCGTCGTTTGTTGCAGAAATGTCTGCTGATGAAGGAACAACTTCATAGACAATATA
>DCIC01000143.1:14596-15671 GCA_002315825.1 Bacteroidales bacterium UBA1736 | reverse complement strand
GTTCCTTCCGATAAGGCTGAATGCTTCAAGGCAGCGGTAACCCGTATCTTTGAAGATGCTGCTGACAGGTATAAGGAGAGCGATCCCAATATGGTTTCTTTCTGTGAGCCCACGGATGCTGCTTCCGAGTATATTGATTCGAAGATTGCATTGAAGGCCGTAGGCGCATTGATTGCGGCACCTTCCAATGTGATCCGTATGAGCCAGAGCATGCCGGGCCTCACAGAGACTTCTGTCAATCTCGGTGTCCTTAAGTGCACGGACAAAAAGATTTATATCCATTCCCTTCTCAGAAGCGCTTTGGACAGCTCGAAAGATGACCTTGCACTCAGGGAAAAGATTATTTTCGAGAACGCCGGAGCTGAAGTGGCTTTTACGGGTGGATATGCCGGATGGCTTCCCAAGCCGGATCTTCCCATCATTGAGATAATGAAGGATACATACAAGAAACTGTTCGGAAAGGAAATGGTTGTCAATGCTACTCACGGTGGCCTTGAATGTGCTATCCTCGGGGCTAAATATCCCAATTGGGAGATGGTCTCAATAGGACCGACCATCGTTCATCCTCACTCTCCTGACGAGAGGCTCAAGATTGACACTGTTCAGATGACCTGGGATTATATCAAGGCTCTTCTGGAGGCTATTCCGGAAGCTAAGTAAACCAATTTGACCTTATGAAGAAATATTTATTTATTGTTGCATTGTGCCTGGTGGCATTTGCTTCCTGTTGCAAACAGAGTGTTCCTGCATCTGTCCCTGCATATATCAAAGATGGAAAGATTTATCTTGAGGAGCCTCAGCGCGAACCGGGACAAATCAGCGCGCTTGGAATGGCCTGCGATCCCATTGAGGTCGTACGTGTAGGTTTTGTAGGTATTGGAGGAAGAGGTGCCGGTGCTGTCAGCCGCTACACTCACATTGACGGCGTTCAGATTGTCGCCCTGTGTGACTTGGATCAGGCGAGGGTGGATTACTGCAATGGTATCCTCGATAAGGCGGGTCTTCCTGCGGCTCAGGGTTATGTCGGTGAAGAGGCATACAAGGAGCTTTGCGAGAGGGATGACATTGATCTTGT
>DCIC01000143.1:3187-14525 GCA_002315825.1 Bacteroidales bacterium UBA1736 | reverse complement strand
CATGCAGCCATTGAGGTCCCCGGCGTTATGTCTATTCAAGAGTGCTGGGATATCGTCAATACTTGCGAGAAGACACGCAGACATTGTATTCTCCTTGAGAACTGCTGCTATGATTTCTTTGAGCTCTCGACTTTGAATATGGCTCAGCAAGGCGTGTTTGGCGAGGTTTATCACGTAGAAGGGGCATATATTCACTATCTAGCAGAGGATTGGGACCACAGTGAGGTCTGGAGAATTGACTACAATATGGCTCATCGTGGAGACAACTATCCCACACACGGACTCGGACCCATCTGCCAGGTTCTTGACATCCATCGTGGAGACAAGATGGATTTCCTTGTTGCGATGGATACACCTTCATACAATGGAAAGGCGGCGGCAAAGAGATACAGAAACTCTGAGGAGTGCCTTGACGGAGACCATACTATCAGCCTCATTCAAACTGACAAGCAGAAGCTCATCGAAGTTCAGCATAATGTCTATGCTCCGCGTCCTTATACCAGAATGCACCAGCTTACAGGTACTGAAGGGTTTGCTAACAAATATCCTATTCAGCAGATCTCTGTCAAGTCTATTGGCGGCCACAATCAGGTATCTCAGGAAGTTATGGATTCCCTCCTTCAAGCATATCGTCCTCAGTTTGTAAAGGACATCGAGGAGACGGCCAAGGCGGTAGGCGGACACGGAGGAATGGATTATATTATGGATTATAGACTTGTGTACTGTCTGCATCACGGCCTGCCTCTCGATATGGATGTTTATGATGCAGCTGAATGGAGTGCCGTACAGGAGCTCAGTCGTCTCTCACTTGAGAATGGCTGTATTCCTGTCAAATTCCCCGATTTCACTCGCGGAGACTGGAATAAGATACAGGGATTCAAGTATGCTTTCTAAAGCTATTGCAGATTAAATAATTAATCACTATATTTGCAGCCCTTTGTGAGGTCTTTCCTGCGCAAAGGGCTGTAAATTTTTTATTTTTAACTTATACCAAAATGTTGAAACAGTACGAAACCGTTTTCATTGCAACTCCCGTTTTGTCTGATGCTCAGATGAAGGAAGCGGTTGCCAAGTACACTGGACTCATCAAGGAAAATGGTGGTGAAGTAGTGTACGAAGAGGACTGGGGGCTTAAGCAGCTTGCTTATCCTATCCAGCACAAGACATCAGGATTTTATTATCTCATTGAGTTTAAGGCAGAGCCCGAGTTCGTGGCTACTCTTGAGACTCAGTATCACCGTGACGAGCGTATCATCCGCTTCCTTACAGTAGCGCTTGATAAGAATGCTGCAGCTTACGCTGAGAAGAGAAGAAACAACAAAGCAGCAAAGAAAGCTGCTGAAGAGACAAAGGTTGAAGAACCCGCAAAGGAGGATTAATTATGGCACAGACAAATGAACAGAACGGCGAGATCCGTTATTTGAACCCTCCTACAGTTGAGGTTAGAAAGAAGAAATACTGCCGTTTCAAGAAGGCAGGTATCAAATATGTTGACTACAAGGACGCTGAGTTCCTTAAGAAGTTCCTCAACGAGCAGGGTAAGATTCTTCCCCGCCGTATCACCGGTACTTCCCTCAAGTTCCAGCGCAAGGTCGCACAGGCAGTCAAGAGAGCACGCTCTCTCGCACTTCTCCCTTATGTTACTGACCTTCTTAAATAATTGAGAGTTATGAAAATCATTTTGAAGAAAGAAGTTGCTAATCTCGGCGAGGCCGGTGATGTAGTAGAAGTAAAGACCGGTTATGCTCTCAATTATCTCGTACCTCAGGGTTACGCAGCAGTAGGTACTCCTTCTGCTATCAAGCAGCACGAGGAGACTCTTCGTCAGAGAGCTCACAAAGAGGCTAAGTTTGTCGCAGACGCAGAGGCTAAGGCCGCTCAGATGGCAGCTGTTCCTGTAAAGGTCAGCGCTAAAGTCACTGAGGCCGGCAAGCTCTTCGGCTCCGTAAGTGCAAATGCAGTCGTTGAGGCTCTTGCAGCTGCAGGATTTGAGGTTGAGAAGAGAAATGTCAATATGCCTTCTATCCAGGAGCCCGGTGTATATGAGGCTTCTGTAAAGGTTTACAAGACTATCTGTGCTACTGTCAAGGTAGAGGTTGTTGCTGAGTAATTTTCAGTAATACATATTTTATAAAGAAGGCGACTAATAAGTGATTATTGGTCGCCTTCTTTATTTAGTGAATCTTAGAAGGCTGAACCTTCGAAGAGCTCTCCGGAGTCAGTCTTGCTTTCTTTGCCCTTGAATCCGTTGAATGTATAGCTCAGAGTCAGAGTGATTGCAGGATAGACAGGCCTGATCCTGGTGTAGGAAGACAGACCGACTGCTTCACGGCTACTGTTGTACCTGGCCGTTGCGAACATATCCCTGAAGGCCAGGACTGCCGTCAATTTTCGTTTGAACAGTTGTTGCCGTGCGGAAAGATTGCAGTAGAAATAGGTGTTTTCCTTTCCCTGCGAAGAAATTGCCGGACCTACCAGATTGGCGTCGAACTGGATCTTTGTCGTCGGAGTGACTGTAAAGGTGTTCCCGAGATATGCTTCATAATTGAAACTGTCCACGTCTCGCCCCTGATTGGGATTATATATCCAAAAATTGTAGAAATATGCACTTCCATTGGCAATAAGAGTCCAATAGTGGGCAATCCTGAATTGCCCGCTCATCTCCAGTCCATAGGATTTGTCTTTGCCAACATTGGCGAGAGAGTCGAGAGTCACGCCAGGCAGATAAGCCACCCTGATTCTGTCAATTTTGTCCTTTCTTCCTCGATAGAAGCCTGTTACCGATAAAGAATGTTTCTCCCCGAAGTTCTTGCGGTAATTCAGTTCGAAAGCGTGAATATATTCAGACTTGATGTCCGGATTTCCAACCATTGCGGTGTAGTAATCCTCGTATGTGATGTAAGGTTCCAACTGCCAGATATTCGGACGGTTGGTCCTGTATGAATATCCGAATGTCACAACGTCGGAGTGCTTGCCGTTGTATCCGATATGGGCGGATGGGAAAAGCTCCAGAAACTTCTTGTCCCTGCTGCAGTCCTTCATAGTAATGTCCAGATAATCACGTCTCTGGTCAGCTCTGAGACCGGCCTGGAAATTGAAAGCGCCTACCCTGTCCGACCATTCCAAGTATGCGGAATTCATCGTGCGGTTGTAGTAATAGACATTATAAAGATCATCCCTCCATACATATTTCTGGGCCTCTTTGTCCCAGAATTTGATGGAATAGTTTCCATCCTCGACATACCAGCTGAACTGATATCCGGCCTCAAGCTTTCCTGTCGCGCTATATGGAAGGACGTAATCCAGATTGGCTTTGTTGTTCCATCTGTGCTCTCTTTCGTAAGCCAGAGATCCATCCACCCTCATATGCGCGCTGTCAAACATATTGCTCTCATAGTATTCCAGGGCACCCCAGTCATATTTTACGTAGGCGCTGGCGGATATCTGATGACCCTTGTCATTGAACTTATGGGAGAAGGTGGCAGTACCTATTGCGATTTTCTCGTTGATGGAGTAAACATCATAACTGTTATAATTGTTTCTGAGCTGACCACCGTCCCCTTCTCTGACTTCAGAATAATCCATATCTCCTGTCTTATTTCTCTCTGTGTATCCTACTTCGCCCTCCAGCCTGAACAAAGTGGTCCTGTTGTCATACTCGTATCCAATTTTGCCTGTGTATCTTATCTTATGGCCGGTTCTCGGCCCTTTGGAGTCGGATGTGGTGGTGATCCCATCCATAATGGTAGTCTTTTTCTGGTTGAAGTCACTCTCACTTCTGATGTCAAAGGCCGTCGCGCCCGCATAGATTCTGTGGTCTTTGATATTCTTATTGAGAAGCATATCAAAGTTGTAGCTTCCCAGTGTGCTTCCGGATAGGTTGAAGGCCCCATTAAGACCCTGCTCTGTCTCCTTTTTTGTGATGATATTAATCATACCCACGTCTCCGTCTGTCTCGTATTTTGCAGAAGGGGTGGTGATTATCTCAATGTTCTCAATCTGACTTGCAGGGACCTGCTGCAAAGCCTGAGAGCCTTCGGAAATGGCGGGCTTTCCATTGATATATACTTTGAATCCGGAACTGCCTCTGAATGTGACATCACCGTCGGCATTGACTCTGATGGAAGGCGTGCTTTCCAAAATGTCCACTGCAGTTCCTCCCGCCGCATATATGTCCGAAGCAGCACTGATGGTCTTTTTATCGATCTTGTAGACTATGTATTTTCTGTCTGCTACAACAACTGTCTGGTCCAGGTTGAGCTCCATCCCGACCATACTCAATGAATCGATGGGCTCCTCGGATCTGTTATTGGTCTGTGCAGATGCGGTCAACTGGCACAGCAAAAGTATCGCTGCGCAGATCAGAGAATAGTGCTTTTTCATTGGGCGAGGCAAGTGTTTTATTTAGTGGTATAGTTTTCAGGGAACTTGGCGGGCAGATGCATCCTCTCGTATTCGGCCTGGAGCCTGTCGGTGTCTTCTCGTGCATTTTCTGTCAACTCAAACCGACCGGCAATGCCCACTCTCTTTTTCTCCCAGTCGAAATATCCCATATAGACAGGGCTGTCGGTCTGTCTGGCTATAGTGTGATAGCCTGTTTTCCATTTGTGGACGGCTTTCCTAGTGCCCTCGGGACAGATTACAAGGTGGAAGGTCTCGCTGTTGTTCATCTCGCGAATCAGGCTGACAAGAAGTGAGGTAGAATTGCTTCTGTCCACCGGAAAGCCTCCGAGACTTCGCAGAATCCAACTGAACGGCCAGAAGAAGGCTTCTTTTTTAATCATTGTCTTCATTTTGCCGCCGTATGACCTATAATACAGATATCCAATCAGAAAATCCCAGATGCTGGTGTGGGGGACACCGAGAATCACCACGTGTTTCTCGCTTATTCCCGGTGCTGTGGTACTCCATCCCAATATCTTGGTCAGGATGAAACGGCTGAATGCAGGGCTCATATATTAACGTCTTCCAATTCTTCTTCGGAACGCAGATTCTCGCGGATGAAATTCTGTCTGTCGATGGTGTTTTCTCCCATATAGAATTCCATAATGTCTGCGATTGACTCTTCGTCAGCCAGCTTGACATTGTCCAGCCGCATCTTGTCCCCGATAAAATCTACGAATTCGTTTGATGAAATCTCTCCGAGACCTTTGAATCGTGTTATCTCCACTCCTGTCTTCAGGGCACTGATCGCAGCCGCCTTTTCTTCGGGGGAATAACAGTATCGGGTTTCTTTCTTGTTCCTTACTCTGAACAGAGGGGTCTGGAGAATGTGAACGTGACCGCGCCGGATAAGGTCAGGGTAGTATTTCATAAGGAAGGTCAATACCAGCATCCTGATATGCATTCCGTCATCATCGGCATCTGTCGCCACAATGATGTTGTTGTATCTGAGATTGTCAAGGTCCTCCTCTACGCCCAAAGCAGATATCAGAAGGTTGAGCTCTTCGTTTTCCGCCACTTTTTTGCGGCTCTCCTTATAACAGTTGATGGGCTTTCCACGCAGACTGAACACTGCCTGATTGTTGGCGTTTCTCACCTTTGTGATGGTTCCGCTCGCGGAGTCTCCCTCGGTGATGAAGATGGAGGATTTCTCAATATCTTCCTCTGTCTTCTCCGTTATCTTGTCATTGTAGTGATAACGGCAGTCTCTGAGCTTTCTGTTATAGACGTTCGCTTTTTTGTTTTTCTCTCTTGTCTTTTTCTGGATGCCGGAGATCTCCTCACGTTCTTTCTGGGAATCCTTGATCTTTTCCTCGATGGTGGGGACGATGTCCATATGCATTCTCAGGTAATTGTCCAGATTCTTGGCGACGAAATCGTTGACGAAGTTTCTGATGGTAGGGCCGGTGCTGACCTTCAATGCCCCGTGCTCATCTTTTTCCTGTTTCTCCCACATATATGTGGAACCTAGCTTGGTCTTGGTCTGGGCTTCGAATGTCGGCTCCTGGATCTGGATGCTTATGG
Organism: Bacteroidales bacterium UBA1736; assembly: GCA_002315825.1. Classification (GTDB taxonomy): domain Bacteria; phylum Bacteroidota; class Bacteroidia; order Bacteroidales; family UBA932; genus Cryptobacteroides. The sequence goes on along the minus strand of DCIC01000143.1, from coordinate 8,558 downwards.
CCCCGACTATGCCCTGCCGGCAATCCTGAGGCTCATAGTTTTTCTTGAAAAACTCTTTGAGAGTCTTGGCGATTGCCTCTCGGTATGCGGCCAGATGGGTGCCGCCGTCGCGGGTGTTCTGACCATTGACGAATGATTGGATATTCTCTCCGTATGAGTTGCTGTGAGTGAGGACAACTTCTATGTCTTCTCCTTCCAGATGGATGGGGGAGTACAGAGGCTTTTCTGAAAGATTCTCGTTGACAAGATCCAGCAGGCCGTTCTCGGATTTATAGTGTGTGCCGTTGAGAACTATCGTGAGACCTTTTTTCAGGAACGAATAGTTCTTGGCCATTGTCTCTACAAAGTCGGGATTGTAGTGGTACTCTCCAAACATCAGTTTGTCGGGAACGAACTCGACCAGAGTACCGTTCTTCTCCTTTGTACTGTCTTTGCCGCTTGAGATCAGAACCCCTCGCTCGAAGTGAGCCCAGGAGCATTCTCCGTCGCGGTGAGAACGCACATAGAAGGAAGAAGAAAGGGCGTTGACGGCTTTTGTACCTACGCCATTGAGCCCCACGGATTTTTTGAAGGCTTTGTCGTCAAACTTTCCTCCGGTGTTCAGAATGCTGACGGCCTTTATTACTGAGTCCAGAGGAATACCTCGTCCGAAGTCCCTGACGCAAACTTTCTCATCATTGACATCAATCTGTATCTGGCGACCGTGCCCCATTGCATACTCGTCAATGGAGTTGTCGACTATCTCTTTGAGAAGTACATAGATACCGTCTCCCTGATTCCTTCCGTCACCAAGACGTCCGATATACATACCGGGGCGAAGCCTGATATGTTCAATACCCTCCATTGTGACGATTTGCTCGTCACCGTATACAGCTTTTTTCTCTAAATCCTCCGCCATCTCTGTGTAAATATCAATTCCGACAAATTTACAAAAACCCTTTCGATTTTGAGAAATTATTTCAAAATAGCTTCTTAGTCAATGAAACCTGTGATGTACAGATTGACAAGAGGGCGCAGCGGAGAATTGGTTGTCAAGGTTAGTAAGATGAGAACTTCTCCTTTCTGCATTCCGGATGTATTGATGCTGGTCTTTACGGTGGTCTTTGCAGAAGGGGCAAGCTTGGAAGCGATGGTTGTGGTCGCTCTGGAGCTGTCGGAATCGACTTTGTAAATGATCAGTTCGCTTTTACCGGTATTGGTGAGTTTGAATTCTGCTTCAATTGTGGTACCGGCCTTCACTTTCCCGAAACTATATGTGCTGTTTTCAAATGACAGGTTGGATCCTTTATTTTTCTGCTCTTTGGTCCAACTTGAGAAATCCTCTTTTGTTATGGCCCATATTCCAATCTGGGGCTTCCCCGCTCCGAGTCTGGGGTTGGGGTCGCTTTGTATGGCTTCAGTCCCTGCGGGCTTTTTGGCTGTCTGCTCCGGGGATGTGATGACTGCGTTCTGGGACTTGCCATTGATCTGAGGGGTGGCGTAGTAGAAATTCTTGCCCCATAGTTTGCGGCTTGAATTGACTGTGTAGCTGACTTTTGCAATGCTTCCTGCGGGGATGGGGTTTGGGGAGACGGAGACTGAAAGGCCCTCTGAGATGTTGGAGAAACTCAGGCTGAGCTGAGATTTACCCAGATTGGCTACTTGAAATTCTCCGCTTTTCTGTTGCCCCTGCTGCATATTGCCTGCCTTGATTTCGACTTCCTTTAAGCCCAGATCACCGAATCTGATGGGATACAGTTCGCTTAGGGGAAGCTTCTTTTCGTGGGAAATTCCTCTTAATTTGAGGATTATGGGTTGTTTTACCCCGGCGACATAGGCAGTCAGGGTCTTGTCAAAAGGATATCCTCCTTCATCATTGCTGTATGTCGCTTTGATTTTGCCGGTTTTTCCTGCTGCGATTGGCTCCCTTGTCCATTCCACGTTGGTGCAGCCGCAGGAGGAGATGACGTTGTATATGGCAACCGGCTGGTTGCTTACGTTTTTGACGTTGAATTCACAGTTGACAGGCCCGTCACTTATCATAATGTCACCGAAATCGTGGGTGGTCTTGTCAAGCTCCAGTGTGTTTTCAAATTTCTGCTGGGCGGCACTCCTGTGATTGGAAGTAAGGAGTAGAAGTGGAAGAAGTAGTATGGAGAGTGCTTTTTTCATTGGAATGATTTGATTATTCAAATTTACCTCTTACATTTGTAATTGTAATGATTTCATTGCAAAATAACTACCAAAACTATTATTTTTATAAGATATGGCACATAAAATTAATCCGGAGACCTGTATAGCTTGTGGTGCTTGTCAGGCCGAATGCCCTTCAGGAGCTATCGCTGAGGGAGATGTTTATTCAGTTGACCCTAATGTTTGTATTGATTGCGGCGCTTGCGAAGATGCTTGCCCCACAGGTTCCATCTCGATGGCTGACTAAGGATATTTACTTTATTCAACATAGCTGACCCTTTGGTCGGCTTTTATTTTTTTCAAAGATGAAAGCTTATAGAATTATTGCTGCAGCCGCTTTTGGAGCTGCCGTTATGTCTTGCGCCAGCACGTCGGGTGAACCCGCTCTGACCAAGTCCGGAATTGATCCTGTTGCCTTCCAGTCAGTGCAGGGAGATAAACAGACTGATCTTTATGTCCTCACCAATGACAATGGGATGGAAGTATGTGTTACCAACGTTGGTGCCAGGATTGTCTCAATTATGGCCGCCGACAAGGATGGAGGGTTCAGAGATATTGTCCTCGGCTTCGATAATGTAAATGATTATCTGACCGTTGACTCTAATTTCGGAGCTACTATCGGACGTTACGGCAACAGAATCGCTAATGGTTCATTCACCCTTGATGGTAATACATATTCCCTTCCGAAGAACAATAACGGTCATTGTCTCCACGGCGGGCCCAATGGCTGGCATACAGTAATATTCAAAGTTGATGAGGCTGATGCATCTCACATCAAGCTCTCTTATGTTTCAGATGATATGGAGGCCGGTTTCCCCGGGACTGTCAATTATGCTGTGACTTATACTCTCAGTGCCGACAATAAGCTCGCTATCAAGTATGAGGCTCAGACCGATGCTCCTACTGTCATCAATCCTACCAATCATTCGTATTTCAATCTTGACGGTGACCCGGCCAATTCTGTTTGCGAAACATACACTCTTATGATTGACGCTGACACATTCACACCTACCGATGATACTCTCATCCCTACAGGAGAATTGGCTTCAGTAGAGAATACTCCTATGGACTTCCGTCAGCCTAAGCTCATCAGCGAGGGAATCAATGATCCTGAGTACACACCTATTATATATGGACGCGGATATGATCACAACTGGGTTCTCAATGCTGGTGGTGATTTGACCAAACTTGCGGCTTGTGTATCAAGCGATGCATCCGGCATTGTGCTTTCAGTTTATACTGACCAGCCCGGAATCCAGGTCTATTGTGGAAATTTCCTTGATGGCACCGTAAGCGGAAAGAAGGGTGTTGTCTATCCTCATCGCAGTGCAATCTGCCTTGAGACTCAGCATTATCCCGATTCTCCCAATCATCCTGATTTCCCCAGCACCGTTCTTCGTCCCGGGGAGAAGTTTGAGAGTACTACTATCTACGCTTTCAGCGTGAAATAGTCACTTTAGAAGATTTCTTTTTGCGAAATCATAGAGGGGATTGGCTGAGATTTTTTCAGCATCCCTGATAATATCTGCGAAGGCCTCGTAGTTGTTGAATACAGCATCGAGGTCTTCGTAGTTTTTAATGATTTTGTCAGCGAAGGATTTGAATGTTCTGCCTGCATCGGTCAGGACAACGTTGCCGCGACCTCTCTCAAACAGGCGCGCACCTGTCTGACGCTCAATCTCTGCGATATTCTGGCTGATCGCAGGTTGTGAAACGCCGAGCTCGGACGCAGCTTTTGTAAAGCTTCCGAACTCGGCTACTTTCACGAAAACCTTCAGTCTGAAGTCTTCAAGCATTATTCTTTACCGGCAAGACGTTTGTAAGTGCCGAGACGAAGCTTTGCGAATTCTTCAGTCTTCTGGAGAAGTTCTTCTGCCTGATCGGGGAAGAGCTTGTAGAGAGATGCGAAACGTACCTCACCCTTGAGGAAGTCCTGGAACTTGCTCCAGTCGGGCTCTTTGCTGTCGAGAGAGAATGGATTCTTCCCTTCTGCTTCAAGAGCGGGGTTGTAATGATACAGATGCCAGTATCCGCAATCGACTGCGAGTTTCTCCTCTTTCTGACTAAGACCCATACCTGCTTTAAGACCGTGGTTGATACAGGGTGAGTAAGCTATGATCAGAGATGGTCCATCATATGCCTCAGCTTCCTTGATGACATTCATATACTGGACAGGGCTGGCTCCCATTGCTACCTGAGCAACATAAACGTAGCCGTAGCTTATCGCCATCATTCCAAGGTCTTTCTTGCGTATCTTCTTACCGCTGGCGGCAAACTTGGCAATTGCACCTACAGGTGTTGACTTGGATGACTGACCTCCGGTATTGGAGTAAACCTCTGTGTCAAGAACAAGGATATTTACATTCTCTCCTGATGCAAGCACGTGGTCGAGTCCACCGTAGCCGATATCATAGCTGGCACCGTCTCCACCGAAGATCCACTGACTGCGTGCCGGAATGTAATTCTTGAGATTGAGAATGGACTTGCAAGTGTCGCAACCACAGGCTTCCATCATAGGAACGAGCTTGTCGCAGACCTCACGGGTTACATTATAGTTGTTCCTGTTGTCAAGCCATTGCTGGAAAAGTGTCTTCATTTCGGGAGAGCATTTCTCGCATTCGAGGCCTTTGCTCATAAGTGAGGCTACTGTCTCACGGATGCGGTCTGAACCGAGGTGCATACCGAGACCGAATTCGCAGAAATCCTCAAAGAGAGAGTTCTGCCAAGCGGGACCGTGACCTGCTGCGTCTTTGCAATACGGTGATGAAGGGAATGCGGCACTGTAGATTGATGAACAACCGGTAGCATTTGCAATCATCATATGGTCACCGAAGAGCTGGGTGATGTTTTTGATATAAGGAGTCTCACCGCAACCTGCGCAGGCACCGCTGAACTCGAACAGAGGCTGGGCGAACTGTGCGTTCTTCATATTGGCCTTCTTGTCCACAACATTCTTGTAACCGATCTTGTTGTTGAGCCAGTCGTATGCAGCCTGCTCGTCTTTATGCTCCTGGTAGTCTGCCATTGTGATGGATTTCTCCTTGGAAAGACATACGTCAACGCAGTTGCCGCAACCTGTACAGTCGTCAACAGAGATGGCAAGGGCATACTTGTAGTCCTTGACGTTTGCTTTCCCATCCACGTACTTGACTCCCTCGGGTGCACCTGCGGCTTCTTCTGCGGTGAGGAGGAACGGACG
>DCIC01000143.1:0-3028 GCA_002315825.1 Bacteroidales bacterium UBA1736 | reverse complement strand
GGGAGAGAGTCTCCGCACTGAGATGATACGGTTTCGGCTATGTCCTTTACGAATGCTGTTGCGAGCTTGCCTGTATTGGAAGTGTCGAATTTGGCTGTAATGGAAGCCCACTCTGCAGGGACTTGCACCTGAGTGAACTCAGCGCCGCGGTCGATGGCTGCGTAGTTCATATTCACAATGTTCTCACCCTTCTTTCCATAGCTCTTGAGGGCTGCATCCTTCATATACTTGACTGCATCCTCGTAAGGAATGATGTTGGAAATCTTGAAGAATGCGGACTGGAGAATGGTGTTTGTACGTCCGCCGAGGCCGATCTCTGCTGCTATCTTTGTCGCATTGATGATGTAAAGCTTGATGTGCTTCTTTCCGATGACGGCCTTTACGTTGTCGGGGATTCTGTTCAGTGTCTCTTCCTCGTCCCAGAGAGAGTTGAGAAGCAGGCTTCCGCCTTCCTTAATACCTTTCATTACGTCATATTTGTATAGATATGACGGAACGTGGCAGGCAACGAAGTCAGGGGTGGATACGAGATAAGGGGCCTTGATGGGGGCGTCTCCGAAGCGGAGGTGTGAACAGGTGTAACCGCCGGATTTCTTGGAATCATAATCAAAGTATGCCTGACAGAATTTCTGTGTATGTGTGCCGATGATTTTGATTGTGTTCTTGTTTGCTCCGACAGTACCATCAGAACCAAGCCCGTAGAACTTGCACTCTGTGGTGCCGGGCTTGACGATTGAAATTTCGCTCTTGATAGGGAGACTCTTGAAAGTGACATCATCTACGATACCGATGGTGAAACTGTTTTTGGGCTCCTTGAGCTCGAGGTTGTCGAATACGGCTACGATTTGAGCTGGAGATGTGTCCTTTGAAGAAAGGCCATAACGTCCACCTACGATCTGAGGTGCTCTGTCAACACCTTGGTATAATGTCTTGATATCCTGATAGAGAGGCTCTCCGAGAGAACCGGGCTCTTTTGTGCGGTCCAGAACAGCAATCTTTTGTACACTCTTGGGGATGACCTTGAGAAAATATTTCTCTGAGAAAGGACGATAGAGATGAACGGTGACCAGACCATATTTGCGTCCGTGCTTTGCGAGATAGTCGATGGTCTCCTTGATGGTTTCGGTAACGGAGCCCATAGCTACGATAATGTTCTCGGCGTGAGGGTCTCCATAATACTCAAAGGGTCTGTATGTCCTTCCTGTTAGCTCGCTGATCTCACCCATATAGCGGGCAACGATATCGGGAATCTCTTCGTAAGCTTTGTTTCTGGCCTCAACTACCTGGAAGAATACATCCGGGTTCTGGTTTGTTCCTCTTGTGACAGGGCTCTCGGGATTGAGGGCTGTTTTTCTGAAATTGTCCAGACTCTTCTCACTGATCATTCCCTTGAGCGCCTCTTCGTCAAGGAGTTCAATCTTCTGGATTTCGTGGGATGTCCTGAATCCGTCGAAGAAATGAACGAAAGGAATAGATGATTTGATTGTTGAAAGGTGTGCGACAGCGGCAAGGTCCTGTGCTTCCTGAACTGAAGATGATGCAAGCATCGCAAATCCGGTCTGGCGGCAGGCCATGACATCCTGATGGTCTCCGAAGATGGAGAGGGCGTGGGATGCAAGGGTGCGGGCAGAAACGTGGAATACTGTGGGAAGCATTTCTCCGGCAATCTTGTACATATTTGGAATCATCAGGAGAAGTCCCTGAGAAGCGGTGAATGTGCTGGTGAGAGCACCTGCCTGAAGTGAACCGTGGACGGCTCCTGCGGCTCCGGCCTCACTCTGCATTTCAGTAACCTTTACGGTCTCTCCCCAAAGGTTCTTTTTGCCGTGTGCGGCCCACTCGTCAATATTCTCAGCCATTGTCGAGGATGGTGTGATGGGGTAGATGACTGCGTTCTCGCTGAAGAGGTATGCGATGTTGGACGCAGCCTGGTTTCCATCACAGGTGATGAATTTTTTTTCTTTTGCCATAATTAATTACTGTTATTATTGTGATTTTGTTTCTTGTTCAGACTTCCGATTCTCCTCCGAGGCCACTGACTGCGATGCCGCTATCCTTGCCGGCTATTCTTTTTATCAGTCCCTGGAGGACTTTTCCTGGGCCCAACTCCACGAATGATCCGGCACCATCCTCAATCATCTTGCTGACAGACTGGCTCCATCTTACCGGGGCTGTTAATTGTCTGAGAAGGTTGTCTTTTATGATGTCGGGGTCCGTGTGGGCCTGAGCGGTCACGTTCTGGTATATAGGGCAACTAGGTGTTGCAAATATTGTGCTGTTGATTGCTTTTGCCAGTTCCTGCCGTGCAGGCTCCATAAGAGGGGAGTGGAATGCTCCGCCCACTGCGAGCGGGAGTGCCCGTTTCGCTCCGGCTTCCTTCGCTTTTGCGCAGGCTGAGGCAACGGCTTCCGCTTCTCCGGATATGACTGTCTGGCCGTCGCTGTTGTAGTTGGCCGGGATGACAATGCCAGTAGTGCTTTCACATATCTCTTCAATGAGGCTGTCGCTGAGTCCCAGAATGGCAGCCATCGATCCCGGGACATTTTCGCAACATTTTCTCATAGCTTCGGCTCTGGCTGCAACCAGGATGAGGGCATCCTGAAAGGTCAGTGCTCCGCAGGCTGCGAGTGCGGAGAATTCGCCAAGGGAGTGGCCTGCTACCATGTCCGGGTGAAAGTCTTGCATTGTAGCGGCGAGAATGGCGGAATAGATGAATATGGACGGCTGGGCGATATGGGTCTTTGTGAGATCTTCCATACTGCCTTCAAACATTATGTCTGTGATGCGGAATCCCAGTATTTCATTGGCGGATTCAAACATTTTGCGTGCGGCGGGTAATGTATCATACAGTACTTTTCCCATTCCGGGGGTCTGGGCGCCTTGGCCAGGAAATACGTAAGCAATCTTCATCCAAGTTCGGAGTTTATAGTCAAACAAAATTACACAAAAACTGTGACAATAGGAAAAAATTTATTTGTAATTTTGCGACGGCATTTTCTGCTATGCCCCCTTAGTTTAATGGATAAAA
>DCIC01000076.1:7597-8324 GCA_002315825.1 Bacteroidales bacterium UBA1736 | reverse complement strand
GGCACGCGCTCTAACCACCTGAGCTATGAGCCCATGGTGCTTCTCTGAGTTCTTGGTGGAGATAAAGAGATTCGAACTCTTGACCCCCTGCTTGCAAAGCAGGTGCTCTACCAACTGAGCTATACCCCCAAAATTTCAAAACACTCCGAAGAGCGCGTGCAAAGGTAACAACAATTTACTTATTTGCAAAAAAAACGTATCTTGCAGAAATATCTGACACACAAAATACCGCGACAAAACGCAAAAACATAATGAAAAGAATACTTGCACCTCTCATTCTGGCACTCATATGCTCCTGCACATCAGCCAATAAGCAAACCGCCAATCCTCAAACATATCTGAATTTCCTTTTGGAAAGTATGCCTCTCCCGGACAGAATCACCTATCCGGAAGACTTCTGGGTCAAGAATGTGGAGCAGACTCTCAAGACAAGAGAAGAAATGGACTGGGGAATACCTGAGAGGGAATTCCGCCACTTCGTCCTGCCGCTTAGAGTCAACAACGAATACCTCGATGATTTCCGCACCACATATGCCGACACGCTTTGCCGAAGAGTAAAGGGAATGAGTATGGCCCAAGCAGCGCTTGAAGTCAATCACTGGTGCCACGAACAAGCCACATACAGGCCCTCGGATGCAAGGACATCATCACCTATGGCCACAATGCAAAACGCATTCGGCCGCTGCGGCGAAGAATCAGTGCTTGCGGTCAGCGCCCTACGGGCAGC
>DCIC01000076.1:0-7534 GCA_002315825.1 Bacteroidales bacterium UBA1736 | reverse complement strand
AACCACGCCTGGGTGGAAGTATTTGTGGACGGCAAATGGTACTTTATGGGAGCCTGTGAGCCGGAACCGGTATTGAATATGGGTTGGTTCAATTCTGCCGTATCCAGAGCTATGCTCCTCCACACCAAAGCATTCGGCAATTACGACGGCGATGAAGACGTCATCAGCCATACCAGCGCATACAACGAAATCAATGTCACCTCCAACTACGTCCCCGTCAGGGAGGCCGGAGTGACAGTCGTGGACAAAGACGGCAATATCGTCAAAGGAGCTAGCGTGGAATTCAAAATCTACAACTACGCCGAGCTATTCACAGTTGCCAAATATACCACGGATGACAAAGGCTTCGCATCAATGAAGACCGGACTGGGCAATATGTTTGTATGGGCATACAAGGACGGAAAATTCGGAATGGGAAAGACCGACGATAATACCGCGACCATAACTCTCGACCACAACATAGGAGAAACATTCGGATTTGATATTGACCTGATTCCTCCCGCAGAAAACCCCATCCCGGCCAATCCTACCGAGGATCAAATCCGTATAAATGCTGAACGGCTAGCCGCAGAGGATTTGATCAGAGAGTCTCACACCAAAGGTAACGCCGTGGTATTGGATCAATTCCGCACCACTCATAAAGAAGATGCAGCGAAAGTGGATTTCATCCTGAGAAGCCTTTCAGAAAAAGACCTTGAGGACGTATCGCTTAATGTTCTGGAAGATGCCTTCGCTCACTGCAGCGATGCTATGGACAGATATGTGGACTGCCCCAGAGTAGAGTTGGAGTTCTTATATCCTTATTTTAATGAATTGGGCGAGGGTCTTAGTTTCGAAGGCCCCGAGGCCATTGCCGAATGGATACAGGACAACATTGAGATTGACACTTTGCACAACCCGCAGAACCTGCGCATCCCGCCCATTATGGTATGGAGAAGCAAAATCTCCGATATCCTGTCAAGAGATATATTCTTTGTCGCGATGTGCCGCCGATTCGGCTTCCCCGCAAGGCTTGACCCGGTATCAGGCAAGGTTCAGTACAGAAAGGACGGCAAATGGTTTAACGAATATTTCGGGGCAGAAGGAGAAGTCCTTGCGCCACAGGGCCACCTTGACATCCAGTACACCCCTGTCAAATATTTTGAAAAGCCCGAGCAATATTCGGTTGCCAAGATTGTAGACGGGCATCCAATTGAATACGACCTGGGAGGCAAGATTTCAATTGACATTGAGACGGGTTATTATATGATGATAAGTGGCGCCAGAATGGCGAATGGAAGCGTCCTTGCGCACATTGAGTTCTTCAATATCGAGAAAGGAAAGACCACTGCCCCTCAACTCATACGAAGGACATCGGATGACAATCTTCAGGTGATAGGTTCTTTCTATGCGGAGCCATATATTCCTCAGACAGGTCGAGGGTATTTCGCATTCGTATTTCTGGGAGATAAAGATGAGCCCACAAATCACGCAGTCCACGAACTCGAGGCAGCAGCCCCGGAGCTCAACAAGTGGGGCCGAAAGATTCTGATGTACGGCAAATCGCTTCCAAAGGGTCTGAACAACGCCATCTGCAGTCAGGAAATCGACACCGAAGCGCTCAATGCCATCATCAATGGAGCAAAAAGCAAATCCTCGGCAATACCTGTCATTGCAGTGGTTGACACATTCGGACGAATAGTCTATTTCTCTCAAGGGTACAACACCTCTCTGGCCGCAGACCTGAAAAGGGTGATGAATTCCCTCTGACCCCCTATGTCAAAAAAGGGACGATCCGTGAAATTCATCAGCGTGCGAGTCCCTCTCTATGATATCAATGTTTGAGGCCCTGACTCCGCAGCCGGCCATAATCTTTATGCGCCCCGCAGCCTGATTGACAAGAGAAGCGATATTGAAACGTCCCTCGAAGGCATCTGTCATATGACCCGAAGTCAACAATCTGTCACAACCGCAGTCAATGATATCCTCAAGAGAACGGGACATATCTGCGCACTCGTCAAATGCCCGATGGAAGGTCACCGACATTGGCCGTGCAGCCTCAATCATCCTGCGGACAGAAGCCTTGTCAACTTCGCCTTCAGCGGTAAGGGCTCCGATTACGACCCCGTTTGCTCCAGCTGTCTTACAGAAGCAGATGGAAGAGATCATCTGCTGAATCTCTTCTTCACTATACACAAAATCCCCTCCACGCGCACGAATCAGCACATTGACCCTGGCTTTTTTGCAAGAGCTGATTGTCTGCAGGATATTGTCCTGCGAAGGGGTGACCCCGCCTATTTCCAGCTGCTCGCACAGTTCAATGCGGCAGGCACCCTTGCTTTGGGCATCAAGCGCCTGAGCGGCATTGCCGCAGCAAGCCTCGAGGAAACGGAAATGAGGCACTCTGATTTTCCAGCGCCTGTGAGACCAAAGGTATGAAGAAGGGTCAGTATTGATATCATCCGTTAGAAGGGAGTAATACTTATGCATAATCGTCTCCACATCCATCTTGGATGCATCCTCACAGATCGGCTTGAATGTAATGGAATAATGCCCTTCCCTATCCCTTATCATACTCATATACACCACAGCATAACCGAACTTTCGTGCAATCGAAGCCGAAGCCGTCATCGTCAGAGTGGGCTGATGCATAAACTCCAGCTGAGTGCTTGACGTCGATTCGGCATACGGACTCTGGTCAGTGATGAAAATATAGAACTTCTTTTCATCTTTGTGATTGATCATATACCGTAGTATCGAGGTGCTCTCGCAATATCCTTGATAATTATGGTCAAGAGGCGCAATCCTGTTGACCCTCATTATCTCATCCCATACCGGACTGGAGAGTTTCTTATACACAGTGCAACAGGACTTGTCAGTGATATAATTGGGGCAATCCTTATAATTGAAGAGAGGATATCCTCCAGACAGCTCCCAGTTGCCGTAATGAGCACACATCAGCACAGTACTCGGGGCATTTTCGTATATACGGGCAATCTCTTCGGGATTGACAAACTCAGCGATGCGGGCCTTACGCAGACGCTCCGCGCTGCACCCTCCAAACCATACCGCTTCCACTATGATATAGGCGATATGCCTGTAATAATCTTTTTTTATTCTCTTGAGCTCAGAGTATTTCTTCTCAGGAAAAGACCGGGAGAGATTGATCATTATATCATCCCGGCGGTAGCCTATCGCAGACAACAATGCCGCCACTATCCCGGCATTGAAATAATGCAGTTTCAGCGGCAATGCGGCAAACAGGGACAAAAGTGAGCGCAGTAGAAAAACTGATATCTTTTTCATACAAGCAAAGATATATGATTACTGACGCTTTTGCAAAACACATTGGCAGAAAGGCAAACAGAAAACGACCCAAATTCGCTATATTTGTAGGCTGAAAAATAGGACAAAACACCTCTGATGGACAGACATTCGCTCAAGTTATATCTTGTCACAGACCGCCGCTTCCCCAGGGGCAGATCCCTTGAAGAAGTGGTGCGAGAAGCTATCCGGGGAGGAGTCAGCATAGTACAGCTTCGGGAAAAAGACATTGACACGGCAGAGTTCGTCAGACTTGGCTCGAGCCTGAGCGGATTGCTCAAGCCTCTCGGCATCCCACTGATTATCAATGATAGGATAGATATAGCACTGGCCTGCGGGGCCGACGGTGTACATATAGGGCAGAGCGATATGCCCTACCCCATCGCAAGAAAACTTCTGGGAGCGGACAAGATAATTGGTCTGTCTGTCGAGAATTTGGATCAGATCAAGGAGGCAAACCGCCTGGACGTAGATTATATAGCTGTCTCTCCTGTATTCTGTACCCCCACAAAGACGGACACAGCTCCTGCATTCGGTCTTGAAGGACTCAAAGAAGCGGTCAGACTATCCCTGCACCCCGTAGTAGGAATAGGAGGAATTAATGAAGAGAATGCCGGAGAAATCATTTCCTGCGGAGCGGACGGCATCGCTGTTGTGAGTGCGATAATGGACTCCGACAATCCCAAGGAAGCAGCCGAAACCTTAATGAGGAAGATGATATGAGACTCGACGAATTCAGTCTGATTGGACAGATCCGCAAAGACTTCCCTGCTGCTGAAGGGACAAAGGGAATCGGAGATGACTGCGCTATCATCTCCCAAAAGGATGGTATGGAGACTCTTATCAGTACCGATATGCTCATTGAGGGTGTACATTTCCTTATCGACCGCATCAGTCCCTTCGACCTGGGATGGAAGTCCGCAGCAGTAAATATCAGCGATATTGCCGCAATGGGAGGCACCCCAAAAGCAACATTCCTGTCCATTGCCCTTCCCAAGAATATGTCCCAGAACTGGATTGATGACTTCCTGAAAGGATATCACAACATCAGCGAGCGATATGGAGTCTCTCTTTTGGGAGGTGACACGACTTCCTCGCTCAATGGAGTCTGCATCAATGTCACAATACAGGGGGAATGTCCAAAAGGAAAAGCTCTCACAAGAAGCGGTGCCCGTCCAGGAGATCTTATCTGCGTCAGCGGAACACTTGGAGACAGCGCCGCAGGATTGAAATGTCTGCTGTCAGATGACAAAGATTGGCCGGAACTGTTGCAAAAGCACTACCGGCCGGAGCCTAGGATAAATGAAGGCCTGGCTCTGAGCAAGATGCCGGGGATAGGTGCAGCGATGGATATCTCGGACGGGATTGCCTCTGACTTAAGACACATATTGGAAGAGTCAAGGGTGGGTGCAGAAGTGGAGTTGAGCCGTATCCCTATTTCAGAATCTCTTCTGAAGATTTGCAGGGCCAATGATTGGGACCCTTACGAGCTTGCCTTGTGCGGAGGAGAAGATTACGAGTTACTGTTCACTTGCAGGCCGGATTCTATCATCCCTATTCCACATCACCAAATCGGCCGGATAACAGAAGGCTCCTCCCTGAAATGGATCGGCAGTAATAAAGAATACAAGGGCTTCAGTCACTTCTGATTATGAAATATCCAACAGTTCTAACCATAGCAGGCAGCGACTCGGTGGGAGGCGCAGGTATTCAAGCGGACATAAAGGCAATCAGCGCGACGGGCAGCTATGCCTCCAGTGCAATCACAGCGGTGACCGTGCAGAACACTCTCGGGGTGCAGGATGTCTTCCCAGTCCCCCCTGGCATCATATCGGCCCAGATAGACAGCGTACTCTCGGATATCGGAGCCGATGCTGTCAAAATCGGTATGCTCCACAATGCCGAAGTGATTAAGCGTGTCAGGGAATCACTTTTGAGACACAACATCAGCAACATTGTCCTGGACCCCGTAATGGTCTCCACATCCGGGCACAAACTTCTGGAAGACTCCGCAATAGTCTCACTTGCGGATGACTTGATTCCTATCGCAAGGGTGATTACCCCAAATCTACCCGAGGCAGAAATCCTCTCCGGTGAGGCAATCAATTCGTACACAGAGTTCCCTCGCATAGCCAGAATCTTGTCTGACAGAGCGAAGAAAATTGGAGGCAGGGATGTATCGGTGCTGATGAAAGCGGGGCACCTGCAAGGGGAAGAGGTAGTGGATATATTCTACAATGCAGAAGAAGATGAGTTAATTGAGCTCAAATCCAAAAGATACGACACCCCTAACACCCACGGAACAGGCTGCACCTTGTCATCAGCTTTCGCTTCATTCCTAGCACAAGGGTACTCCCTTAACGATTCAGCCAGGAATGCAAAAGAATATCTTGCCGGAGCGATTGCCAGCGGGTCAAGTTACTCTATCGGTCACGGCCATGGTCCTGTCAATCATTTCTGGATGCTGACAGACCAGAAATAGATTATTTGGCCCGTTTCGCCGCACGCTGGGCTTTCTTTGCTTCGCGAGCCTGTACTTCCATATCGTGCGAGAGTTTGGATTTGATCACAACCACGCCATTTGTACCCTTGACACCATACATAGAGGCAGCGGTATCTTTCAGAACATCCACAGAATAGACATCGTGAGGATCAATCATATTGATGTCATAAATCTCAGTCCCGTCATATACTATCAGAGGTTCCGATGACCCCTGAATAGAGGAAATACCCCTGATGACCAGATTGTCATCAATAATCTCCACACCCGGTACTCTGTCACGGATATATTCCATCATTGAAGTATATTGCACGGCATCGTTTGATGAAATGGTCACACTATTGCTCGAATCACTCATAGAATTCTTTGAGACTGTTGTGTATCCCAGATTTACGCCATCCTCATTGGAGGAGGAGGTAACTTTGGCGGATGTTCCGCAGGAAGTCGCTATGACAGAAATCATTGCGGCCACAAAAAGGATCCTTGACGCTTTCATTTCAATATAGTATTGGGTTAAGTGCGAATATACAAAAAATAAGGTTCCCCTGATGTTTTTAGAAATTATTAGTACTTTGTATTGCATAGTATTAATTTTTTGATGTATATTTGCAGTGCAATATAATTTGCAAGAGAAAGTATTACTAAATATTTAAGTAAAAAATGAAAACTGTTATCACTGTCGGCATCGGAGGAAGAAGTTTTTCCATTGATGAAGACGCACACAAAAGACTCGAATCTTACCTCAACGCTTTCCGCGCCAAGACAGGAATGAATCTTCAGACCTCAGAAATAATGGAGGAAGTGGAGGCTCGCATCGCGGAATTGTTTACTGATGCTATGTCTCAGAGCAGGAAGGATGTCGTTGACATCACTATGGTAAACAATGTCATCTCCACCCTCGGGATGCCGGACGGGAGTGATGCATCCCAATGCTCAAGCAACTGTGAAAACGAAGGAAGAAGTGAGTATAGCAGCAAGGGACCGAAAAAATTCTTCCGTGACCCTGATGACAAGAAGATCGGAGGAGTATGCGGCGGTCTTTCAGCCTATCTAGATGTGGATGTGACTCTTATCAGAGCTATTTTCCTTGCCGCCCTTATCTGCGGCACTATAGGATTCTGGATATATATTATCATTTGGATTGTATCCCCTCAGGCTATGACCTCCGCGCAGAAATGTGAAATGAGAGGTGAAAAAGCCACAATAGAGAATATGAGAAAATATATGTAAGGACATTAAGGGAAGGATATTATGGACAATATTCAGACAAATGCGGACAACATTAAGTCCCAAATGAGGAAAGGATTTCTCGAGTACTGCATTCTGAGCATTCTCGCGAACAAGGACGCATACCCCTCATCGATTATCAACGAATTGAAAGAAGTGAATATGATAGTGGTCGAAGGTACCCTGTACCCCTTGCTGATAAGGCAGAAGAATCAGGGATTACTGACCTACCGCTGGGAAGAATCGCCCCAGGGTCCACCGAGGAAATATTATTCCATCACCGATAAGGGCAGAGAGACACTCACCGAGCTTGACAACGCCTGGAAAGAATTGGCGGACACTATCAACTTAATCAGAAAACAAACAGCGTAATATGGAAAAAGTACAAAATGTCAGTATAGACGGAGTTTCTTTCATTCTCGAAGAAGCCGCCCACACTATACTGAAACAATATCTGGACACTCTCGAAGCCCATTATAAATCCAATCCCAACGGATCAGAGAT
>DCIC01000126.1:16343-20257 GCA_002315825.1 Bacteroidales bacterium UBA1736 | reverse complement strand
CGCCTCCTTTCTGTTTGGCATATAGATAATTATATAGTGCTGTACGTACACCTCCCATATGCAGGGGCCCTGTAGGGGATGGTGCAAATCTGACTCTTGTTCGTCTTTCCATTTTATTTTTTATTCTTTTCTACTCTTATTGTGCGTCGGATTGCCGGCTCACTTTCCAGAGGTATCTTTTCCTCTCCTGCCTTAATGCAGAGAACCGGCTTGTATCCATCCGGAAAATGAAAGCGTCTGATATTTTCCTTGGTGTTGAATCCGATTTTGATCCTTTGTCCGGTGCTTTCAGGGATGGAAACACCTTCCGTGCTGTCAAAATTGGTGCAATGTACGAAATCTTTATCGATAATAATATAGTTTCCTGTATCTTCACCGGGCCCAATGATGTCCACAAACTGGAGGCCTGTGACGATTGCGGTTATCTTTACCTGATCACCGAATTCGGGATTGTCATCATAGATGAGTCCCTGCTTGAATCTATTGGCCTTGCCGGTGTACTTCTGAATCTCTTCGTTGATCTTTTCGTATTGGTTTGCGCTCACACCTCTTTCGTTCAGGCCTACAGTGACGTTCAGAAGAATGTTCTTGGCCGATTTGAGATCGTAGTCATTGAGCAGGGGAGAGTTGAAAGCCAGCCTGACTGCATCTTCAATTCGGGTTTCTCCCGTACCGCAGCCACTGCCCATAAGCGCACAGCCGCTGTTTTTCATCATTGTCTTGATGTCCTTGAAGTCAACATTTATATATCCCGGTTTACTTATTATTTCTATGATACCCTTGACAGCTGTACTTAGGACTTCATTCGATTTGGGGAAAGCATCCTGAAGAAGGAGATCTCCGTAGTATTTGATTATGCTCTGATTCTTGATGATCAAGAGACTGTCCACATTCTTCTCGAGCTCGTGAATGCCGTCAATAGCCTTTGATAGAGATTCATTGCCCTCGTTGTCAAAAGGAATCGTTACAATGGCGACAGTGAGTATCCCCCTGTCCTTTGCCATTTTTGCAATGACGGGTGCGGCTCCGGTCCCGGTTCCGCCTCCCATCCCTGCGGTGATGAACAGCATTTCCGTCCCATTGTCCAATGCGGTCGCGGCGATTGCATCCTGCGAATCCAGTGCGGCTTTTCTTCCCTCAGCGGGATCGCACCCTGCCCCCAGTCCCTTGCCCATCTGGATTTTCACCGGAACATCGCTGCTGTGAAGAGCCGCCGAATCGGTGTTGCACACGATAAAACTGCAGCCTTCAATTTTCTGGTCATACATATAGGTGACGGCATTGCATCCGCCCCCGCCCACTCCGATTACTTTAATCATGGAGTTCTCGCTCTTCCAGCTGGAAGGAATTATGTCGATGTCGTTATTCATATGTGTCCGAGTTATTGCCGTCTTCATCCATCTGGTCAAAGAGAGCGTCCATCAAGCCGTCTGTTTTCTGAATGAATTTGGTCCAGAGTCCATTGCTCTTTTTCTTCTCCCTTGTTGGAGCTTTGCTTTTCTCTCTTGGCTTGCTCTTCTTCTCTTCTTTCTCTTTGGGGGCAGTGAGAATCAATTCATCCCTTTCCTCTTCCTCTTCATAGGCCTTGCTCTCAGAAGCTTCATTTGCAGTGCAACTGTTGAAGCTTGGGGCCTT
Organism: Bacteroidales bacterium UBA1736; assembly: GCA_002315825.1. Classification (GTDB taxonomy): domain Bacteria; phylum Bacteroidota; class Bacteroidia; order Bacteroidales; family UBA932; genus Cryptobacteroides. The sequence goes on along the minus strand of DCIC01000126.1, from coordinate 18,622 downwards.
GTCAAGACAGTTGAGGAGTTTTTCGTTTTTGGCTTCCAGTATCATGCTGATGCAGGCTGCTGCAGCTGTTTCGTGGATACCTGTACATCCTTCGGAAGAAAACTTGCGAAGAGGATAGCCTATTCTGACATTGTATCCAGACATCTCCTTGATGAGGTTGGACAGATTGGTCATCGCCGCGGCACCTCCTGTTATGACCACTCCACTGCGGAGACTGTCCGCAAGACCGCTTTGATCTATCTCGTATAGAATAGCCTCAATGATCTCCTCTTCACGGCAGGTGATGATCTCTGAGAGGTATTTGACGGGGAGAGTCTTTTCCGCACCGCTGTCCGGATACATTATCTTGATAATCTTTTCACTCATTGATGCCAGCTTGTCCGGCATACAGGCCCCGTACTCGAGCTTGATGTTTTCGGCCAGACTTGTTGACAGACCTCCTTCGAGCTTGATGTCGGAGGTGATGTTCACACCGCCGAAGGGTATTGATGAGTAGTGGCGCAGTAATCCGTTCTGATAGATTGAAACGGAGGTGACACCTGCACCCATCTCAATCAGAGCGACTCCGGTATCCATTTCCTCGTACGTGAGTGTGGCTTTGCCCAGAATAGTCGGGGTAAAATATGCTTTCGCAATTGCGATGCCGGATTCATTGAAAATATTGTCAATGTTGGCCCTGCTCTTTCTGCTGCCGATGAATACTTTGAAGTTGCCTTCGAGACTGTCGCTGACCATTCCAACTACATCCTCTTCCATTGCTTGGATCATATCTTCGGTGGTGAAGGATTGGGCAACGGCTCCATAGATGTCTTCCCGCTCGGGGTTGTCCAGAGGATAACTGTCCAGAGCGATGTTCTTTATGTTGTCGACTTCTTCTTTTGTGATTCTGCTTCCTGCATCACTTCTAGGTGTGCCTCCTCGGGCGGTCTCCTGCTTGATGCAGTACCTCGGCAGTCCGACCACGGTCTGGAGTATTTTGATATTCAACTCCTTCTCTGCATTGGAAATGAGATTTTTCAAAGGCTCGGCCACTCTCTGGGGATTGAAGACAGCGCTATAGCGGATACCCTCCGAAGGTACCTCCTTATAGTAGATAATCTGTATGTCTTCACCTTCGATTCTTGCGACAGCGAGAGAAATCTTTGATGTGCCCAGGTCAACGGCGGCGATGTAGCGATCCTCCATAGTTATTTGCAAATTATCTCGTTATCGAATTTGACATTGACGTATTCGTAGTTTTTGTTATCCTTGATGAAGGTATAATATTTTTCTATCCTTTCCAATTTATCTTTGATGTCATATGGCATTCCGATGATAAACTTTTCCTTCCCCTCATTCAGTTTCAGGATCAGATCCCCTTTTGCATTGACTGAGATCTTTTCGATTTTCCCATTGATCCGCTTGTTTTTGTGGATCTGGTCAATCATATCAATCACGCTGCATAGCCAGAGTCTTTGCTGCTCATTCTCAACGACACCCTTGTACCCTTCACTATAACTTACGGGAATGTTCCCTTCAATTACCGGGACCTTTGCATCGTAGGATTTCTGAAGTGGGAAGATGTATCCTCTCTGGTCTGCATAGAATCCTGTCCATCCTTTGTTGAATCGGATGACGGGACTTCTTTGACTGATGGAGATATGAAGGATACCGTCGTCAGCAATATAGGCTTCGCTCTTTAGGACTGCACTTTGCGAATCCAGGATTTTCTCGATTTTTTCCAGTCTGATACTGTCAATCCTCTGTCCTATGTAAGGGCCATACTTGCTGTCCATCCAACCCTTGATGTCTGATTCGGAAATGAATTTCAGACTGTCCTTGAAACAGATAGTAATGTCATTGCACGTCAATCCGGAGCGCTGGACATTTACGTTCAGGCGCAATGCAACTGTACCGGCGATAAATATAATCACCAGAACAGAGGTCAGAATTATGCGTGCTCTTTGTTTCATCTCTGTGACAGCATATTACTTATGGGATCCACGAGGCGGTCAATGTCTCCGGCACCGAAACTCACCAGAACATCCGTTCTCTCGCTTTTCAAGTATTCAAGCAAATCCTGCTTATTGACAAGCACTTTTTCTGACGCATTGCAGGCATTGAAGATCAGAAGGGATGTGACGCCCGGGATGGGCTCTTCCCTTGCAGGATAAATGTCCAGCAGGATGAGTTTGTCGACCTTGCTCAGCGCCTCTCCGAATTCGATTGCGAAGTCCCTGGTTCTGGTAAAAAGGTGAGGCTGGAAGATTGCTGTCATTTTCTTGCCGGGGAATATCTCT
>DCIC01000126.1:12004-16204 GCA_002315825.1 Bacteroidales bacterium UBA1736 | reverse complement strand
TTTGATTTTCTGCTTATCTGTCCCGTGGCATAAGGCTGCGGCCGCGGCCGCGATGCTGTTTTCTGCATTGAACCGTCCAAGGGCACCTGCTTTGACTCCCTCTATAATTCCGAAAGGGGAGTGCAGGTCAAATACGAAATGAGAGTCGTTGTCAATGCTTATGCGCTCGGCGTGGAAGTCGGCTTGCGTGTCATCAAATGAATAGGTGTATATCTTGGCCTTTGTGTCTTTTGAACTGATATCCAGCCCCTTTTTGATGATAATCTCTTTGGAAACTTGAGAGGCGAAGATTTTGTATGCCTCTACGACGTGCTCCAGATCCCCGTAAATATCCAGATGGTCAGCATCCATCGCTGTTATCACAGCTGTCTGAGGAAACAGCTGATGGAAAGAGCGGTCAAACTCGTCCGCTTCCGCGACAATTACAGGATTGCTGTGAGCCAGCATATTGGTGCCGTAATTCTTGGAAATGCCACCCAAAAATGCGGAGCAACCTTCTCCGCTCTCTGTGAGGATATGCGCCAGTAGGGTGCTTGTGGTCGTTTTTCCGTGCGTTCCCGCCACGGCAAGGCATTTCTGGGATTCGCATATCTCTCCGAGCATCCGTGAACGTTTGATGACTCGATATCTGTTTTCAAAGACATAATTCAACTCCTTCAGGTCTGAAGGAATGGCTGGAGTATAGACTACCAGAGTGTTGTCCACGTCGCGTGGAATCATTGACACATCGTCAGAGTAGTGGACAAAAATCCCTTCTTTCTCCAATTGCCTTGTGAGCTCGGATTGGGTCTTGTCGTATCCTGCGACATTATAGCCTTTGAACTTATAGTATCGGGCGATGGCACTCATCCCTATGCCCCCTATTCCGATGAAATAAATATTGCTAATCATTGCTTCCGTGTCAATTTATATATTTCACCGACAATGGCCTCTGCGGCATCGAGCTTTGCCATACAGAAAGCCTTGTCTTCAATATCTTTTACCAGCAGGTCGTTTCTAACTGTATCCAGGGCTGATTTCATCAGATTCTCCACTGCTTCACTATCCTTTACGAGCAGACCTGCCCCCTTCCTTACAAGAGCCATTGCATTGTGTGTCTGGTGGTCCTCCGCTACATTGGGGGAAGGAACAAATATTGCTGCTTTCCCGGCCGCACAGATTTCAGAGATCGAGCTCGCTCCCGAGCGGGTAATCACCAGATCGGCACCTGCATATGCCAGATCCATTCTTTTTATGAAATCGGACCATATTATATTTTTTGCGTCCGGGTACCCTTTCATAAAAGAATCTATGCCTTCCTTATAATATTTGCCACATTGCCACAGAATCTCGATACCATCCCCTCCGGGACAACCGTCGCTGATCCATTTTTTCATTGCCTTATTGAGCGTCCCGCTTCCCAGACTCCCTCCGACTATGAAGATATGTTTCTTTGCAGGATCCTTATAATATAAGTTGCAAGCTTCGACTTTCATTGCGGCATCGGATCTACGAATCTCCTTTCGGATGGGATTGCCCGTGAATGTTATTTTCTCTTTCGGGAAGAATCTCTCCATCCCTTCATAGGCTACGCATATCTTATCCACCCTTTTTCCAAGCATTTTATTGGTGAGTCCCGCAAATCCGTTCTGCTCCTGAATGAGACAAGGGATACCCATCGAACTGGCAGCAAACAGCAGCGGGGCACTTGCGTATCCTCCCACTCCCACTGCAACGTCCGGCTTGAATTCCCTAAGAATTTTCTTGGCAAGGAAGTAACTGTACACCAGTTTGAATGGCGCAGACAGATCATTTACTATGTTCTTGATGTTCAGTTGCCTCTGAATCCCGACAATGGGCAGGCCCTTGATAGGGTAACCTGCAGATGGAACTTTCTCCATCTCCATTTTCCCTTTTGCGCCCACAAAGAGGATCTCATTTTCGGGATTGCTGTCTTTGAGGGCGTTGGCGATGGAAACGGCCGGGAAGATATGTCCTCCTGTGCCGCCTCCGCTGATAATTACCCGTATGCTTTTATTGTCCATTTTCTTCAAAATATTCAAGGTCATTGAGACTGCCCCGGATTTTGTCATCTTCGAATTCGATGATAGAGTCCGCCCTATTTACCTCATCTTGTACTTTGGCGCTTGCCATCTTGCTGATTGCCAGAATTATCCCGAATGTTATGCAGAAGCAGAAGAAGGAGGATTTTCCGTAGCTGATGAGAGGAAGAGTCTGTCCCGTGCGGATACCCAGGTCGCAGTTTATATAAATATGGAACATTGCTTGTCCCACAATCAGTATAGTCGTTCCGGCAATCATAATTTTGCCGAAGTTGTCTGAAAAGTTTCTTGTTATGATCGAGGCTCTTGCCAAAAGACTTATATATAAGAATATCACTGCTATTCCTCCTAAGACCAAGCCATACTCTTCAACCAGGAAGCTGAACATATAGTCTTCATACATAACTGACACCTTGTATTTCTGTGTGCTCTGCCCCGGGCCTTTTCCTTTCAGTCCCCCTTGCTTTATTGCAATCTTGGCTCCATACGGCTGTCTGATAGGGTCCAGAGCTTTGTAGAACTCAGCGCTTCCGAATGTCATTTCCTTGATTCTCTCTTCGTGGTCACCGTTTCGTGTATCACCGAATACGGTTGCGAATCTCGGGAACAGAGGATTGGCCTTGTCTTCCGTCAGTTTGAACAGTCCGAAGCAACAGCCCACCGAGAATAGAGCGATCAGAGCCAGAATGAGCATATCCCCAAACCGGATACCGCACACCAGCATAATAATGAAAAGTATCAGTCCGGTGAAGAAAGCGCTTGACGCTCCGTCTGTCAGAATCATTACTGTCACTACCATTGTAGGGATGAAGAGAACAATGAGTTCTTGCCCGAATCTGCCGGCAAAGAATGGTTTGCCTGTCCTTGCCGCAAGCCTTTCCAGTATTTTGATGCCTCCGCTCTGAATCTTGTCAATAGCCCAGGCAACATACATCACCATAGCGACTTTTACGACTTCATAGACGCTTACTGACACCTTGAAGACGCGCAGCCACCTGTTGGCTCCATTGATTCTGGGAGCGGTGATAAAGGGAATGCTCAATTTGTGCTTCACGGTCAATTGAAGGATGCACAAAGCCCCGAAAGCGACAATGAATCCGATTTTGCTGAAGAATTTCAATGTTTTGATGTCCAGAAATCTGTAAATAATCCAAATCAAGCCGAGTCCAATGGCGATTGTCAGGAACTGGTCCTTTGCTATATCCAAGCGGGAGGTAGTGTCAGAAGCGAGTTGTGATGTTGAAGAGAATATGCTCAGCAGAGAGAACATACACAACAACAACACGATTAACAGGACCACCTTGTCTCCTACAAAGTTTTCCAGCAATCTGACTCCTTTTGATTCTTTCTCTTTCATTTACAGATTCCTTACAGCTTCCTTGAATTTTTCCCCTCTGTCTTCATAATTCTTGAATAGATCGAAGCTTGCGCAGCAGGGACTGAGCAGTACTACATCTCCTGCATCGGCAAATTCTGCGGCAGCGGACACTGCCTCTTGTGCGCTCTTGCAATCCACAATTTTGTCTTTTCCGACAATGCTCTCGTACTCAGATCTGATCTTGCTCGAATCCAGAGTGAGGCAGACAATGGCCTTGACCTTTTCCTTGACAAGAGAGGTCAGAATGCTATAGTCATTGCCTTTGTCAGTTCCTCCGACAATCCAGACGACAGGACTGCTCTGACACTCCAGTGCGTACCAGGCCGAATCGATGTTTGTCGCTTTTGAATCATTGATATACAGGACATCTTTAATTTTCAGGACTGGTTCCAGTCTGTGCTCTATCGGTTGAAAAGTGGCCAGACTGTTCCGTATGACTTCGTCATCGATATCAATGGCTTTCGCAGCCAGGGCGGCCGCCATTGAATTGTAGATGTTGTGCTTGCCTCCCAGAGCCAATTCTTTCAGATAAATCTGACTTTCGCTTTCCCGGTATTTGAGGACAATTGCCTCATCCTTGATGTATGCACCCTGATTCAGCTCTTTGTTCTGTGAGAAAGGAAGCATCTTAGCTTTCAGGACAATCTTTTCAAGATGACCTATAGTGATATCATCATCCGAGTCGAAAATGAAGCAGTCTTCGCTGCATAGATTGCGTGTGAGTCTGAACTTGGCCTTGATGTAATTCTCCATCTTGTGGTCGTATCTGTCCAGATGGTC
>DCIC01000126.1:0-11925 GCA_002315825.1 Bacteroidales bacterium UBA1736 | reverse complement strand
CTGATTTCCAATACATAGTAATCAAAATGTTCGGTTGCCACCTGGTATGCGTAGCTCTTGCCGATATTGCCGCCCAACCCTACGTTCAGGCCTGCTTGCTGAAGCAGATAATAGATCAGAGAAGTGGTGGTCGTTTTTCCATTGCTGCCGGTAATGCATATTTTCTTTGCAGTGTCATATCGTCCTGCAAATTCAATCTCAGAGACAATCCGTATTCCTGCTTCAGTGATTTTTTGGATCATCGGAGCCGTGCAGGGTATTCCGGGGCTCTTGATGATCTCATCTGCGCTGAGAATCAATGCTTCCGTGTGCCCGCCCTCTTCGAAAGGAATCTCCCATTTCTTGAGCTCCAGAACATATTTGTCAGCGATTTTTCCGTTGTCGGAAAGAAAAACATCAAACCCTTTCACTTTTGCGAGGACTGCGGCTCCAATGCCACTCTCTGCTCCTCCCAATACTACAATTCTTGACATAATTATCTGATTTTGAGCAAAGCCAATGATGATACGCCCAGGATTAGGCCGATAATCCAGAATCTTGTAACGATTCTGCTCTCCGGTATTCCTTTCTTCTGGAAATGATGGTGGAGGGGAGCCATCAGGAATACACGTCTTCCTTCGCCATATCTCTTTTTGGTGTATTTGAAATAATAACGCTGGATCAGCACAGATGCGCTTTCAACGACAAAGATTCCGCACATTATTGGAAGCAGCAATTCTTTTCGGACAAGAATCGCACTTACTCCGATTATGCCTCCGATTGTCAGGCTTCCGGTGTCCCCCATAAATACTTCGGCAGGGAATGAATTGAACCAGAGAAATCCAATCAGAGCTCCGACGAATGCTGACATAAAGACGGCGACTTCGCCTGATTCCGGGATATACATAATGTTGAGGTATTTAGCGTTGAGAATATTGCCTCCTACCCAGGCGAGAATTCCTATTACCGTGCCTACTATTGCTGAAGTGCCGGCTGCCAGCCCATCCATTCCGTCAGTGAGGTTGGTGCCGTTGGAACAGGCAGTTACGATAAAGACAATCATCAAGACATAGATACCCCAGGTGCAGTATACTCCAAATTGGCCTTTGAATGGGGATAACCAACTGTAATCGAATTCATTCGCTTTGACAAATGGGATGGTCGTGACTAGATTGTCGGTGTGTATCTTGCTGCTGAAGCATACAATCAGGGCTATGATTGTTCCAAGCGCAATCTGTCCGAGGAGTTTCTTCCCCTCGCTCAGACCGTCTTTGTTCTTGCGGAATACCTTGATATAGTCATCCGCAAATCCAAGCGCCCCGCACCAGATTGTGGTCAACATCAACAGTTGAGTGTAAATATTTGAAAGCTTGCAGGTAAGAGCTGCAGTGGTAAGGATTGAAAGAATGATGATAATTCCTCCCATAGTGGGCGTTCCCTTCTTTTCCATCTGTCCTTGGAGCCCGAGGTCCCGGATAATCTCGCCAATCTGTTTCTTCTGTAGCCAGGCAATGATTTTCTTTCCGGCAAACAAGGTGATGAGCATACTGATTACCGCCGCCAGAATAGCTCTGAATGAAAGATAATCCATCAGACCCATTCCGGGAACTCCTATTTCCCTCAACCATTGTGCTAACTCATACAACATAATCAAATACCTCCTTTACTATTTCTCTTTCGTCAAAATGTTTCTTCTCGGTTCCTATTATCTGATAGGTTTCGTGTCCCTTGCCGGCCAGCAGGATTGTGGAGCCGTTCTTTGCGAACATAAGTGTCGTTCTTATGGCCTCCTTCCTGTCTGCGATGAAGACGGACCTTGAGAGCCCCACAGGACTTAGACCGGCTTTGATATCATTCATAATATCCTCGGTGTTCTCACTTCTGCTATTGTCTGAAGTAATCACGATTCTGTCTGCAAATGACTCCGCAACTTTTGCCATTTCCGGCCTTTTTGTCTTATCCCTGTCTCCACCGCAGCCGAACAGACATATCAATTCTTTTTCAGGTGCAATATCTCTCAATGTCTTGAGTACGTTTTCCATAGCATCCGGGGTGTGGGCATAATCCACCACGACTGAAAGATCGCGCGGCCCTCTTATTGTCTCGAGCCTGCCTCGGGCCGATTCCAGCTTGCTTATCCCTATGAGGGCTTCTTCTTTGTCTGCCCCAAGACACAGGGCCGTGCAGTATATGGCCAGAATGTTATAGGCGTTGTGCTGGCCGATAAGTTTGGTCCAGGTCTCAGTCCCGTCTATATTGAGGAGCATTCCGTCGAAGTTTTGTTCGATAATCCTGCAGTTATGGTCTGCGGGAGATTTGAGAGAGTAACTGACAACTTTGGCTGCTGTATTCTGCATCATCACCATACCGTTTCTGTCATCGACGTTTGTGATTGCAAACGCATCCTTTCCCAGAGAATCAAAGAATAGTTTTTTGCATCTGAGATATTCTGCGAATGTTCCGTGGTAGTCCAGATGGTCGTGCGTGAGATTGGAGAAAATTCCCGCCTTGAATCTCAGGCCTGCGACACGCTCCTGCTCCATCCCGATGGAGCTCACTTCCATAAAACAGTATTCGCATCCCTTATCCACCATTTCAGCCATAAGGGAATTGATGGTGATGGGGTCGGCAGTGGTGTTCGCGGTCTCGGTACGTTTGGCCCCTACGAAGTTGGCAATTGTAGAAAGAAGACCACAACAGTAGCCGAGACCAGTGAACAGATTGTATAACAAGGTTACAGTTGTGGTCTTTCCGTTCGTACCGGTGATACCGACAACCGTGAGTTTATCTGAAGGGTGGTCATAGAAGTTTGCGGCAATCAGGGCAAGACCTCTTCGGTCGGTGGATACAACCGCTTGTGCCCCCTGCGCCAATGCCTGGTCAATGAACAGATGCCCGTCGCTTGAGCATCCTTTCAATGCAATGAACAAGAATCCTTTTCCGACTTTTCTTGAATCACTGCAGATTGCAAGAATGTCAGAATCAGCTGTGCCGTGCAAAATAGTGGCGCCTGTGCCCTCTATGATTCTCTCAAGTTTCATTATCTCTTTATTGTTTGAATCCAATGCGGGTCTGTATTGTATATCAAGTCGACTATATTTCTTACTGTCATCGCAGGGATGCCTCCTCCCTGGAAACTTTTTATTGTCGGCTTTGAGTAAACAGTGCAGATTATGCTGTATTTTGGCTCCTCGGTGGGGAAAAACCCCACGAAAGTGGCCTGATATTTTTTTCTATGATATTTGTCTGTGTATGGGTCTTTCGGACTTGCTTCGGCGCTGTCGAATACAGCGAAGGATGTACCGGTTTTTCCGGCCACGTGGCATTTGGCCGATTTGAGCAGCTTGGCCGTTCCGTCTTCGGTTACGGCTGATAGTGCGCGGGTCACAGTGTCTGCCACAGCTTTTGAACAGATAGAGGCATTCAATACACTCGGACCTCTTTTCTCAATGATACTTCCATACCTCTCAATGTCTTCCACCAGATATGGTCTCATCATTTTACCTTTGTTTGCAAGAGCATTATAGAAGGTCAATATGTGCAATGGGGTGATACCTGTGCTGTAACCGAATCCTATTGACCCCAGTGTGGTGTTACCGCTCCAGACTTTGGTCCCGGGCCTTGGTATCTCAGGGGTTGCGAGACCTTCCAGGTCGAAATCGAAAGCCTCTCCCAGTTTGTACATATATATATTGTCCACGAATTTTTGAGGCCTCTTTGAGTAATTCTCGATGGCCAATGTCGCAAACACGTAGTTGGATGATATCTTGAATCCGTCAATGATTGAAATCTCATTGCCGAATTTGTCGACGTGCTCGTCCCTCCAGGTGAAATCGGCATTTTTTACTTTGCCTTTATTTGTGGGCATAGTTTCATCAAGAGAGTCAATGTAGCCGTCAGAAATCACAGATGTGAGGGTGACTGTCTTGAATACCGAACCAGGCTCCCCCCTTCGCCCGATGGCGAGATTCTGGATCTCTTCCAGCGAGTGTGAAGTGGTGTCTCTGAGGAGGTTCACCATTGCCCGTATGGCACCCGTGCTGACATCCATAAGGACAACGCATCCTCCTTCAATGTCTTCTTCCTCGGTGATGCAGTCCCGTAGTGATCTGTCGGCGAAATCCTGATAATCGATATTCAGTGTCGTTCTGACATCCATTCCGTCTTCGGCTTCGTGGGATTTTTTCTTGAAGTCTTTGATCTTGGTATTGTTGTCGGTGATTCGGACGTATTGCTCCCCTTCTTTGCCGTGGAGCCTGTAATCGAACTTCCCCTCGATTCCTACATTTTTATTCTTGATCTCGCTCTGGTTGTTTCTGACAAAGCCTATTGTTCTCCTTGCCAGTTTCCCATAAGGGTAAACTCGAACCATCTCTCTGTCGACGATAAAACCTCCCTTGAATTTACCTTCCTTGAAAAGAGGGAGTTCGCATAACTCTCTGTATCTGGTGTTGTCAACGTCGGAGCATATTTTCAGATACCCATTGCCGGCTTTTCTGCCTTTCTTGAGAAGGTCGAAATATTGCCCGGCTGTCTTGTCCTTTAAGATCGATTCAAGCCCGACTGACAGCTTCTGCGCCTTTTCCATCCAGACAGCTTCGCTGTCTTTCTTTACTGTGCAGTCCAAGTGTATGTCATATACAGGGACGGTCATTGCGAGCATCCTGCCGTCCTCTGCCAGAATAGCCCCTCTATCCGGGTCAATGGCCATTTTCTGAGATTGAGGGGTGAGAAGATTGACTATGTTCTCGTCGGGGGTCCAGAACAATTGGATGTAAACGAGCCTTCCTATGAGAACGAACGAGCCGAGCAGGAACAGGACGTACAGGTTTGATAACCTGCGTCCGATCTTGTCCCTCTTTATATCTTCTTTTTTCATAGGTGTCAATCTATTCTGATGGCGGGTTTTTGAGGCTCGGCCACTTTGGATCCTTTCTCTTTGAGCATCCGGCTTACAGTGCTCCTGCGGTCAAAGCCGACCAGCTCATATTCCTTTTGTGTACATTCGATGCTAAGCTCCTTGATAGTGAGGCGGTTGCTCTCAATCTTGGCTTGGGCGTTCTCAACAATCATATTGAAGAGGATGAAAATGAGGCAAAGAAAAAAAGTGTATAGGATCTGCGGGAAGTATTTGTCAACCTTCAGTCTCATAAGCAGCTTTCCTTGGATAGCCGCTTTGAAGATGTTGATCAGAATCCTTCCCAAATCACCTATTTTCCATCTTTTTGTCTCACTCATACCTTCTCCGCTATTCTGAGTTTTGCGCTGCGCGCTCTGGTGTTTCCGGAAATTTCACCCTCTTCGGGGATTATCGGCTTGCGAATGACGGCTTCGAGAGGGGCGATGACATTTCCGAATAGGTCTTTTTTGACCGTGCCGGAAATGTTGCCGCATTTTATGTAGTTTTTCACCATCCTGTCTTCCAGTGACTGGTATGTTATGATTACGAGTCTGCCACCTTTTTTCAGACTTGCTGTGGCCCCTTCAAGGAATTTCTCCAGAGATCTCATCTCTTGGTTGACTTCTATCCGGAGGGCCTGGTAAACTTTTGCCAGATATTTGTGCTCCGAGAAAGAGGGGAGTACCGGACGCAGAACCTCGTTAAGCCTGTCAGTGGTGCATATCGGAGCCTTGTTGCGCTCTGTTACTATCAAATCAGATACTCTGGATGCATTGTCCACTTCTCCGTATATCCTGAATATATTTTCCAAGTCCTCCTTGCCGTATCCGTTGAGGATGTCGGCTGCCGTCTGTCCCGATGTGGTGTTCATTCTCATATCAAGGGCTGCGCTGTATCTGAAGGAGAAACCTCTCTCGGCAGTGTCGAACTGGTGGGATGAGACTCCCAGATCTGCGAGAACGCCGTCAATGCCACCATCTCCCACTTCACTTAGGACGAAGTTGTGAATAAAACGGAAATTGTTGTGAATCAACGTAAGACGCTCGTCTTCGATCTTGTTTCCAAGAGCATCATTGTCTCTGTCAAAGGCAATCAGTCTCCCTCTTGGCGTTAGCCTTCTGAGTATCTCTGATGAATGTCCTCCTCCACCGAAGGTAGCATCCGCATATATACCTGACGGATCCGTAATGAGTGCGGTCACACTCTTATCCAGAAGTACGGGGGTGTGGTATTCTGACATTTCCTCGCCTCCTATCTGTTTGCAGACAGTTTTCCGGCGATGGCTATATATTCTTCATTGGACAGGGCGGCAGCTTCGTACTTTTCTTTCGCCCAGATCTCAATTTTGAAATCATTGCCGGAGAAAACCACTTCCTTGGTTACACCGATAGCTTCAAGCAAATGCCCGGGGATAGTGATGCGCCCGTATTTGGGGTCCGGCTCGACGACGGCTCTGTTGCGCATATACTCTCTCCAGAACTTTGCATGGTCTTCATTGAAAAAGTCAAGTCGTGATTTTACTTCTCCGGAGAGGACTTCCCACTCCGCGAAAGTGTACATTTCCAGGCATTCGGAGAACAAATCCTTTTTCAGAACGAATCTGGAATCCCCGCCGGACGGCAAAACACCCTTGAATGCCGAGGGAAAAACAATTCTTCCCTTGTCATCGAGTTTTGCGGTGTATTCGCCAATGAATGTAATCATAACAATTGCCAACTTTATCAGTTGACAAAGTTATGAAAAAAGATTACATTTCATTCCACAATCTTCCACTTTTTTCCACAAAGTTTCTGACACTAGTCGAGCAGACGGCACAGAAGCGTTGCAGATGTGCATCCGGTGACTTCGACATCCACATAGTCTCCGGCTTTGTGGATATTGTCGGCAAATACGCACATTTTGTTGTTGGAAGCTCTTCCACACAGGTCTGCGGGGTCTTTTTTTGACGGGCCCTCCACCAGTACCCTGAACACCTTGCCTATGTCTTTGCGATAACTTTCCAGACTCTTTTTACCTTGGAGGGCGATAATTTCGTTCAGGCGTCTTGTCTTTGTCTCAATGTCCACGTCGTCAGGATAGTTGCGCTGTGAAATCGTGCCGGGCCTTTCGGAATAATAGAACATAAAGGCTGTGTCAAATCCCACGATATCAAACAGACTGAGAGTATCTTTGTGGTCCTCCTCGGTCTCGGAGCAGAATCCGGCAATGACATCTGTGGTGATACCGCAGTCAGGGATGATCTCCCTTATCCGGGATACTCTTTCCAGGTACCACTCTCTCGTATAACGCCTTCTCATTTTCTCCAGTATCCTGTTGCTCCCGGACTGGACTGGAAAGTGTATGTGCTTGCAGATATTGTCGTATTTGGCCATCACCATCAAGACTTCATCCGAGAAATCCTGAGGGTTGGATGTGGAGAAACGTATCCGGAGATCCGGACTGATATGTGCGACCTGTTCGAGCAGGCTTGCAAAACTGACTTCTTCCCGATCGCATTTCCAATGGTAAGAGTCCACATTCTGGCCCAGCAGAGTCACTTCTTTGTATCCTCTGTCAAACAGATTCCGCGCTTCTTCGATGATTGTCCGCGGGTCTCTGCTGCGTTCCACGCCTCTGGTGTAAGGCACTACGCAATATGAACAGACGTTGTTGCATCCTCTCATTATGGATATGAAGGCAGAGACTCCGTTTTTGTCAATCCGGACCGGCTTGATGTCACCATATGTTTCTTCTCTTGAAAGTTCGGTGTCAATCTGGGGATGACCGGGGGCAGCATCGGCAATCAGGCGGGGAAGATTACGATAAGCGTCAGGCCCTGCCACGAAGTCCACATTTCCCTTATCAAGCAATTTTTCCTTCAATCTCTCGGCCATACAGCCGACAATGCCAGTCAAAACGTCATGGCGGGTATTTTTCTGGAGGTTGAATTGCTCGATCCTGCCCCAGATGCGCTGCTCTGCATTGTCCCGTATCGAGCAGGTGTTCGCCATAATCACGTCGGCCTCGGCGATGTCCTCCGTCCTGATAAAGCCTTCATTTGCGAGAATGGCGAAAATCACTTCGGTGTCATTGACATTCATCTGACAGCCGTAGGTCTCGATATATACCTTTTTAGAATTGCTTGACATAATGATTTTGAGTTTGGCACGTCGCTTGAAGCTATTGCTCGCGCAAAGATAGGTTTTTTCGTTGAATCTCTATATCTTTGTTGGTATGAGAATGTCTGTTAAAAAGAATATCTTCCGTTTGCTGCCGATACTGGCAGCCATTTGTGTTCTCAGCTCTTGTGCTGAAAAATACAAAGATATCCGTGTCACTTCTTTCGAAGTCCTCTCTTTCAATCCGAGGAGCATCAGGAGTGCGGATGCTGAGATAATGTTGGGAATAAGCAATCCTGCCGGCGAGATTACCATTTCATCCATTGAGGCAGATGTGATGAGTGGTAATAAATCCGTATGTGTTCTTTCGGCGGGCCCGGTGGTTGTCGCTCCACGTACGGATCAGACTTACAAATTGATGTGCAATGCATCCCTGCCTAAGGATATTACTTTGCTGGAGTTTTTGAAAAGGATTTCATCTGCAGGCGAGGATGAGTTTTTGATTGATGTCACAGCCGGTGTGAGACTCAATGGAGGAAAGGAAAGAGTATTGAAGTTTGCCGGTATAAAGCTTTCGGATTTGCTATGAAAAAATTGATTTTTCCCATATTGGCGCTGTTCTGCGCCCCTGTTTTTGCAACTGCTCAGGAATTGGTTATCCCTGAAGGCTTCGAAATGGTGGACAGCGTTATTTACAGGCCGGTGGATGTGCTGGACTCCTCATTGGTCAGCAAAAGTATTTTTTCCGTACTTTCATCTGGTGAGAATGCTTCGGGAGCAGTGGTCAATGTCCACCAGTCTTCGGAAGTCCGCAGCGGGATGGACAGATACATCGGAACCAATCCTTCAAAGCAGATAACGGGGTACAGAATCAGAATATTTTTTGATAACAAGCAAAATGCAAGGAATGAGTCGGAGGCTGTCAAAAGCAGATTCGAAAAGCAGTATCCCGGCATTGTGGCGTACAGAAGTTTTGTAAATCCATACTTCAAGGTCACGGTGGGAGACTTCCGGACCAAGTCTGAGGCTATGCGTACTCTTCAGAGACTTGTCTCTGATTATCCTGCAGCGTTTGTGGTAAAAGAGAATATCAAATATCCCGCTTTGGATAAGAATAATGAGTACATAGTGGATACGGTTATGGTTCTCAGACCTGTGCGGGATAAGGCGGAAAGTAAAAGATGATAAAGCAAGGACTCGAGCTGAAGCAGACACAGAAGTTGTCTCCCCTTCAGCTTCAGACAATCAAGCTGATTGAGGTGCCCGTCCAGGAATTGCGCCAGAGGGTGAAGACTATGCTGGAGGAAAATCCTGTCCTTGACGATGACCACCCTATGGATTCGGCATCAGGAGGCGATGACGATCAGCCAAAGGATATCTCCATAGACGAAATCGATACTGATGCAGAGGACCCTACTCCCTCATACAATCTATGGGTGAACAATCACGGAAAGGATCCCATTCCTGAGTACAATACATTCTCGGTGAAAGAAAGTTTTTCCCAGACTCTGGAGGAGCAGTTGGGATTCCGTAATCTTTCGTCCCGGCGATATGATATTGGCAGATTTATCATAGGCAGTCTGGATGATGCCGGATATCTCAGGCGTGACGTGGCTTCGCTGGTCGACGACATCGCTTTCCGAACCGGTATTGAAACGGACGAGGAAGAGGTGGTTGATATCCTCAAGATTATTCAGACCTTCGATCCCGCCGGAATCGGAGCCAGAGACTTAAGGGAGTGTCTCCTTCTTCAGCTGGACCGTATGGCTCCCGAACCTGACGTTTTGAACGCAAAGACTATTCTGGGGGGATATTTTGATGATTTTGCAAATAAGCACTTTACCAGAATAATGAACAGGGCCGGCCTGTCCGAAGAAGAAATGAAGTCGGCCGTGGCCAGGATTATCAGACTCAACCCTTCCCCGGGAGGGCAGATTGAAGATTCTTACAAGGAACAGGCTCAGCAGATCATTCCTGATTTTGTCCTTGATCTTGAGGATGGGCAATTGAAACTTACGATGCCCCGCTTCAATATTCCTGAACTCAAGATAAAAAAGAAGTATTCCGATCTGCTTGCGGATTCCAAGGGAAGCACCGATCCGTCAAGGCGAGAGGCGGCCGCCTTTGTCAAACAAAAGATTGACTCCGCCAAGTGGTTTGTGGAAGCATTGAAACAAAGGTTCAATACTCTGGAAACCACGATGAATGCCATCATTGACTATCAAAGAGACTATTTTATCGATGGAGATGAATCCAATCTCAAGCCGATGGTTTTGAAAGACATCGCTGAGATTACGGGATATGACATCTCGACGATTTCCAGAGTAGTGAACAGCAAATACATTGAGACCCATTTCGGTATTTATCCGCTTAAATACTTTTTCTCTGAGGGACTGGAAAATGCAGAAGGGGATGAGGTATCCACCCGCGAGCTTAAAAAATATATAACTGAGCTTGTGGAAGCCGAGGACAAGCGTCGACCTCTGACTGATGATCAGTTAGTGGAGAAAATGTCAGAGAAAGGCTACAAAGTGGCCAGGAGGACTGTAGCGAAGTATAGGGACCAGTTGGGCATACCCAAGGCCCGTTTGCGCAAAGAACTCTAGGCTATCACTCATCGTAGCCGACTTCGTCAGAAAAACTGTAGTAACACTTGTCCGCGATAATCACGTGGTCCAGCAGATGTATTCCTATCGTGTTGCAGGCATTTTTCAGTTGCTGTGTGCATTCGATATCCGCCAGACTGGGGTTTGCCCGAATGCCGGGGTGGTTGTGGATCAGGATGATATTGGTCGAATTCAGGGCCAGCGCTCTTTTCAGTATTATCCGGTTGTCGATGACTGTGGAGTCCATACCTCCGGTACTGATTCTTTCCTTTGAAATCAATTGCTGCGAATTGTTGAGATACAGAACCCAACACTCTTCGTGAGCGAGACCTTTGAGTTTGGGGGCCATAATGTCATAGACTGTTTTTGGACTTGTGAGAGGATTGCTTGTCGGATAGGAGCTCCCTTCCATAAATCGTCTTCCCAGTTCGCAGGACGCAAGCAGTATTGCGACTTTCTCCTTTCCCATTCCTTTGATGGAGTACATTTTTTCGACGTCCATTCCGGAGAACTTTCCCAACTTGCCTTCCAGTAATGTCAATATATTCTGAGCCAGATCGATGGCACTGACTCCCGCAGTGCCGGTCCTGAGGATGATGGCCAATAATTCTCCGTCGCTAAGAGCTCCGGCTCCGCGTTCGAGCAGCTTTTCCCTTGGCCGCTCTGCGAGATACATTTCTTTGATGTTCATAGTTTAAGTGATTTGAATTGAAAAATATGTTACTTTTGTCTGTACCTACAAGATTTCTGATGCAGACTAGCAGTAAAGATGTGATGGACATTGACAAATTTGTCCGTACCCTCAAGGCTCATTCTCTGAAGGTGACACCCCAGAGAATAGCAGTTCACAATGCGATGATTGAGCTGGAGCACGCCAGCGCCGATATGGTCCGGGATTATATCAATCGGAATTCTCAGACCGCCGTCACTATAGCGTCAGTGTACAATATTCTGACACAGCTTGCTCTGTTTGGCTTTTATCGGCACCGTCTCAGCGCTGACAACAAGATGTATTTTGACGTCAGAAGCTCCAATCATATACATTTGTACGATTCGGTAAATAATGTATACCAGAATGTTTTTGATGCGGAGCTAATATCCGATGTGACAGCCAGGCTTAAGCATCATCGGTTCAAGGGCTACAAGATGGATTATGTCGATATCTTGATTATGTGTCATCCGACAAGACGCCGGAGGTCGCGCTCCATCGAGGGGAAGTAGTGGCGCGCAATTGGGCCAAACTGCGAAATCTGTGCCGCAAAATGCCAAAAAAGAGGGCGAACGTGAAGTCTATTGACTACAGTCGCCCTCTTTTCAGTTGGGGTGCGATGTGGGGCTCGAA
>DCIC01000067.1:835-28149 GCA_002315825.1 Bacteroidales bacterium UBA1736 | reverse complement strand
GCAGGTCTTGTTTTGACTTTGGGTATGGCCGTGGATGCCAACGTGATTATCTATGAGCGTATCAAGGAAGAGTTGAAGGCAGGAAAGGGCCTTGGAAAGGCTATCAGTGATGGTTACAAGAACGCTTACTCCGCTATCATTGACGGTCAGGTAACCACACTCCTTACCGGTATCGTTCTCTTCATTTTCGGTTCAGGTCCTATCCAGGGATTCGCCACCACTTTGATTATCGGTATCATCACATCAATTCTCACCTCTATTTTCATCACCCGTCTCATTTTCGAGGCAAGAGTGACAAGAGGCAAGGGAATCACATTCGAGAACAACTTCACGAAGAACTTCCTCAAGAATACTCATATCAACTTCCTTGACGGCCGCAAGTGGTCTTACACAATCTCAGGAATCCTTATTCTCATAGGTCTTGTATCTATCTTCACAAAGGGCTTCACTTATGGTGTTGACTTCACGGGAGGACGTACCTATGTTGTAAGATTTGACCAGCCTGTGACAGCGGAGACCGTACGTGAGGCTATGCTTGAGGCATTTGACGGATCAGTTGAGGTCAAGCAGTTCGGTGGCGAAAGCCAGATGAAGATCACAACTTCATACAAATATGAGGACGAGTCTTCAACAGTTGACGCCGAGATCGAGGGTAAGCTCTATGAGGCCCTCAAGGGAATGTTCAAAGAGGATCTTTCTCTCTCTGACTTCATTTCTACACTTGACAATCCTAACGGTATCATCAGTTCCGACAAGGTTGGCGCTACAATTGCCAACGATATCAAGAGATCTGCATTCATTTCAGTGATTCTTGCTCTTCTCGTTATCTTCGGTTACATTGCGTTCCGTTTCAAGAACTGGACCTGGGGTCTGGGAGGTGTTGCATCACTTGCTCATACAACACTTATCGTTATCGGATTCTTCAGCCTGTTCTCCGGTATCCTTCCTTTCAACCTTGATGTGGACCAGACCTTCATCGCAGCCGTTCTGACAATCATCGGTTACGCTATCAACGATAACGTGGTTATCTTCGACCGTATCCGTGAGAATCTCGGTCTGCATCCTTCATCCGACTTCAAGGAGACAGTCAATAGCTCTCTCAACGCTACATTGACCCGTACAGTGAATACTTCAGTGTCAACCCTCCTGCCTATGCTTGCAATTGCATTCTTCGGCGGAGAGTCAATCAGAGGTCTTTCTGTAGCATTGATTATCGGTGTCCTGTTCGGTACATATGCATCAATTATGATTGGTACACCTATTATGTACGATGCAACCCTTCGTGCAAAGAAAAAAGCTCTCAAGAAATAATAGAGTCTTTTGATAATATGGCGCCCTTTTCCGTTCGGAATCGGGCGCTTTTTTTATAACTTTGTAGTATGTCGTTTGTCCATCTTCACGTCCATACCCAGTACTCGATATTGGACGGACTGTCTGCAATACCAAAGTTATTTGACCGTGCCGAAGAGCTCGGTATGCCCGCGATTGCCATCACTGATCACGGTAATATGTTCGGCGTGAAGGAATTCTTCAAGTTTGCCGGCAAGCACCCCTCCGTCAAGCCTATTATCGGTTGTGAAGTGTATGTAACGAGGCATTATCCGCATACCTGCAAGGACAATGAGCATCGCAAGTATTATCATTTGATTCTTCTGGCCAAGAATTACAACGGTTACAAGAATCTGATGAAGATTGTATCCACCAGTCACATCGAGGGAATGTATTATAAGCCTCGTGTGAGCCATCAGGTCATTGAGCAGTATCACGAAGATTTGATCTGCTGCTCTGCCTGTCTGGCGGGAGAGGTGTCCAAATCAATCCTTGAGGGGGACATAGAGGCAGCAAGAGAGGCTATCAGATGGCATAAGAATGTCTTTGGTGAGGATTATTATCTGGAGGTGATGCTACATAAGACAGAGGTGCCGGGTTTGAGTCTGGAAGTGTATGAGAGTCAGACAAAGGTCAATGAGGCAATCTTTTCGTTGGCATCAGAAATGGGAGTGAAGGTCGTTGCCACCAATGACGTACATTTCATACTGAAGGAAGACGCCTCCGCTCACGACAGACTTATCTGCCTTACTACAAACGCAAATGTAAGCGATCCTGACCGTCTGCGTTATACTCAGCAGGAGTATCTGAAGAGTGAAGAGGAGATGAGTGCCCTGTTCCCCGACCATCCCGAGGTGATCTCCAACTCTTTGGAGATAGCGCAGAAGGTGGAGCAATACAGTATTGATATCCCTCCTGTCCTTCCGAAGTTTGAGTTGGATGCATCTTTCCTTGAGAAAATTGATTACTATCTGGAGCAATATAAGGAGATAATTGATGAGGGACGTTGTGACAAGGCCGGCAATGACAGAGGGGTTGAATTCACCCATTCGGTGGCATATCTTTCATATTTGACTTATCAAGGGGCTCACAAGCGCTACGGAGAGACTCTCACTGCTGAGCAGAATGAGAGAATAGTTTTTGAGTTGAAGACTATATGCCGTATGGGATTTCCGGATTATTTCCTGATAGTGCAGGACTATATTGCGGCCTCCCGTAATATGGGTTATCTTGTCGGCCCCGGACGTGGATCCGCTGCTGGGTCTGTTGTGGCTTATTGCCTTGGGATTACAAATCTTGATCCTATCAAATATCAGTTGCTGTTTGAGCGTTTCCTCAATCCTGACCGTATCAGTATGCCTGATATTGATGTGGATTTTGAGAATCTCACCGTGGCTCACGAATATGTAGAGAAGAAATATGGCTCTGACCACGTTTCCCGTGTGATCACATTCGGTACGATGGCTGCGAAAAGTGCCATTAAGGATGTCGCGCGCATAAGCCAGGTTTCTATCGATGAGTCGAACCGTCTGTCCAAGATGGTGCCCGACCGTCTTAGCGAGAAACAGGAAAAGACATATCCGTTCAATCCCAAGCTGGATCAGTTGAAACCCGGTTTCAAGGCTTTTGAACAAGAGGTGGACGGAGAGATGAAGTCCTTCCAGAAGGGAATGGAGGATACTGATGTCAAAATCAATCTGAAGAATTGCTATAAACTGGTCCCTGAGTTTGTCCAGGAGTTGGAAAACGGACCTTCCATCAATAAAGAGGTATTGGGCTATGCCCGTCAGCTGGAAGGCAGTATCCGTCAAGTGGGGCAGCACGCTTGTGCCACTATTATCGGAAGAGGCAATCTGACCGACTATATCCCTATCTGCCTGTCAAAGGATAAGGAAACCGGACTTGATGTCTGGACATCCCAGTATGACGGTCACTATATCGAGGATGTGGGAATGTTGAAAATGGATTTTCTGGGGCTAAACACCTTGTCCATAATTCACGCTACCCTTGACAATATCAAAGAGTCCTGTGGCAAGGACATCGATATTGAAGCTATTCCTATCGATGACCAGGCCACTTATGAGATGTACGGAAGGGGTGATACGACTGTAGTGTTCCAGTTTGAGTCTGAAGGAATGAAGACCTGGCTTACGAAACTTCACCCTCAGAGATTCGAGGACCTTATTGCGATGAATGCCTTGTACCGGCCCGGTCCTATGGATTATATTCCGGATTTTGTGGACAGGAAGCTGGGAAACAAGCCTATTGAGTACGATCTTCCTGAGATGGAGGAGTACCTTAAGGATACATATGGTGTGACCGTTTATCAGGAGCAGGTGATGCTATTGAGCCAGAAGCTGGCAGGATTTACCAAGGGAGAAGCCGACAAGCTCAGGAAGGCGATGGGAAAGAAGCAGATAGACATCCTGAATTCCCTGAAAGACAAGTTTATGACCGGCGGACTTGCAAACGGCCATCCGGAAAAGACTCTTGACAAGATATGGAAAGACTGGGAGAAGTTTGCTCAATATGCCTTCAATAAGTCTCACGCCACTTGCTATGCTTGGGTAAGTTATCAGACGGGATGGCTCAAATGTCACTATACTGCAGAATTCCTTGCCGCCAATCTGAGCTGCAATCTTTCGAATATGGAGGAGATCAAGAAGATTATGGCGGACTGCAAGTATCACAAAATCAAGGTGCTCAGCCCCGATGTCAATGAGTCGGATGCCGCTTTTACCGTAAATAAAGATGGCAACATCCGTTTCGGCCTCGGGGGTATGAAGGGCTTCGGATCCAATATTGTGGATGCTATAATCAAAGAAAGGGAAAAAAGCGGTCCTTTCGAGAGTGTTGCCAATTTTATGGAGAGGATGTCCGGGCTGGTCAACAGGAAGGCTTTGGAGACATTGGTAAATGCAGGAGCCTTTGATTCGTTTGGTTATAAGAGGACTCAGTTCTTCACCCCTTGTCAAAATGGTGAATTGTTTATTGATGAGTTGGTGAAGTATGCTGATATGTACCGAAGGGACAAAGAGGATCAGACGGTGTCGCTTTTCGGGGACGCCGTCGAGATGAAGATAGAATGTCCTCAGATGCCGGAAAGTATCAGGGAGGAAGATCCTTTGGAGCTGCTTCAGAAGGAGAAGGAGCTTGTGGGTATGTATATCTCATCTCATCCTTTGGACAGATGCGCTTTTGAGATCCAGACTTTCACTACGACTGAGCTGGCCAATCTACCCGGTGAGATTGAAGCTGCCGAGAAGGCAAAGACCCCCACAAAGATTGCTGTTGCCGGAATCGTAATCTCCGTGAAACAAATTACAACCAAGACCGGGACTCCCGGAGCCAGGGTTGTAATTGAGGATTATGGCGGTTCCTACGAGCTGGCATTATTCGGGAAGGACTATCAGAATTTTATGCCTTTTATGCAATTGCATACCCAATTGTTCATTCAGGCTGAGATTGCCGAGAGATATTTCGTGAAGCAGGATGAGAAAGGAGAGAAAAAGGCCGTTCCTTACGGCTTCAAGATAAAGAAGGTGATGTTGCTGGGCAATGTTGCAGATGAGTATTTGAAGGGCTTTTCTCTTAATCTCAATACCGGCCAGCTCAGCGAGGATTTCAGACGGAGGCTTATCACCTTGCTCAAGGGGAATAAAGGAAAAACTCCGCTTTCGATGTACTTGTACGATCCGAAAACGAAGTATAATATAGAGTTCTATTCCAAGACCTTTCAGGTAGCCGTGTCATCCGAATTCGTAAATGATCTTCAGAATATGGGCGTGGCCTGGTCTGTCGTCAAGAATGCTCTTTAGAACGCCAGGACGGCTCTGATGGGGTAGTGGTCAGAAATATAGGTCCTGTCGAAATAAGGCTTTGTGATGGTCTCATACTCGGGACAGCTGTTGAATCCTGAAAACCAGATATAGTCAATCAGCATAGAGGATTTTCCCCATCCGTTGAATGTGAAGTGGTCATCGGTCTTGGCTGCAACTTCGCGAGTATATTTCATTCTCTCCTTGATTCCGGACATAGATGGATGGTCTATTGTCATATTGAAGTCTCCGGTAATGATCATAGGGAGATTGTCGGGATTCATCTTAGCGACATTGTCCATTATGAGAGCAAGACCATTTTTTCTGGCCTCAACACCTACGTGGTCGAGATGGGTGTTTACATAATAAAACTTTTTCCCGCTGCGCTTATCTTTCAAAAGAGCCCAGGTGGCCGTCCTCATACAAGCTGCGTCCCAACCCATAGAGGGCTTGTCAGGAGTATCTGACAGCCAGTATGTACCCCATTTGAGAAGAGCGATTGTCTTTTTGTTGTAGAAGATAGACATATGCTCTCCTTTGTGCTTTCCGTCCTCACGGCCGACTCCTACACATTTATAATCGACACAGGTTTCAGCGAGGTACTGTACCTGATAATCATAAGCTTCCTGAAGGCCGAAGATATCAGGCTTCTGGTCGTCAATCATCAATGCTGAAGCCGGGTATCTGTATTTCCAAGAATTTGTGCCGTCGTCAGCAGCTCCCATACGGATATTATATGAAATAACTGTGATCTTGGCGGGTTCCTTTGCGTTTGTTTTGGATGGTAGCAATGCCATTATTGCAAGAAAAATAAGTGTTATTTTTTTCATATGCGGTATGATAAATGATTCTAAACCTCAAATTTAGAAATATTTTACTAAATTTGACCTTGCTCAAAACTAAAATACAATGTCAGAAACCAGATTTGCAGATATAGGAAAGATTGAGGCTTTGAAAAGACTCTTCGATGGGACCGGTTTCAAGCCCTTTGAGGCAAGTTCTTTTGAAATGTTGGCTAAGGGTGGAGTGACGCGTTCTGCATCCGCACTCTTTCTTGAAGGGGTTGATTTTGACTTGGTTTATTTCCCTTTGAAGCATTTGGGCTATAAGAGTGTCGTTGCTGTGAGCGGGGACCTGCTCGCAGGTATGGCTCATCCTCGCTCGCTTTCTGTCAGACTGGGAGTGTCTGCAAAATTGGATTTCGATCAGATTGCCGAATTGTGGTCCGGAGTTGTTGCTGCAGCCAAGGAGTTCGGGTATAAGAAGTTGTCCCTTGATTTGCAGCCTTCACGCAATGGGCTTGCCATAGCCGTCAATGCCGTCGGAGAAGTATCAATGCTTACAAGCAAGCGCCTCCCTGCCCCCAAGACGAAGGATCTTATCTGTGTGTCCGGAAGTCTGGGCGCGGCATATCTCGGAATGCAGATTCTTGAAAGAGGCAAGTCAGATTTTGCGAGTGCAAAAGAGAACATTGAGAAATATAAGATGCTTGTGGCCGCTTATCTCAGGCCGGAACTGGAGAGCAATGCAGTGGCTTCGCTTGAAGAGGAGCAGATTTATCCTTCAACTGGATATTTTGTCCGCAGTGGGCTTGCAGATGTCTTGAAAAGCCTTGTCAGGGACACCGGACTTGGAGCAAAGGTTTACGCTGACAAAATACCTTTCGAGGGAAACAGTTTCGCTTTGGGAAAGGAATTGAATATAGATCCGATATCTGCCGCTATGAATGGGGGCGATGATTACAGATTTTTGTTTACAATCCCTATCCTGTCGCTGGACAAATTCAGAAAGGATTTTCAGACCTTTGACATAATCGGACACCTTGCTCTTCCTGAAGCGGGAGCTGTATTGGTTACGCCGGAAGGGCTTGAGATGCCAGTAAAGGCTCAGGGCTGGAACGAAGAATAAAATCAAAAAATTAAGAGATATGAAAAAAGTAATAATTGCAATTGTATCTGCAGCGCTTCTGGTGACTCTTGTAGTTCCTTGCGAGGCTAAGAAGAAAACTGAGCCGGTACAGAAGCCAAAGTATGTGTTCTACTTCATTGGTGATGGAATGGGCATCAATCACGTTTTCGGGACAGAGCTTTACAATGCAGCGACTGGGTACCAGCCTGAGCAGGTCAATTTCTTCCATTTCCCGGTGAGGACCATAATCACCACATTTTCGGCCAATTCCAAAGTGACGGACTCTGCTGCTGCAGGAACTGCACTTTCCACAGGAAACAAGACCAACAACAGCAGTATGGGAGTTGACAAGGATAACAATCCCGTCTCTTCTGTTGCCGAGTGGGCCAAGGAGGCTGGATTCGGAACGGGAGTGGCTACCAGTGTAGGTGTCAACCACGCAACTCCCGCCGCATTTTATTCTCATTCTCTGAGCAGGAATAATTATGAGGAGATTGCCGAGCAATTGGCAGTGTCACCTCTTGATTTTGCGGCTGGATGCAGATTCCTTAATCAGGAGAAAAAGACAGGTCACAATTCTGAGTATCTTGAAGAGCTCCAGCGCAAGGCAGGGAGAGCCGTCCTTCGCGGTGCGGAACTGAAAAGCATAGCTTCTCACGAGGGTAGGGTGGTCTGCCTCAATGCCAACCCTGATTCAGAGGATGATCTTCCTTATGCATTGGACAGGAAGAATGGGGATACCCAGCTTTCTGATTTTGTGCAGGCGGGTGTTGATTATCTCTATGCGAAATATGCCGAGAAGGGCTTTTTCTTTATGATTGAGGGAGGAAGCATCGACCATTTCGGGCACAACAATGACGGAGCAGGTGATTTTGCTGAAATTAATGATATGGCTAGAAACGTGGATATCGCTCTTGCGTTTTATGACCAGCATCCGGACGAGACACTGATAGTAGTCACAGCCGACCACGAGACGGGAGGTATGTATATTTCAGGTAGCAATATTGCATATCTTGCTTGTCAGAGGTATTCTGAGAATACCCTTACCGCCAAATTCCGCGAGCTGTACACTGACCCTTCCGGTAATGGGGCTGCAAAGGTGCTGTCCTGGGAGGAAGTTAAGGAGTTCCTTTCAACTGAGCTTGGCCTTTGGAGGACTGTAAAGGTGGATCAGGCGGCGGAGGATTCTTTCAAGGCTTCTTATGAGAGGATGTTTATAAAGGGCGAGAATGAGGAGGTTGTCAGCCTTTATGCGGTTAATACCAAGCTTATTTCGGATGCTATTGATTATCTCAATAATGCGTCAGGAATCAGTTTCCGTACAGGTTCTCATTCCGGTTCTCCTCTCGGACTTTATGTCAAAGGTGTCGGACAGTCTGAGTTCTTGAATTGTCAGGACAATACCGATGTTCCCAAGATGATAGCCAAGATTGCAGGTTACAGATAGCCTTACGCGCTTCGCGCTCCATCCTGTCTGATATTACAAATGGACCGTTACTGAGCAAGCTCAGACGATCCATTTTTCATATCAGACACCTTCCACGAAGCCGCGGGCGGCTACGAGTCCCTGAAGGGGAGCAGCCGAATGTCTATCAGTACTGTTGAGTATTATTTGACTTCGAGGATTTCTCCGTGCTCCCGTGCTACTGCGTTTTTCCAGTTGTCGGTATATCCCGGCTGAGAAAGGCCGCTGGGAGTCCCCGGATTATATTTGGAATGTGTGAAATTGCCATATTTGTCCTGAGCCTTGACGTTACCGTCAATGAACTTGACTAGAAGAGTCTGTTCAAGTTTGACCCAATCATTGAACTGCTTCTGGGCTGTTTCCACAGAATAATTGGTTACAATTTCCTTGACTTTCTCGATATCTCCCTTGTCATAGGCTTCCATTGCCAGCTTGTCGTTGGCCTGAACCGCTCCGAAAATTTGTGCATTCTCAAAGGCGTCTATTCTCTCGCGGACGTAGGGTGCCATCTGGTTGTACATCTTGTAGCAGGCATTGGCGATGCGGTTGTTGATCCAGAAAGACGCGGTGGGTGAATAATGGAGAAGGTCTCCGTTTTTCTCTTCGAAGCATTCGGGAACGTATGCCGTATTTGTGTAGATAGGAGTCACATATGATGTGGCGGCATCGTCAGTGCCGAACCAGATGATCCCACCGACCTCATCGGGGAGATACCCTCTTGACTGGCTGACAAACCAGAATCCTGTCTGCTGAGTTGCAATGGCGCGCTCATTGACATAGGTTTTTCCTTCAGAAGTGAAATTCATAGGTCTCCAGCGATAAGGGAGAGCATTTCCGCCGGCACCGATATCCGTGGTCATATCCATAGGAGTTCCTTCGTAGTGATCCCTCATTACGTTTGCGATATCCTTCACGCTTAATTTGCGGGACGGCTTCACGAAAAGGGGCATCTCGCCTTTCAGGTCGTGGCCCATTGCATACTCCACCCATTCGTTTGCGCTCTTTGTCACTTCCTTGCCATTCTCGTCAATATATGTAAACTGTCCGTCGCAGAGAATATTGAAGGCGCTCCAAGCACGAGCGTCACATCCTCTTGCGCCACTGAAATCAAGAGGGTTGTAGGCATCTCTGAAAGAGAAATCCTTATCCTTGCCCTTGAAATATCCGGCTTTGCGGGCAAAACTGATGACATCGGGTGCGTAGAGGCAGTTTTGGGGGTCGTCGAGGGGGAATCTTGTGATGCGGGCCTGATTGGCGTGAGCGCAAATATATCCGTCAGGGATTCTTCTTGCCACCCACACAATACCTTTCTCCTTTCCCTTGCCTACCAGGTCCATTACCCAAGCTTCCTGAGTGTCGGCGATGGAGAATGACTCTCCTTCAGAGGGATATCCATATTCGTTTGCGAGATCAACAATGATTGAAATAGCCTCGCGAGCGGTTTTTGCTCTCTGAAGAGTGACATATATGAGGGAGCCATAGTCCATAATGCCATCTACATTGACCTGCTCTTCGCGTCCGCCCCAGGTGGTTTCCGCGATTACGAGCTGATGCTCGTTCATATTGCCGACGGTCTGGAATGTATGGGGAACCTGTGCTATGCTGCCGGTGGGTCGGAAGCTGTCCCATTCGATGATATTCAGCATATCACCGGCCTTCCAGTCTGCTGCTTTGTGAAAGTAGAGTGAGCCGAAGAGTATATGTGAGTCTGCTGCATATGAGACCATACACGAGCCATCGACGCTCGCTCCTTTTGAAATTATGACATTTGTGCAGGCTTCGGTGCTTGGACCGGCATTGAGCAGAACTGCAAGTGTCATCAGAATGTAGAGAGGTGATTTTCTTTTCATTTTGCTGATTTCTCTTTATTTGATTATTTTTGTCTTTTGTATTTAGTCAAAGTTAGATATTTTTTTATTTGTATGAAAATGCTTCGCTTGGTTGCGGTTTTTGCCCTCCTGCTGGCTGCCGCTCCTCTCTTTGCCCAAGAGAAGACTCCTGAAGAAAGGGAGAAGGCTTTGTATGATAATATTCAGAAGCGTCTGGATCTTATGATAGATGAGTTTGATCTTGAAGACTGGCAGGTGTTCTACCTGGACTCCATAATGGTTCACGACTACACTTGTATGCAGCAGGAGCTCAGAGATATGCAGGACAAGAAAGTGGAGAACTCAAGATTGTATACTTCCATTCAGGACAAATGGGGTGAGCGTATCTATCAGGGCTTCCGTAGGGTCTTGAATGATGAGCAGTGGAAAAAATATCTTAGGACGGGCGCCGACAGAGAGAAAAGGGCTCGAGACAAGAGAGCGGCTGATAATAAAAAATAGATACACACAATATGAACAGAGAAGAAATTGATCAGCTCCTTGCTGAAATCAATGAATTGAAATGCAAGACTCAGAAGGAGATTGAAGAAGCGAGAGTACGTTTTTTGGGAAAGAAAGGCGAAGTGACCAGACTTTTTGAAGAGTTCCGCAGCGTCGCTCCCGAGATGAAAAAAGAGTTTGGTAAGACTCTCAATGAGTTGAAGCAGACAGTATCCAACAAGATTGAGGAGATGAAGTCTTCTGTCGGGGAGGAAAAATCTTCTGCGGGTTCAGGGCAGGACCTTTCTATGCCCGGTGATCCATTTGAGCTTGGGTCACGTCACCCTGTATCAATTGTACGTCAGGAGATTGTGGATATCTTCCGCAAGTTTGGATATGATGTTGCCGAAGGACCGGAGATCGAGGATGATTATCACGTGTTTGAAGCCCTCAATTTCCCTCCCAATCACCCTGCAAGGGATATGCAGGATACGTTTTTCGTGTCAGGCGGTCACCTCAATCCGCTGCTTCTCAGGACTCATACTTCCAGTGTGCAGGTACGTGCGATGGAGAAAATGGGTCTCCCGATCAGGGTAATTTGCCCGGGACGAGTATTTAGAAATGAAGCTATCAGTGCGAGGGCCCATTGTATCTTCCACCAGATAGAGGGCCTCTATATTGATGAGAATGTGACTTTTGCTGATTTGAAGCAGGCTATTCTCCTTTTTGCCCGCGAGATGTTCGGTCCTGAGACTCAGATCAGGATGCGTCCTTCATTCTTCCCATTCACTGAGCCGTCGGCTGAGGTGGATGTAAGTTGCAATATCTGCCACGGGCAGGGTTGCAATGTCTGCAAGGGAACGGGCTGGTTGGAGATTCTTGGCTGCGGTATGGTCGATCCCAATGTTCTTGAAGCTTCAGGCATAGACAGTAAGAAGTATTCAGGTTTCGCTTTCGGAATGGGTATTGAGCGCATCGCTATGCTCAAGTGGAGGGTCAATGATCTTCGCCACTATTTTGAGAATGATATGCGCTTCCTCAAGGAGTTCAACACCTCCACTGAGGTCTAACGGGAGCAGAGTATGACAGTGGTAGCGCCGTTTCAGTTGATTCTGGCTGCAATCCTCGGATTGACAGTGCTCCTGATACTGATTATACGCTTCAAGGTTCAGGCTGTCATCTCTATCCTTATCGGAGCGATTGTCATAGGTCTTGTCGCCGGAATGCCGGCTCAGGACATAATCAATTCTGTAAATGAGGGTGTCGGTACGACACTTAAGAATATAGCCCTGCTCGTCGGTATTGGATCGATGTTCGGGGCTATACTTGAAGTGTCCGGCGGAGCGCAAGTCCTGGCCGTGTCCTTGCTGAAGCGATTTGGGGAGAGGAGAGCGGCACTTGCTCTTGCATTGACCGGTCTGGTCGTCTCGATCCCTGTGTTCTTTGATGCCGGACTGATTATCCTCATTCCTTTGGCATTCTCCTTGTCCAAAACTACCGGGAAGTCAACTCTGTTTTATGTAATCCCTCTTTTGGCGGGTCTGGCTGTCGGTCATTCCTTTATTCCTCCGACTCCCGGACCTGTTCTTGTCGCTTCTATGCTGGGAGTGGATCTTGGATGGGTCATCCTGGTTGGATTTATTTGTGGAATACCTGCATTGATTATTGCTGGCCCGATTTGGGGTCGCTTCTGTGGGAAGAAATTTGATATCAAGCTGCCTTCTCACATTGCTCAGATGCCTGATGTGGATTCTTCCAAATTGCCGGGATTTGCTACCGTCATTTCTATCATTCTCATTCCCTTGCTGCTTATAATGCTAAAATCCCTGTCGGGCGTCCTTTCTTTGCCGGAATCCGTGACTTCGGTTCTGCTTTTCCTGGGCGAGCCTTTTGTGGCATTGACTATCACGACAGTGGCGGCTATGCTGATTCTTGGGTTGAAGAACGGGTACAAGTTTCAGGAGTTGGAAAAGGTTATGACCAAATCTCTCGAGCCGGTCGGTCTGATTCTGTTGGTGACTGCAGCGGGAGGGATTCTCCGCTATGTGCTGCAGAATTCAGGATTGGGGGAGATTATCGGGAATGCTATATCTGTCAGTGCGTTGCCTTTGGTGCTGGTAGCTTTTCTGCTAGCTGCTCTGGTCAGGATATCCATCGGCTCTGCGACAGTATCGATGACAATGGCTGCGGGTATTATTTCTTCGGTGCCGGAACTTGCCGGGCTGTCTGCTATGTATCTGGCTTGCACTGTTGCCGCAATTGCCGCAGGTGCGACTGTCTGCTCGCATTTCAATGATTCGGGGTTCTGGCTCGTGAAGTCTTTGGTGGGTATGGACGAGAAGACTACTCTTAAGACTTGGACTTTGATGGAGACTCTGACGGGAGTGGTGGGCTTTGCGTTTGCTTTGATTTTGTCTTTCTTTGCTTGATTTTCTTAAAAAAAGTGATCAAAAGTTTGGAATTAAACAAACTTTACCTACCTTTGTAGTCCCGTTTGGGCATTGAAATATTGCGGAAATAGCTCAGTTGGTAGAGCACGACCTTGCCAAGGTCGGGGTCGCGAGTTCGAGTCTCGTTTTCCGCTCCGAGAAGAGAGGATGTGCAAATACATACTCTCTTTTTTTTGTTAATATGATATCGCGACATATACTACTCCACCTCTTTGCCATTCTGATACTTGCAGCATGCTCCGCAGAAAAGAAATCAGCATTATGGGACAATACTGAATGGCCGTATGTATTATTTGACGGTGATTACCCTGATCCTACCATTCTGGTGGAAGGATCGGATTACTATATGACATTCACCTCTCAGGATGCCAATCCGGGACTTCCTATTTGGCATTCCACAGATATGGTCCACTGGGAGCAGATAAGTAATGCCCTCCATAAGGACCTTGGTCACGTCTGGGCTCCGGACCTGCAAAAGGTGGACGGAAAATACTATATTTATTTCCCTGCTGATTATCGGTTCTATGTGGTGACCGCCGAAAAGATGGAAGGCCCTTGGAGCGAACCGATTGATTTGGATATCACTGCTATTGATCCAGGGTTGGCTTCAGATGGGGAGGGTAATATGAGACTATTTGCCAATGCAGGACTGTCCGTGCCGCTTTCTTTCGATGGATTGACCGCGGAAGGACAATTGCAGCACACATATGACCCTTGGCCCATTCCTGAGGATTGGGTGGTAGAGTGCCTGTGTCTTGAGAGTCCTAAGATTTTCAGCCGCGAAGGGTGGTATTATCTTGTGTCTGCCCAGGGAGGGACCTCAGGACCCGCAACCAGTCATATGGCGGTTGTGCACAGAAGCCGCTCCATAGACGGGCCGTGGGAATTGTCCCCATACAATCCTCTTGTCCATACCTGGACGGCGGACGAACCTTGGTGGTCCAAGGGCCACGGAACGATTTTCGAGGACGAATTCGGGGATTGGTGGATAGTATATCACGCCTATCGTAACGGACGTCACGATCTGGGTCGTCATACATTGATAGAGCCGATCAAATGGACAGAGGACGAGTGGCCGGTCAGATATTTTGAGTAAGAGCGTCTATCAATTTTCAGAGTTATTTTTCTTATAGACCCTATCTATTATCATCGCGATGGCTCCGTCTCCAGTAACATTTCCGGCTGTGCCGAAGGAGTCCATAACAATGTAGAGAGCAATCATAGTGGCCTGCATTTCAGCGGTAAACCCAAGAATTGAAGCGAGGGGACCCAGCGCGGCCATAATTGAACCTCCGGGGACACCGGGAGCAGCCACCATAGTAATGGCTCCGATGAAAATAAACTGAATGAAGGTGCCTGTATCAATGGGTATATGCATACTGTACATCAGCACATATGCGCAGGCGGTGATTTTCAACAGACTGCAGGGCATATGGATAGTGGCGCAGAGCGGTACCGTGAAGTTGGCAATTTCTTCGCGTACTCCATTCTTTTTTGTTTGCTCCAGAGTGACGGGGATAGTGGCCGCAGAGGAGGATGTGCCAAGAGCAGTGGCATAGGCCGGGAGCATCTTTATCAAAGCCTTGAAGGGATTCTTCTTTGCAACGATACCAGCAATACAGAATTGAAGGATCAGGACGGTTATGTGCATTGCAAATATCAGGACAATAATCTTCAGGAAGAGTGAAATCTGAGCCGCCATCGATCCCTGTGCTCCCATAATAAGGAAAATACCAAAGATGTAGATAGGAAGAGTGGGGATCAAAACCTTGTTGATGACCAGAGTGACAATGTCCTTGAGATCATCTGCCAGCCCTTTCATACTAGTTCCTTTGATAAAAGTCATAGAAAGACCCAGGAGGAAAGAAAGGACCAGAGCGGAAGTGACGTCAATGAATTTCGGTATTTCGATGACGAAAAATGGTGTAAAGGAGATTTCCTCTGCTCCGGATCCGAATATTTGAGTATCCTTGCCCAGGATATGCGGAAGGCTAGTTCTACATACGTCAAAAGAGAACATTCCGGCTAGAACCGTCGAAACATAAGCGAGAACCGCAGTCAATAACAGCATCCTTCCAGCTCCCTTCCCAAGGTCGGCAATGCCGGAAGAAATCAGACCGATGATAAGGACAGGGACGAACATCCCGAGAAAATTGCCGAACAACGAATTGAAGGTTGCAAAAATTCTGATTGCCCAACTCGGAAAAAATAAGGAGCAAACCAATCCCAAAGTGATGGCAATTAAAATTTTGGGAAGAAGGCTCAGTGCAGGTGATTTCATACCTCAAAAATAGGTAATAATTGAGAAAAATCCATATCTTTATGCAGATTAGACTTTTGACACAATGAAGATTGAATGTTACATAGCCGGGATATTCCTCCTGTTTCTATCGCTACCTGTGGCGGCTCAGTCCGCAGATTCCAAGCATCCCTCAGACAGCTTGACACAACAGAAGTCTCTAAGGACAGGGGAGGGGAATAACAGAAACATTATGCTCAATGCAGAAAGTGCCTCAAAACCACGTGAGATATCAATCGGACTTCCTGCGTCTATGGGGGGTACTGAAATATACGAAGACGGAGTGTTGGTAGGTTATTACTTCTGGCCTGTACCGGCTGATGCGCATTGGCGTGGAGGAGAGTCCTATGGCAGCACATCCACAATATCAATAGGGCAGAATGCTATCAGGAGTGGAAATGTAGGATATGCAGTGGACAGCTATACAAAACTGGGGACTGACCAATTCCACGGATCGGCCAATCTGAAGGTAAATCACTATGGATTGTTCCTCGCGGATGTAAATCTGAACGGTGCCATCGGCAAAGGGTATTACTTTACCGCTGGAGCATATCTCAATTTCGATCCGGGAAGCGCCAGAATGCCGTTCACGAGAAACACGGATGAGACAAAGATTTTTAAAATCGGCCTGACAAAGCGCTGGAATGAAGGCAGAGGAGAGCTGTCGCTTCATTATAAATATTTTGACAGCAGAGTTCCACAACTTTCGACCACGGCCCCATTCTACTATGAGGGGGACGGCTCTACATCCCAGTTCGAAAATTTCAGGCTCGGGCGGGACAACTACTTGATTTCTGACGGGGAGTTCAGCTATATGAAGGTGAAGGACGGAGAGATTGTTTCTGACAATATGAAGAACGTCACTGACAGAATAGGACACGATGTCCTGCTGAGGATGAAATATAATTATGACAATGGTCTCAAACTCTCCCTCACCACCAAAGCAGGGCACGCCAGAACCAATAATCTGATGTATACAAGCAGCGGTATCGATTTTCTTGACGAGACTGCCGGGTACACAACAGAGGATGGGACTCCTTTTGCCGGGAATGTTCAGAACCGATTCGGACTTTATTTTGACAATGGGACGGACCATTCTATGACAACAGTGGAACTGACCAAAAAGTCTGGGAATCACGAATGGTTGGTGGGATTCAATGAATGGTTGGAGCATCAGATTATCTATGGTTCCACATTCTCATCTGCCCATACGGTTGAGGTGGACCCTGTTCCTCTGCTGAAGAATGGATCCAGATCGTGGAACTACAACTCAAGTGCTGAGTTTGCCAAAGGATGGGAGAACAAAACTGCCATTTATGCAACAGATGAGTGGATTCCATCCTCTCGTTTCAGTTTGTTTTATGGTCTTCGTCTGGAGTTGTATTCGATAGATGTGGATGGAGCTTTTGCCGGTATCGGGATTCAGGGCAATGAACGTTATGATGGATTCAATCTGCAAAATGAAGGCGTGGTTATCAATAACTTCAGACATACCTGGCTCAATCCGACCGGGACTGTCAATGCAAAATACAAATTCACCGATTCTTTCGGACTTGCCGGGGATTATATGTTTGTCCGGGAGAGACCGAGGATTGAGCATTTCAATCAGGGATTTCCTTCCACTCTCGACCCTGTGGATGTCCAGCTGGGCCGTTTCGGGATTACTTTCGACAGACCCTGGATCAGTCTGACTTCAATGGTCTCATATATCTACAAGACCAACAATAAGACTCAGACCCGCTTTTACAAAATGATTGAAGGGGAGATAGAGGTTCAAACCAGACTGATGTGCTATGGAATAGCAACTCTGGGATGGACTACGGATGTGAATCTGATTCCGTTTGAGCATTTCAATCTTCACCTGTTGACCACTCTCCAGAATCCCGAGTATGTGGATTATGCAACGACCTTGACTTTCAGTGACGGAAAGACCGAAAAGTATGATTACTCAGGAAAGATGGTGAAAGGCGTTCCCCGTTTCCTTTTGGAGATAGATCCTTCTTATTCCAGAGACAAGTGGAGAGTGTGGCTGAGCGCCAGATATTTCAGTAAGCACTATGCCAATATGCCGAACACTGTATATTTCAACGGGCACTGGGAAACATTCGGAGGATTTGACTACAAATTCAACAGCCATTTGTCCACCAGTCTGAATGTCATCAATATTCTGAACCAGTCCGGGGCGAAAGGAGCAATTGCTGCGGCAGATCTGATGACTGACGTAAGTATCTTGAAGCATTATTTGATGTCAGGAAGTTACATCAGACCTTTTACCGTCGAGCTTTCACTTAGATATGCCTTCTAGCATCTGTTTTCTGTATTCTCTTGGGGATACGCCGATGATTTTTTTGAATGTCTTGCTGAAGTTGGGCAAGTCTGAAAATCCGCACTCATAGCATACCGTGCTTATCTGGGATTCGGGCTTTGACAATAGATAACAGGCTACTTTTATGCGGTTCCTTATCAAGAAGGAGAAGAATGTCTCCCCTGTTTCTTTCTTCCAGAAAGAGCAGAACCGGGCTTTTGACATCCCGATATGTTGCGCTATTTCATCAAGGGTGATATTGTGCATAAAGTTGCAGGACACGTAGATAGTGACGTCTTTGATTTTCTTTTGTGCAGCATTTTCATTTGAGAATTGTCCGCAGATGTGAATATCTTCCTGTCGGCTGATGATGGAAAGAATCTGGAGCCCGATAAATATCTTTTCCAGTTCAGAACTTTCATTCATTTCAAACATCAGACGGATGATTCTTTCTTTGCATTTCCCTGAAATATTAATGGAATCCTTCAGGCCGGACAAGTAGTTGCAAACGTTTTGAAATTCGGGGTAAGCATTACAAGTCAAACTGATCAGTTCGGGATTGAAACGTATGGAGATATTTTCAATGTAATCAAAACTTGTATCAAAATACCATACGTGAGGCATATTCGGGACGACAAGCACCAAGTCTCCTTCTTCAAAAAAATCCTCCGAATCTCCTATCACTCTGCGTCCCTTTCCTCGGATAACGTATGCAAGTTCCCAATTGGGATGGCTGTGCCAGCCTAATTGTTTTTCAGGTTTCAACCTGACATAGTCGTAGCGCAACATAATATTTGACAAGTTTTTGATTAGAATTTTCAAAAATAAAACAAAAAAGAAGTTTATTTTTACAAAGTTTTCTCAAATTTTTGTCAAATATTTACCGATGAAGAAAATTACGGTCCTTTTATCCCTGATTCTGCTCTCAAGTGTTGCCGGAGCTCAACAGGTGGACAGCCTGAAGAAAAATGAAATAACAGCCTCCTCGAAAGACTCCGAGGGAAACAATAGGAATATTTTGCTCAATGCTGAGAGTTCCACGAAGCCTAGAGAGATTTCAATCGGTCTGCCTGCATCCAACGGCGGTACTGAAATCTACGAAGACGGGATGCTGGTAGGATATTATTTCTGGCCCATTGAACACGAGACTCACTGGAGAGGAGGGGAGTCGTATTCGGAAGTTTCAACTTTGTCTTTGGGACAAAATGCCATCCGCAGTGGATATGTCGGGTATGCGGTGGACAGTTATACCCGTCTTGGCGGAGACAAGATACACGGATCTGCGGTGTTCAAGGCCAACCATTTCGGCCTTTTCGGGACAGATATCAATATCAACGGTCCTCTTGGAAAGGGCTATTATTTTACTGCAGGAGCTTATTTCAATTTTGATCCCGGCAGTGCAAAAATGCCATTTGCAAAATATATCGACAGGACCAGGATCTTTAAGGCAGGTCTAACCAAAAGATGGAATGAAGGAAGGGGAGAAATCTCTCTTTTGTACAAATATTACTTGTCAGCATATCCAAATGTGGCAACCATCGCTCCTTTCTACTACGAGGGCGACGGCTCAACGTCGCAGTTTGACAATTTCCGCCTCGGACTCGATAACTACCTCATAGATGACGGTATTGTGCAGTACAAAAATATCAAGACCGGAAAGATGGAAACTGCAAATATGGGCGATATGGGACGTGGCGAGGGTCACGACATAATGCTCAAGGGCAAGTATGACTTTGATAACGGATACAGACTGTCTTTCACGACCAGAGTGGGTCACGGACGGACAAACCGTGTGCTGTATTTCAGCAGCGGAATAGAACAATATCTCTTTGATGAGGGTTATTCTTACTTGGACGGGACTCCGTACGCAGGAAATGTGCAAGGCCTTATGACTTTGTATTACAACAATGGTACGGACCAGTCGATGACCACCGTGGAGCTGTCAAAGAAATCGGGCAATCACGAATGGCTGGTAGGAGTCAATGAATGGCTGGATCATCAGTTCCTTATTGGCTCGACAACATCATTCGCCAGTACCGTTGAGGTAGATCCTCTGCCCCTCTTGAAGGATGGCAATAGAGGCTGGGAGTACAATACCAGCGGTGAGTATATTGACGGTTGGGAAAACAAAGCAGCAATATATGCGACACACGAGTGGACGCCGTCCACAAAATTCAATCTGTATTACGGCATCAGACTCGAAGCCTACACTGTGGATATGGATGCTCCTTGGTCAGACTACACCAATCCGGCCAATAACCGCTATGACGGATGGAGTCTTCAGAGTCCGGGAGTCACAGTGGACCATTACAAACGGACCTGGATAAATCCCATCGGCACAGTTAATGCCCGTTACAGCTTCAACTCAAAGTTCGGACTTGCCGCGGATTATATGTTTGTCCGCCAGAGGCCCCGAATTGAGCATTTCAATCTGTCCTTCCCTTCAAACACTGATCCGGAGGATGTTCATCTGGCCCGTCTGGGTGTCACATACGACAACTCCTGGATTAACCTTACATCAATGGTCTCATATATCTACAAGACCAACAATAAGTCTCAGACACGCTTTTATAAAACGGTGGGAGGTGTGACAGAGGTGCAAGCTAAACTTATGAGCTATGGAATAGCGACTCTGGGATGGACGACGGATGCAAACATACATCCTGGAGAGCATTTCAGTCTGCATCTGCTTGCCACATTCCAGGACCCGAAGTATACGGATTATGCCACCACTTTGACATTCAGTGACGGCAAAACCGAGAGGTATGATTATTCGGGAAAAACCGTGAAAGGGATTCCCCGTTTCCTCTTGGAAGTGGATCCTTCCTGGTCAATGGATAAGTGGAGAGTATGGCTAAGTGCCAGATATTTCAGCAAGCACTACGCAAATCTGCCCAATACGGTGTATTTCAATGGGCATTGGGAGACTTTCGGAGGCTTTGACTATAAGTTCGGCGAGCACGTGTCCGCAAGTCTGAATGTGGTCAATATCCTGAATCAGAGCGGAGCAAAGGGTACAATCAATGCGGCGGACCTTATGACCGACACCAGTGCCCTCAAGCATTATCTGATGGCCGGAAGTTATATCAGACCATTCACGCTTGAGGCATCTGTGCGGCTGTCTTTCTAATTTCTGATTACAATCTTGTTCTCAATGCAGTCAGCGATGATTGCTGAGTCTTTGTGGACACTGCCTTCGAGAATCGCTTTGGCCAGAAGGTTGACCAACTCTCTCTGAATGAGTCTTTTGACAGGACGGGCTCCGAAATCAGGGTCATAGCCGTTATCCACCATATAGTCTTCAAAGGAATCGGTGAAGGTCAGAGTTACGCCATCTGAATCAGGCGCCTTTTTGAGCGAGTCCATCTGGATTCTGACGATTTCTCTGATGTTATCCTTGCTCAATTGGTCGAAGGTGATGATCTCGTCGATTCTGTTGAGGAATTCGGGCCTCATTGCATTCCTGAGATCGTCTTCTTTCAGATTGGAAGTCATTATCAGAATAGTGTTCTTGAAATCCACGGTTCTTCCTTTGTTGTCCGTGAGCCTGCCATCATCCAAGACCTGAAGAAGTACATTGAATACATCTGGGTGGGCTTTTTCGATTTCGTCGAGAAGGACGACCGAATAGGGCTTTCGTCTGACGGCTTCGGTCAGCTGACCACCCTCGTCGTAGCCGACATATCCGGGAGGCGCTCCCACGAGCCTTGAGACGGTGTGGCGTTCCTGATACTCGCTCATATCGATACGGGTAATCATATTTTCATCGTTGAACAGAAATTCTGCCAGAGCCTTGGCGAGTTCTGTCTTACCCACACCTGTCTTTCCCATAAACAGGAAAGACCCGATAGGCCTTTTTTCACTTGACAATCCTGCTCTGGAGCGTCGTACGGCATCGCATACCGCGCAGATTGCCTTCTCTTGTCCGACAACTCTCTTATGGAGCTCCGCCTCCATTCTCAGAAGCTTCTCTTTTTCACTTTCGAGCATTCTGTTGACAGGTATTCCTGTCCATCTTGCAACTACCTCGGCAATGTCCTCTGCCGTAACAGCTTCCGTGATGATGGGGTCCTTTATGGACTCCTGCCTGCGGCTCAGTTCTTCAATCGTCTTTTGAGCGGCGGCAATTTTGCCGTAGCGGAGTTCTGCCACTTTACCATAATCTCCCGCCCTTTCCGCTATGCGGGCTTCGTTCTGATAATTTTCAATCTGGAGTCTTGCGTTCTGGAGCTCTGAGAGAATGGTTTTTTCTTCTTCCCATCTCTTGTTGAAGATGCTTCGCTGAGCTTCCAATTCTTTCAGCTCTGATTCGATTTTTTCGGATTTCAGACTGACACCTTCTCTCTTGATGGCCTCTTTTTCTATTTCCAGCTGACGTATTTTGCTATTGAGGTCATCGATGGGCTCGGGAACGGAATTCATCTCCAGTCGTAGTTTTGATGCAGCCTCGTCAACGAGATCGATGGCTTTGTCCGGGAGAAAACGATTGTTGATGTATCTGTGGGACAGATTCACTGCGGCTATCAGCGCATCGTCCTCAATGCGCACTTTGTGATGGTTCTCGTATTTCTCCTTCAGGCCTCTGAGGATAGCTATTGATTCTGCGGGAGATGGTTCATCCACCATCACTTTCTGGAACCTTCTCTCGAGGGCCTTGTCCGCCTCGAAATACTTCTGGTATTCATCCAAAGTCGTGGAACCAATGGTTCTGAGTTCTCCTCGGGCAAGTGCGGGTTTGAGTATGTTGGATGCGTCCATAGCTCCTGATGACCGTCCCGCTCCCACGAGAGTATGGATTTCGTCGATGAAGAGTATGATTTCTCCTGCACTGTCCACTACTTCTTTGACTACGCCCTTGAGTCTCTCCTCGAATTCTCCCTGATATTTGGCTCCTGCTATGAGTGAGCCCATATCAAGCGAGAATACTTTTTTGCTCTTGAGATTTTCCGGAACGTTTCCGTCTATAATCTTTGACGCTATACCTTCGGATATTGCCGTCTTTCCCACGCCCGGTTCTCCGACCAGGATAGGGTTGTTCTTTGTCCTTCTGCTCAGAATCTGAAGCACACGTCGGATTTCTTCATCTCTTCCAATCACGGGGTCCAGTTTTCCTTTGGAAGCCTGCTCGCATAGGTCAATGGCATATTTGCCTAAGAATTCATATTTGCTGTTTTCCATATTTCAAAAAAATTACGCCCGTCTTGTCGGACGAGCGTAAAAATCTCAAAATATATTCCAGTCTCTCAAGACTGACAATTTGTCATAATGTTAGTTTGAAGGAGTTGTCTCAGGGTTCTCGGTCTGGATAGGAGCTGAAGGGAACTCAGGGGTGTCGTTTGTCGTGACGTTCTCAATCTTCTCTGTAACATCAATGTTGGTTCCATTGGTTCCGGTTGTGAATGCAGTGATAATAGAGATGACGAGGATAAAAGCAACAAGAATCCAAGTTACTTTTTCCAGCAAGTCAGCTGTCTGCCTTACTCCGAGAGTCTGGTTGCCTGCTACAAAGTTGCTGGCCAAGCCTTCTCCCTTGCCGTTCTGAAGCAATACGACAATTGTCAAAAGGATTGCCGCAATGATGATCAGAATAGTCAAAATTGTGAAAAGTGCGTTCATATTGTGTTAATTTTTAATTATTCGCGTCCAATTTTTGGATAAGGGCTGCAAAGTAAGCATTTTTTTCCGGATATCGCAAAATAAGTTTTGAATAAATGAGTTTGGCCTTGTCGAAGTATCCTTGCTCGGCATAGATTCCGGCCAAAGTCTCCGTGCAGAAATCCAGAAATCCGTCATCACCTTCTTTGACTTCCGGAGTCCGGACTTGTTCACTGACGCGTTTGCGCCCCAGCCTCTCATTAACCTCTCCGGCATTTTCATATTCTTCCTGTGAGAAGTAATCTCCGCCTACTACTCTTATCTCTCTGCGGGCGGTTTCTTTTTTGTCCGCAATCAAAGCGCTTCCCACAGGGGGCAAAGCCTTCTTGCCCTCGGCTTTGAGGTCCAAGCCATACAGGATACTTCTGTCTCCCATATATAGGGCCGCGGCGTCCAATTCTCCGGTACGCATTCCCAACTCTTTTCTTGCGGCGGCAAACCAGGGGAATTCTTCCACAATTCCTATCAATTCGCTTAATTCAAGTTGTCCCAGTACATTCATAATTATTACCAGTTGGCCACCGTGGCGTTGAAAATGTCTTCAATCAATTTTTTGTTGATTTCTGCGCACAGACCGCTTTCGACTGCATCCAGCGAATTGGTCGAGTCATAGTCGGCATATTGCGAGAAACTCTTTTCAAAATCCTCTTCGGGATAGAGTTTGTTCTTGAACGTAATCTTTACAGTAACAGTGAGTCTGTTCTGGGCTGCGACTTCATCGGATGTGACGGCAGATGCACGTACGTCATATCCTGTGATTTCTCCTGAAATCTGAATGTCCCCATCCATTTCCACCTGCTCCAGGCGAGTCATTTTGCGGAACTCATTGCGCAGAGCCTCCGTCAGGTCGTTGCTCAGTGAAGGGTTCACTCTGAGGGCTTTGTATTCGAAGTAATCGAGTGTTACGGTCTTGACGTCCGGCTGGATCGATGTTCCGGAGAAAGAATATATACCGCAGGCGTTCAATACAAATGAGGCCAGCAGAATCAGGATCAGTCTATCAATTCTTTTCATTTTTTGACAATCTTCTGTAAATAGTGCGTTCTGAAATGCCCAACTCAGCTGCGGCAAGCTTCCTGTTGCCGTTGTGCTTTTCCAATGCTTTCATTATGTTGTCCCTCTCCGCCTTTTCCAGTGAAAGACTTGGCTGTTCGCCAATCTCACTTTCTTGCCATTCCGCTTCCTGATTTGAGGGAGAGGAAACCTTGGCCGGTTCGAGTTGGGCAGGAGCTTGGACGTGGGTGGGCGCATTTTCACCGAAAACTACGCTCTTTAGCTGGTCAAGGTCCTGCTTGAGGTCCAGGATAGC
Organism: Bacteroidales bacterium UBA1736; assembly: GCA_002315825.1. Lineage (GTDB taxonomy): Bacteria > Bacteroidota > Bacteroidia > Bacteroidales > UBA932 > Cryptobacteroides. The sequence goes on along the minus strand of DCIC01000067.1, from coordinate 3,302 downwards.
TTTGATTATCATCTGCTTGTCAGAAGAATTAATGCTTCCTTCCCCTCCAGATTCTATCTTTGCGGGCAGGATCTCAGATGTATCCTTGGGGATATACTTTGCAAGAACTGAAGCATTGACTTCACACCTGTCAGAAGCGGTGCTCAAGGCCATGGATTCCAAGGCGGAGATGGTCTCGGTGACGTTTTTGAGCTGTCTGATGTTCCCGGGCCAGCGATATTCCTGAAGCATGGAAATGGCGTCGTGAGAGAGGACCACCTTGCTCATACCGTATTTTTCCGAGAAGTCTGCTGTGAATTTGCGGAATAAAAGATAGATGTCATTCTTGCGCTCCCGAAGAGAAGGCATTTTAATCTGGATGGCATTCAGCCTGTAGAACAAATCTTCCCTGAACTTACCTTTTCCTACGGCGTGGAAAAGATCGACATTTGTGGCCGCGATGACTCGAACATCGGTCTTCTCTACCTTGGAAGACCCTACCTTCATATATTCACCGTCTTGAAGGACCCTGAGGAGCATCGCCTGAGTGGGGAGAGGAAGTTCTCCCACCTCGTCCAAAAACAAAGTCCCACCGTTGGCCTCTTCGAAGTATCCCTTCCTTTCCGAGACAGCTCCTGTAAACGATCCTTTTTCGTGGCCGAACAATTCGGCATTGATTGTGCCCTCTGGGATGGCGCCGCAGTTTATGGAAAGGTATTTGTTGTTCCTCCTACGGCTAAGGTTGTGAATGATCTTCGGGATGTTTTCCTTACCCACACCGCTTTCTCCTGTCACAAGGACGGTCAAGTCGGTGGGAGCAACGGCGGCCGCGGTCTCAATTGCTTGATTGAGAGCGGGATCGTTTCCCACTATATCATATTTGTTTTTTATCCTCTGTAGATCCTGAGCATCCATTTTTTGACTTGTATTGAAACACAAAGTTAGAAATATTATTAGAAAAAATCATTTTTCTGATTATCTTTGCAAGACTATACTAATGCGAAAGTAAACTAATTAAGGTAATTAAAGAATAATAAAGAATTATGAAGAAAGTCATCAAATTTGTCTCCGTTGCAGTCCTCGGACTGTCATTGGTAGCTTGTTCTTCCGCCAACAAAATGGCAAAGGACGCAGAGAAGGTTCTTGTTGATTGCAATCCCTCTCCCGTTGAGGTTATCGCCGGTAATGCAACAGCTGCATTGACTGTAACCTATCCTGACGGATATTTCCATCCCAAGGCTATCCTCAAGGTTGTTCCAGTTATGGTATTTGAGGGCGGTGAGTCAGAAGGACAGCCTCTTTATTATCAGGGCGAGAAGGTTAAGGACAACAACAAGGTTGTTTCTTCAAAAGGCTCGACAGTTACAGAGAATGTAAAGATTCCTTACAAAGAGGGAATGGAGAAGTCATATCTTGAGCTTCGCGGTACAGTCACTCTTAAGGGAAAGACTGTTGCTCTTCCTTCAAAGAAGGTTGCTGACGGTGCCAACACTACATATATGCTTGTAAAGAAGACAGGTTACTATTCACTCAAGGATGACGGATATCAGGAGATTATCAAGCAGACTGAGGAAGGCCAGATTCTTTATACAATCAATTCGGCTGAGGTTCGCGCAAAAGAGCTCAATGGCGAGTCAATCAAGGATTTCGTTGCTGCTCTTGATGAGGTGAAGGCTAATGAGAGAAAGACTCTCACCAGCACAGAGGTTGTTGCATATGCATCACCCGACGGTGGAGCTAATCTCAACAACAAGCTTTCAAGCAACCGCTCAAAGTCTGCACAGAAGGCTTGGGACAAGGTTACCAAGGGCCACGAGGCAGCAGCTCCCGAGGTAAAGAGTATCGGTCAGGACTGGGAAGGCTTCCAGGAGCTTGTTTCCAAGTCAAACATCGAGGATAAGGATCTCATCCTCCGCGTTCTTTCTATGTACAGCGATCCCGCTGTCCGTGAGAGTGAGATTAAGAATATGTCAGAGATTTACAATGAGCTCAAGAGCGGCGTTCTTCCTGAACTCCGTCGCGCAAGATTCATCGCTAATGTAGAGTACAAGAACTACACAAGCGAGGAGCTCGTTGCACTTATCAACGCCAATATGGACGTTCTCGATGAGACAGCTCTTCTTCGCGCAGCAACTCTCGTGGATGATTCTGCAAAGAAGATCAACATCTACAACAAGGCTGTTGAGAAGTTTGGCAGCGACCGTGCACGCTTCAATATCGGTGTGGTATATCTCAATGACGGCAAGGATGCACAGGCTAAGGCTGCATTTGCTAAGGTTCAGACCAAGGACGGTGACCTCAAGAATGCAGAGGGTGTTCTCGAACTCCGCGCCGGCAATCTTGATGCCGCATACAAGATCTTCGCTGAGGCTGCTACGGCACAGGCAAAGGCAAACCAGGGCGTTATCGACATTCTCAAGGGCAACTACGCAAAAGCTGCTTCTGAGCTTGCAGGTGCTCCCGGATGCTGCCACAACAGCGTTCTCGC
>DCIC01000067.1:0-720 GCA_002315825.1 Bacteroidales bacterium UBA1736 | reverse complement strand
GATGTTGCGAAGTATCTCCAGGCTGCCGGCAAGGATGCTTCTTTAAAGGCTAGAGCTGAGAAGGATATCGAATTTGCAGCATTCAAATAGTTGTAATTAGAAAAATTATTGCTATATTTGCAGCCCCCAAAATAGTTTTTTGGGGGCTTTTAACATAAATTACAGTTTAACAAACATTTATGCCAACAATTCAACAATTAGTTCGCAAGGGTCGTGAGGTCATTGAGGTTAAGTCAAAGTCCCGCGCCCTGGATGCTTGTCCTCAGAAGCGTGGCGTATGCTTGCGTGTGTACACAACCACACCTAAGAAACCTAACTCAGCTATGCGTAAGGTTGCTCGTGTACGTCTTTCAAACGCTAAAGAGGTCAACGCTTACATTCCGGGAGAAGGCCACAACCTTCAGGAGCACTCAATCGTGCTTGTTCGTGGCGGTCGTGTAAAAGACCTTCCTGGAGTACGTTACCACATCCTTAGAGGAGCTTTGGATACCGCTGGCGTAGAGGGTAGGACACAGTCCCGTTCTCTCTATGGAGCAAAGAGGCCAAAGAAGTCTAAGAAGTAATTTTTATTTTTATCACCTTTTATTTTTTTCAAAATGAGAAAATCGAAGCCTAAAAAGAGGATTCTACTTCCTGATCCTAAGTTTCACGATACAAGCGTAACGCAGTTCGTGAATAATCTTATGTTGCAGGGCAAGAAGAGTATCGCGTATTCTATTT
>DCIC01000080.1:8060-9402 GCA_002315825.1 Bacteroidales bacterium UBA1736 | reverse complement strand
ATTGTAGGCATTTGTTAATAATTTTAATGTCCCCAAATTTTTGGGGCTGCAAAGATATGAATTATTTTCTAAAAATCAAAACAGATATTGTATGCCGATAGTGATGTCATTGATGGCAATAAAGCCTTTGGAGCCGCTCTGACGTACTTCCATCATCTCTACCGAACGATACAGGTTATGCTGCAGGAGGGCACCTGTCCAGAAACCGGCACCGAAGTCGAGGTTGAGATGCTTGTTGATCATCAGGCTGTATCCACCAGAGAATCCTATGCCCAAGGCCTTGCCCTGGTCCAGAGCGGGACGCCACACGCCGGTGATTGCATAATCAGTGTACTGGAGTTTGCTGCAAACCCACCATCCGGAATTGACATACCAGGGCCAGAAACGGGCACCGACATAAACGCTTTTCTGCTGGTTGTATGTGACGCTGTAGTTGCCAGCTGAGGAATTGAATTTCCAGGGATTGAACTTGAATCCGGCATGGAGAGACCATCTCTTTGCCACGGGTACGCCCACCTCCAGATTGAGTGTCAGGAAATCACACCAGTCAAACAGATTGGTGCTGAGTGATACGGGGCTCTTCTCCCCATTGGCTCTCTGATGCCTTGCCACGGCCGTGGAGTCTTTGGACTCCTCGGCCGAAAGCGTCAGCGTTGCTGTAAGCAACAAAAGTATAGGTAATAATATACGACGGGACATGATTGCCTATATATTAATTGCTTTGACTGATCGTGAATACAGGGCAATTACTTCCAGTTGCGTCTGCACCGGTGGCGGGGATGAGTTTAAGCTTTGCCACTCTGGTACTTGAGGTTTCATTTTCAACCACATTGATCATCAGCGTTGAATATCTGCCCGCTTTATCATCGCTCTTGAGGACAGAAACCCATTTGTCACCACTCTGGTATGTGATTTCCCAGGTATAATCATGGACATTGTCAGAGGTGTTGACAATAACGAAATAATCACTGTCATTCAGGAACAGATGCTGTTTGAAATACAATGTGGATCCTGAAGCAGGATTTGTAGTCAGTGTCTGGGCAGGACGCGCGATCTGTGATACAGGATAAGTCAGTTCCTCTCCGGAGGCTGACAGGAATTTGATTGTACCCTCACGTGCGGTCATTGTGGAATTCAAGAACACCTTCACAGTGCTTTCAGAATCATACAGTGACTGCTCGGGATAAATGTTCACCCAACTGGGTTTCTCTGCTACCTTCCAACCTACATATTTGGCGGCATTGGCACTCGCAATCTTTGTTGTCACCTTGAGGTTCTTTGCGTAGTCGCTCTGTGCACTTCCCTGACGCCAGTCGAATGAACCTATTGCTGCAGAGGTGGG
>DCIC01000080.1:425-7973 GCA_002315825.1 Bacteroidales bacterium UBA1736 | reverse complement strand
GCGGAAGTCTGTTTTTCGAAAACAAACAGGGACATATTCACTGCCTGGTGCTCATTGAAAATGAACTGAGTCTTGTAGAAATTGTCTGCAAGGTCGGAACCATTGATAGTTACGACGAGGATATCGGCATCAGAGGGGTCAACGGCACATCCGGCAACAGCCTTCAGATCCGCTGCGGCCTGAGACTGAGAAATTGTGTTCTGATACTTGATCTTAACTGTATTGTTGTCTGTTGCATAAGCATCAGCAATTTTCTTGGCCATTCCGGCAGGGTACACCTGATATTTGATTTCGGCGGTCTTCTTGGTGAAGCTGCCCATCGTCGAAGCGTAATCAAAGGGAACTTTCACTGCTCCGTTGGAGAAATCAGGAATTGCAACGATAGAGGTAACGCGTCCCTTGATAGAATTCTCGAGATTTCCCAGACGATCCTCTATATCCTTAAGCTTGTCCTCAATATCTTTGACGCGGGTCTCCAGAGGAGCAATCCTGTCTGTAATAAGCTGGTCAATGGCTGTCGTTGTCTCTTTTGTTATTTCACCGTGAAGTTTATTGATGGCTTCCTCGATGGCTTTACTATAAGCGCTTGTTATTTCTTCCTTAGCTTTGCTCAGATCGTCGGAAAGCTGCTTGATCTCTTTCTTGAGCTCTTCATCTGCAGACGCATAATCAAGTTTCAATTGGGCAAGCTTGTTGTCTATTTCTGTCTTGGTGTAGCAGTTTGCAAGCACCCAGGTGTGCAGGGTATCCTCAAGTCCTTCAAGACTCTTGATCTTAATATCGAGTCCTTCGACAAGCAGTTTGATCTCTGCGAGGAGTTCATCCACCTTAGTTGAAGTGTAATAGTTCTTCAAAGAATTCTCTGTCCAAGTCTTGAGCTCGTCAGTATAACTCTTTGCTTCTTTCAGACTGTTGGCAATCTGTTCTTCGAGGTCTTTTTTGAGATTCTCGATTGTCTGGGCAAGTTCACTCTGAGCCAATTCGAGGGCTTCGATGCGGGAATCAAAGCCTCCGACAGTCTGTTTGAGTATTTCAATTTCTCCGCCAAGTTCGTTGTACAGGCGCTCAAGGTACGAAATGTACTGGCTGAGGTTGTTGATCTGCACTTCACAGTTATTTACACGGCTCTTCAGCTGGATAAGACTTGATTCCAGACCACTGATGCGTTCATTCATAGCACCGAATTTCTCGGTCATTTCAGACTTGATGGCATTGAGCTGTTTCTGGATTTCCTCTCCGATTTCACCGCCGCCCACTTCGATGGCAAGTTTTACAAAGGCCTTGTACTCCTCTGTGATCTTGTCGTACGAATCTGAAATCTCCTTCTCGAGTTCCTTCTTGAGAGCTTCGTCTGCATTGGTGAAAGAGGAAGTGAGAGTGCTTGACAGGAGAGAGAGTTTGGATTCGATTGTGGCAATGTCATAGTAGTTCTCCAACTGCTTGTTAACCCAAGATTTGAGGTTTTCCTCAACTTTCTCGAGCTTTTCAACGGCAGCTTTGAGTCCTTCTATATCCTTGCCGTATTTCTGGGCAATGGTCTGAATCTGCTCGATGGCGGCCTGAATGTCAGTAATAGTCTTTGTCACTGCATTCATCTGATCGATAGTTGCAAATGTACCTTTCACCCAATCCTTGGTGTTTTTGAGCTCTTCATCAACATAGGTCCTCAGATCTGTTATCTTCTGCTCGATCTGAGCTTTCTGCTGCTCGAGTTTTTCAACGCTTCCCTGCAGGGCGGTGATGTCGGATTTGAGGGCGTCATCGCCATCTTTCATGTCTTTCTTGAGGGCATCGATAGTTTTGTTGACCTCTGCAATCTTGCCTTCAAGTTCTTCTCTGAGTCCTTCAAGGTCAGTAATTGTCACCTCAATGGCGGCAACCTGTCCCTCGAGAGTTTTTACTCTGGTATCAAGAGTTTCGATACCATACTTTTTGAATTCATCAATCTGCTGCTGAAAATCAGCAAGCTCTTTTTTGTAGCAGCCGGACACTGTCATAGTGGCGGCAGCAATCAGCAGCGCGTAAACGCCGAATTTAATTTTCATAGTATTTAGTTTTTTGGTTATTATCAGAATCCGAATTCCACTGAAGGTCCTTCAATGATTGTATTCAAATCATAAGCCTTGATCAGATGCGATATCTCAGGGTCAAGGTTACCGCGATGGATGTATGCCGAATTGGCCTCACAGGCGCGCAAATAGTTGTCAATGGCGCTCTTATCGTCGCCAAGACGGGAGTACAGCACTGCGAGGAGGTAACGCACTTCGGGGGTACGCTCCATAGGGGAGAGGATCATCATGGCGCTGCGGTCACGATAGAGCGCAGCATAAGCCACAGCGGTGTTGAAGTCGCCGTAGGCGGCAAGACAGGTGAGCGCCGCTTCGTAATCCATATCCTTGAGGTGCTGGAGGCCCTCCATATAAACAGAGTCAATCTCCGTAGTGTGGACGGTATCCTTCACCATACCGCGGCGGTGCAGAGCAAAGCGGAACTTCACCGTACGCAGGCGGGGATAGATGGTCTCCTTGAGGTAATCGTAATAATCGGTCTTTTTGAGGGCATTCTCACGTTCATCCAAATTCTTGATATCCAAATATTTCTGGAAATCAAGCTTCTGATCGTCGGTGAGTTTTTCATCTTCATTGACGTTCTTTATCAGGCCATCCCAGTTCTCCGGAATAGTGCGGGTGCGGAACTCGATACTGCCAAGTTGGTGATCCTTCACCTTGATGGTCTTATCCACGTTGACACTGAAGCCCTGTTCGCGCGCAAGGGAGTCCTTGGCGTGCGCAATGTACTTTCTGAAGTACTGGAGCACCGATTCGGAGCGGGACTTTGCGAGGGAGCTGTTGGCAGCTACCGAGCCCTCCGGAGATGCAGTTGCGGCAACAGTGATGGAATCAAGGTCATAAGTCTGATTTTCCAGCAGACTGAGGATATTCGCCTTGATGGCCGCAATCTCCGATTCGTTCTCTCCGAGTTTGGGAACGATGGCGGATTTGCCAAGTTCGAAGTCCAGATGGCTCTCGGTGTTGGCAGCCACCTGACGTTCAATAACTTTGGTCTTATATCTCTCCTGGTCTATCATAAATGAAGACAGCGTACTGATATAGAAGACAAGGGGCTCACAGGCAGGAATCTTGTATATCGATTTCTCCTGCTCGAATATTTCTCCACTGAGCACAATCTCCACCTTACGCATCTTCGGACGGGTGTTGACCGACTGGACATAATTGTAGATGAAATCGCCATCTGGGGTTACAATTACCGTGTCAAGACGTATGCCTTCGGTCACTATCGGGCAGCGGATGTACTTGTTGTACATCTTGCCAATCTTGGACTTGCGACGCTCGTTCATCGCCTTGGCATTTTCGTTGGTGTAATGCTGGACAGCCTCCTGCTCGCTGATACCATAGCAGGAGAGGAATTCCTCGTCAGATACGAATGTAGTATCTGTCTTATAGCTGAAAATCTGAGGGATATTGCGCTGGAGGAAAATTTCCAACTGCCTAATATCCACAAATTTAGTAGAATCATTAATAATTTTGCTGAGGAATCTCTCATACTGCTGGTAACCCCTCATCTGGGCCTTGCGATACGCCTTGCCGGTGATGACAACGGGCTCGAGACGAATGCTGTCGCCAAGGACAAACATGTCGGGGTAGAAGCGCAGCTGCCACTTGCTGTCCTGCATCTGCTCGGGCACCCTGATCTCAAAGGCGATGTCCACCTTACCCCTACGTTCTGCAATATTGCGAAAACGTGCACTGACGTAAGCAGCGTCAAGTTCGGACGTGGCGACCTCTTCACCTGTTTCCTCATCCTTGACGGTTTTCATCAGCATCACCTCCTTTCCTTCGAAGTCTACCACTTTGATGGTGTCACGCTTCTTGGTCTGAACGGAAAGGTTGGGAAGGTTGTTGACCTTATTGCTGAGCTCAAGGGTTGCCTTGGGAACCGTCTGCTCCTCAATTTGTTTCAGTTTGCGTTTTGCACTGCAGGAAGAAACCGTGGCAATCACCGCCACTGTCATTAACATTGCAATTAACTTGAAAAGTCTCATTTGATCAAAAAATTAGAACAAATATTGAATACCTATCGTAATATCATTTATGGCTATGAAGTTCATAGGACCATCCTCTCGCACTTCCATACGTCTGATAGACTGATATACGGTGTGCTTGAACATACGGCCGGCCCAAAATCCTCCGCCGAAGTCCAGATTGATGTGTTTGTTGATCATCAGGCAGTATCCCACAGACAGGCTCAACCCCACACCCTTTCCCGTGTCAAGCGCAGGACGCCAAACTCCGGTGATGGCATAGTCGGTGTACTGCACTTTTGCGCAGGCCCACCATCCTGAATTCACATACCAGGGCCAGAATCGGGCACCAAGAGAGAAACTCATCTGATGATTGTAAACTTCTGTGTAATCGCCCTTTGTGGGCTTGAATGTCCAGGGATTGAACTTTGCCCCTGCAACAAGAGACCACCTCTGGGCAACCGGCATACCGAAATCAAGATTGATTGTCGCAAAATCCACCCAATCGAAAAGATTCGTACTGAGATAGAACTGGCTTCTGCTATCGGAAATAACCTGTTGCTTGGGCTTGGTGAAATAATTAATTATCTCTGCGCCAGCCTTCCCCACCCCGGAGCCTTTCGAAGGCTCCTGGGCAGGAAGTGCGAGCGTTGCTGCCAGAAAAAGCGTTAGTATTATTGTAACGTGACGAAGCATAGATTATTGAATTGATACCTTAACGGATCTACCTCCATATGTTATTACTACATATTTGTCAGCTTCCGTATAATCAAGTTTATCTGAATATTTATATTCATAATCTGACTTTGTTAGAGTAATCGTATGATCTCCACTACTAATTTTACTGCCGGAACTATATTCCTTATCATCCTCTGTCACTTTGATTGACGGGCCTTTGGGTCTTGAGCCCGTTAACTTAGCTTTATATCCTTGAGATATTTCTTTTACAGAAGATTCTCCCGGACAATAAAGTTTGAAGGCTCCCTTGTTAGAAACAGTATTCTTGTCAACCCAGAAAGTATCAGCTTGTTTTGTTACTTTGATAACATACGTTACATCTTCTGCTTGAACATACAAATAACCTTCTATCTTGTCTCTAAATTCTGGTATTGAAACTGTAATAGCGCCATTGTTCTTATAGCCGGTTATTGTCTTATCGACTTTTCGTGTTTGGATTCGTCCTAAGAAATCTTCATATGTTTCTATTACAGTTTGTGTCCACGAAACCTCTGTTGCACTACAAGAATAAGGAATTGTTGAACCGGTTGAAGTTGAAATCTGCCAGTTCACATCTTCTGACGAATCAGTACGATTAACTTGAATTGTTGCACTTCCGCCTGTGGAAGGTATTGAAATTGACTGGGTACTAACTGTAAGAGTCGGCTTCTTCTGAACAATAGTAAATATTGGACAATTTCTTTCTTTTTCATCCGCACCTGTGGCAGGAATCAATTTAAGAGTTGCCGTTCTATCCGCATTATTACTATTTACAGGAGCATTGAGAACCATATAAGAGTTATGCTGAGACTTGTTATCAACCTTCTCAACATCCAACCAGTTCTTCTGCCAATCAGCAGTGCCTGAATATTCAACCTCCCATTCCCAATCATACGCACCATCCTCGGGCGTTACTACTATCTTGCACTCTTCTTGTGTTCGTTCGTCTCCAGATCCAGTATAATAATCACCTGCCGCATTAAACACAATTGTAGATCCTGATTCCGGAGATACTTTGATAACCTGTGCGGTACGTCCGCTTTGGGTAATAGTGTAATCGTACTCCGTACCGGAAGGAGAGATGAATTTAATGAAACCTTCCCTGTCAGAGGTCTGGTTGGTAGAATTCAAGAATACAGCTATTTCCTTTCCGGAATCATACAATTGCTGTTCGGGATAAACATTTACCCAACTGGTCTTTGAAGCAATTTTCCATCCCACGTATGAGGGAGCAGTACCGCTTGACGTTTGGGAAGTCACTTTGATGCTCTGGGAATTGGTTCGGCTGTCACCTTGCTGCCAGCTGAACTTATCAAAATTCTGCCGGTTGAAGCTCAGCGATACTGCGCAGAAAGGATACAATTCCACATAAGCGGTGTTGAAGAAGATGCTGTATGTGGACTCCCCTGTTTCACTCTTCTCTTTTTCGAAGAGAAGCAGGGACATGTTCACGGCCTGATGTTCGTTATACAGGAACTGCGTGTGGAAGAACTTCTTGCTGAGTTTGGAGGAGCTTGCATCGACAGTAACTGTCAATACATCACCCTCTGCTGTACAATCCTTCAACAACTCGGGTTCTTCGACAGCGAGCATCGTTCCCTTGGACAGGGTGTTTTTATATTCGACTTTGATGAGATTATTGTCTTCTTTCCATGCTGCTGCTATTTTTTCTGCCGTTCCGGAAGGAAGCACTTTATAGCTGACAGGGAAATTGGATTTGGATACATCGCTGTCTTTGGAGGAGCCATACTCAAAAGGAACTTTGATGGAACCGTCAGAGAAGTCAGGGATAACCACCATTGAGTTGATGCTGCCTTTGATTTCCTTGAGCCTTTCCTCGATATCCTTCACGCGGTCCTCAAGGTCGTCCAAACGGTCCTCGATATCTGCAATGACATTCTCAATTGTATCTTTGAGTTGCTCCCCTGCTTCATCTTTGCCATAGGGAATCTCATCGAGACGTTTTGTAATCGCATCAACCTGCTCTTGAAGTTCTGCTTTTGCAGCAGCAATACGCTGGTCGATGTCGCCACCTTCTGCAATTGCAGCCAAAAGGGTACTTACCTGGCCCTCAAGTTGGGCTATCCTGTAAAGGATTGTTCCTTCTGTTGTTGATGATCCAAGTGCAGCCCACAAGTCATTCAGCTGTTGGAGCAATGTTCCCTTCTCAGGTGTTGTGGTCGTACCGATTATTTCGAATATCGTATCAATATCGGTATCGTTCTGCTTGATGGCCGTCCAGATAGGACCGGTCTCACTGTTGATTGTTTCAATCATTGTGAGCAAATCCTTCAAAGAACCATCATAACCACCGCGAAGAGTGCTGACAAGATCATCAACATATTTCTTCAAATCACTCATTGAACCTTCATAACCGCCCTTGAGAGTATCAATCATATCTGTAATGGTCTTATCCTGTGCAATTAATGCAACAATGCAATCCCAAAGAGATCTTTGTTCACTCTCAGGACGGTCACCTATAGTTTTCAATATTTCGGCGATGGTGCTTTCGATTGTTGTTTTTGCCTCTTTAAGATCCTCGATTGCTTGTTCAACGGTATCAAGTCGTCCCTTAATCTCATCGATTTGAGTCTGAAGGGCATCTATTTGTTCCTGTATTCCAGCAATGGCTTCTTTGACCTTTGCAGCTATGCGTTCATCAATAGCGGTTTCAAGTTCATCCACCCTCTTTCCAAGAGCATCAATTTTGGCCTGGAGGGCTTCGTCGGCAGCCTGATAGTTGGCATCAACGTCAGCTATCATCTTCTTGATGTCCTCATCTGCCTCCT
>DCIC01000080.1:0-366 GCA_002315825.1 Bacteroidales bacterium UBA1736 | reverse complement strand
TCTGCAGCTTCGTAATGTCCTCCTGGATCTTGGTGTCTACGGCCTGAAGGTCCTTAATGGCCTGCTCCGCTGTATCCAAACGACCTACGATTGCATCGATCTGCTTCTGGAGAGCATCGATCTTCTCTTCAAGGCCAGCGACTGCCTCTTTGATCTTGGATGCAATGCGCTCGTCAATGGCAGCGTCAAGATCATCAACTTTCTTCTCGAGAGCATCAATATTGGACTGGAGAGTGACATCGGCAGCCTTGTAATTGGCCTCGACGTCTGAAATCATTTTCTTGATGTCCTCATCTGCCTCCTTAAGCTTCGTGATCTCGCTGGACATGCCACTGAAATCATTCTGCAGCTTCGTAATGTCCTCCT
>DCIC01000009.1 GCA_002315825.1 Bacteroidales bacterium UBA1736 | reverse complement strand
GTTAATTGCGGATTATCATTTTATGATAAGTCTCATCTCCTGCAAGATAAATGTCTTTGAGCACCGCACCCTTGAGGCAGTCGTGCAACTTCTCGAAGAGGGATGCCGTTCCTGCAAGGAGCTTGTTCGCAGTGGCCTTGTTCAGCTCGAATCCGTGATCCTGGAACATTGAAACAATTCTCTCCACAGGCATGGCCTTGAGGTATCTCAGATATGCAATCCCGGCAATGAAACTGCCGTCGTAGCAAGAACCCTGTATGGGAGCCACTGGAGTTTTGCCGGCAAATATGGTCTCTCCTTGCCGGTATGCCTTGATATGATAGATGTCCTTGATGAAGCGCATAGGCAGCATACGGTATCTGACGACATCGTGGGAGCCGATAAATCTGGCAATTTCAAGATCAAACTCGGGATCTTCCGGGTTGACGGTATGCTCCATTGTCTCAAGCTCATAATGAGGGTTGTGCTTGGCTCCGTGATTGGTCCTGGGCCATTCCTTTGAGGTATGGGCATCCGTCGCAAGTTCGTCCTTTGCGGTCTGATCAGCGGGAGCGCCTTCGGTGGATGCAGTTTTTTTGTATTTGGATTTCTCGGATTTGTTTTCCAGAAGTTTCGACACGCTGCTCAGTCTGCGCTTGATGGCATCGAGATTCGCACCTCTGTCAATGAGGGCCTGCTCAAGGGACGCGATCGTGGCGTTAAGATTCTTGGCCGATATCTGGAGGGAGGCTATAATCTCAGTTTGACTCTTGACGGTATCCGAAAGAGCTCTGACCTGCTCTTGCAGCACGGCATTGGCAGTGTTAGCCACTTCCAGCTGCTGTCTCAATATGCTTTCCGTAGAGGTCCTTCCCATACCTCAAAGTTAAGCAATTATTTTGAGACCACAAAATTTATTTAGTTGAATATCAACATATTATAGGCTAAGAAAGCGCGTTCTGTAACGTTTGCGAAACCTTACGCTCTCAAGCGAGACGCCGGACATTATGAAGCTGAAAGCTTCCCAAGAGAGCTCGTAATAGCCCGTGTCGGCATTCTTGCGGGGCATCTCAAAAGAGCCCCTCTCCAGACGTTTCTGATATAGTAAAAAACCATCGGTGTCCCACCTGAGCACCTTGACGGATTGTCTGTTCTTGGAAAAGAACACAAATGCTGACCCGTCCATCGGGGACAGGGGCGATTCGCTTTGGATGATATTGAAGAGAGAGTCAATTCCCTTTCTCATGTTTACTGGGTGCTGGCACATGTAGTACCGCATATTACTGTCGAGTCCGAACATCATTCACCTCCTTTTGACACCATACGTTCCTTGTAGATTTCAAGAAGGCTCATCACATTGGCAATAGAGCACTCCTTCATGCTGAGATTCACGCCATCAGCGAATGTGATGCTCACATCCCTCAGCACGGCCACTGACGGAACTGATGTCAGCAAGGGCATTGACAGCGTTGTGACAGGCGGGACAACCTGGATGAATGCTTCCGATGACGGACGTGTCACATTCCACGGCTGGGCGGATTTGCGAAGCTTGTTTATGCTTATGTCGTTTCTGCCAGCCCAATGAAGAAGTCCGCGGTAGTTTACGTGAGAGTCACGACAGAACTCCTTAAGATACAGGGATGGGTTTGATGACAAATGCTCCTTGTAGCGATCTATTGTCCTTGAATACAATTCGGAAGCTGCTGAACTGGTTGTCTCTTCTTGTTGTCTTTGCATGACTGAAACAATTTTCAGGCAAAGCTAATCTTTCGGCAAAAATTCTGAAATACGTAAAGCCGGAGTCGCTTACGATAGTACTGTAAAAGTGAATATTCTACTGGTATGGATTCGAGTATGTAGATAATTCAATATTAGTGAGTTAAATGTCGTTTCTTGATAATTCTGTCATGTGATTTCCAAGACTTTCCTGTAAACATATTGTCGGGAAATGTGTGCCAAATGTTAGCCACAAATTTTGAAGAGGAACAATATAATACTATCTTTGCCCACGCAAATGGTTTCCCCTATGGGGGCTTTGTCCTCAGGGAATCAAAAGGGAATCAGGTGTGAATCCTGTACAGTTCCCGCTGCTGTATGTCTGTTGCGCTTTAGCGCAAATATTGACAGATACTCTTTGCCACTGGTCTGAGGACTGGGAAGGCATCTGTCAGAGACGAGTCAGAAGACCTGCCAGTTGCAGTTTGTTTTTATACCTGCGGGAGTCGGGTCTAAAGATGTAGTTTACTACACCACAGCATATTTTTTGGACACAGCTTACATAGGTGTGTACCATAGTCGGCAGGTAATTTACATCCTATCCATCATTCCGCAGCATATGCCTGAAATGATGGATTTTTGTTTTTCGATACTTGCGTTATTGACGACATTGATTGTACCTCAAGTTGGTGACACAACATCAACTGACGTTTCATTTTCTTCTGACACCATTCAGAGTGCGGTGGTATCGGCATCACGATATGGTAATTACGTACCGAGGCAGTCTTTGTCCGGTAAACAACTCCAGTCCATTTCCACGAGCACTGTGGCAGATGCACTGAAATATTTCAGCGGGGTTCAAATAAAGGATTACGGAGGGCTGGGCGGTCAGAAAACCATCAATGTCAGATCATTGGGTACGCAACATACCGGAGTGTATATTGACGGTATCCGTATTACCAACTGCCAGAATGGGACTGTTGATCTTGGTAAATATTCCTTGGCGAATATGGAATCTGTCGAGATGTACAATGCCAACAAAGTTTCACCGTTGATGACAGCATCGGAATTTGCATCGGCATCGACTGTGTATCTGACTACCAAGCGGCCGGAGAAGAGTTCCTTACTGGCATCATATTCCAACGGGTCATTCGGGACCAATAAAGGCCAGTTGCACGGTTCTCTTGGCAATCGGTTCTTCGCCGATGTGGAAGTCCTTCATTCTGATGGAGATTATCCTTTCACATACCATTCCGAGTATGAAGACACGACCGGTATCAGGCGAAATTCCGACATAACATACGTAAGGGCCGAAAGCGGATATTTCACAGATCATCTGACAGCACATTTGTATTTTTATGATTCGGAGCGAGGCCTGCCGGGAGGTGTGGTCCGCCGTCTGTCAGATCGGTTCGGAGATGTAGGGCGTGAGAAGGACATCAATACGTTTGGCCAGATATCATACAAGAATAGCTGGCAAGGCCATTCCGTTCGTCTCAACGGCAGGTATGCGTATGATTTTCTCCACGTGAATACGGATTATAAAGAAAACGTATTCACACATTACA
>DCIC01000002.1 GCA_002315825.1 Bacteroidales bacterium UBA1736 | reverse complement strand
GTGTTTGGAGTGCTGTTTTCTTTCCTTCAGCAGAAGTTTGGGATAATTCCTATGCCGGGCAATTATGTAGTGGATTATTATCCTGTTTGTGTGCAGTTTGGGGATATTCTTTTTACGGTAATCGGAGTGGCGCTCACCGGTTATTTGATAGCCCTGTTGCCTGCCCGTAAAGTTGTTACAGACAAATGAAAAGATTGCTTGTCCTGTTTGTTCTTCTAGTGGCTGCATCTGAGCTCCTCTTGTCTAAGCCTCCCCGCAAGACCCTCCCGGGTCAGAGTAATAATACCAAAGCGGCTGTATCTGAGTATGGCGGCAGGAGAGAACCTGCCGTGCAATGTGCCGGAGGGACTTATGCCTCCACTCTTTCTAATCAGCGTATTCTGGTCTTGATGGTCCAGTTTCAGGATGTGCAGTTTGCTTTTTCTCACGGCAAATTTGAAGAACTCCTGAGCGGAGAGAGAAGTTCGGTCAAAGCCTATCTCCAAGAACAATTTTCGATGACTCGTGATTTCGTCTTTGACCTGTCGGATCCTTTGACAGCGGCCAATCCATTAGCTTGGTATGGAGGCAATGACAGCGAGGGAAATGACTCCCGTCCGCGGGAATTGGTTTCTGAAGCTTGCAGTCTGGCAGACTCGAGTGTTGATTTTTCGGACTATGATGCCGATGGGGATGGTGTTGTGGATCTTGTGGCCATATTTGTGGCCGGCAAGGATGAAGCCGACAGTGGGATAGAAGACTGCCTTTGGTCTCATAGTTGGGAAATATCTTCGTCAGGATTGAAAAATACTTTCGATGGGGTCAAGGTGGATAACTATATTCTGACTACGGAACTGACATCATTACGTGACGGGACTTTTGGGATGGCGACCATCGGGGCGTTCTGTCACGAATTCTCCCATTATCTCGGACTGACTGATCTTTATGATACTGACTATGATTTGAGCGGGGGGAAAAGTGTGGGAGTGTGGGGACATACATCCATTATGGACAGCGGATGCTATAATGACGACGGCCGTACTCCGCCGCCGTATAATGCGGTAGAGCTTGATCGTTTGGGAGCGGGGGAATGTCTGATGGCGAAGCAGGGAAGTATGACTCTTCCACCCATAGTCACCGCCCATTCCTTCATAAAGGTCGGCACCGGCCTTGATAATGTGTATTATCTTCTCGAATATCGTTCCTCAGAGTCGTGGGACAAGTATTCAGGGGGGACGGGAATGCTTGTGTACCGAGTGGACAAGTCTAACGCGCAGGCCGGCTACTCAACCGGGTTTGAACGCAACCTCACTGCGGCCCAAAGATGGGAGGAGAATGAGGTGAATTGTAACCCCTCATATATGTGTGCGCGCATATTGGAGGCAGAAAAGCCGGATGTCAGCTATGAAGAGGCTCGCTGGAGTGGACAGATACAGTCCATCTTTTATCCCGGGCCTTCGGGAAAATATAGTTCTCTTATTCTTGAGGGGACGAGCTTTTCATTGTCGGGGATTGAAAAGAAATCAGGGTATATGTCGTTCTCTGTCAATGGGCTGGTGTCGTATGACGGGACGGATGTGTTCCAGGAATCGGCTATCTTGAACTGGCATTTGGACACAGAAACAGAATCCCAAGTGCCTGTCAGGGCGGTTATCGACAGTGATGGGCGTAAACGGGAGTATGATGTGCTGCCATATTCGGCGGGGAAATATGCTCTGTCCGTGGATGGTCTGGAGAATGGAACGGAGTATGGTTTTACTTTATGCCTTCCCGATTTTTACGGACAGGGAACGGAATACACCGGTTCGTTTGAAACTCTGCCCCGTAATGGGAATTCCCCGTACATATATTTGAAAACGGCCGACAGGTATATTTCCGGAGCGTTCAGGCAGGGGTCTAGAATCCCTCTCAAGCTCTTTAATCTTGTGGATGCATCGTATGTGGAGTGGTTTATGGATGGGGAACCTATTGTTACGGACGAGACAGGGTATTATTCAATTGTGTCCAGTGGGGAGTTGATGGCCCTTGTCCATTATCTTGACGGTTCGGAGGAAAAAATAGTAAAGAATGTCACTGTGAAATGAAAAGCGGATTCGGAATACTCTTTTTGCTGCTATCCTTTGTCTTGATTCATTCCTGCAAGGATGGTTATGACCCGTACTATCTGAAGTCCGAGGTCCCCGTTGTGATTGTGGATTCGAAGACTGTCTTTCAGTATGACCATCTCACTTGTCAGGAGTCATACAATAAGCAGAGGCGTGAATTCCGCGCATTCAAAGATGATATGTCGCAGTATTTCATATTGAGGACCGGCTCGCTTCCTTCGTCTTCGGGAGAGACTCTCAGGGATTGTGCTCTTGAGTGCACTACTTCTGATGATATTATGCGCTTGTCTGGCCTGTCTTTTTCTGTTGAAAAGATAGATGCTCCATCCGGAAGGATATGGTTGTGGTGTCCCTCGGACAGAGTTTTCATAGTCGCTCGATTCTTGTAGGAAAAACGTTTTCATATATGCTTGGAAAGTAAAAAGTGTGTAACTTTGCAATAGACCGTTATGAGTACAATTGTGGAAGATCGTTTGAAAGAGTTGGAGTCTGCAATTGAGGCCATTGAGGCTCAGTTGGAGGCAATTAAGGATATTTTGTCATCTATGATGGGAGGCAGTTCCTCTGCGTCCGATGCCATTGTGGGGGGACCTCTTGACATCAGTATTGATGATGTGGACATTGTTCCTCTTGACGAGGGACCTTTTGAAGAA
>DCIC01000094.1:4399-4522 GCA_002315825.1 Bacteroidales bacterium UBA1736 | reverse complement strand
ATCTGCCGGGCTTCCCGGTAGATTTCCATCAGGCAGGGAATGTCATCATATGTGGATCTTCGTATTGTCATCTCAGATCTGGGCAATCTTAACCAATTCAAGATCGAACTCAAGCGTTGACCA
>DCIC01000094.1:2907-4354 GCA_002315825.1 Bacteroidales bacterium UBA1736 | reverse complement strand
TCTTCACAGAACCGTAGGCATATTTTGCCGGAATCCAAATCCTGTACTTGTCCCCCTCATACATCCTGACAAGAGCAATCTGCCAGCCCATGATAAGGTCACGGACTTTGAAAAGAGCGGGCAGGCTTTCCCCTTCCGTGGAATCGAACTGCGTCCCGTCTATGAGTCGGCCGGTATAATGTACATACACAAGGCTTCCTGGCTTTGGGTGAGTCTTTCCTCTCCCCTCTTCTAGTTTCTTGATAAGGACGCCGCTTTCGAGGGCAAGGATTCCTTCTTCACTCGCTTTCTCGGAAAGGAAGTTCTCGTTGTCAATCTTGTATTGATTTATGCGTGGATGTTTGTTTCTGCTCATGCTATTTGAGTTTTGTGCCGAGCCAGTAGCCGGCAAATGCGAATGCTATACATAGGACTACTGTACCGAGGATGTAGATTGCTGCAGGCCCATACTTACCCTGCTGGAGAAGCGTCACGCTCTGCATCGAGAATGTACTGAATGTCGTGAATCCTCCGCATATCCCGATGGTAGCCATCAGAAGCCACGGACTCTGGCTGCAGAGGCTGACAAGAAGGCCCATGCAGAAGGAGCCGATGATATTCGTCAGGCAGGTTCCGACGTTGGTGGACCAATGGAGTGCCGTAAACAGCAAAGTGACACCGTAACGCATCATCGCACCTATTGCGCCACCAAGACCGACAAAAAGAATATTGCGTATCATTCGAAGACCTTCTCTATTTCGACCACATAGACATCGTGCAATCCGCCGTGACCACCACCGTACCACTGCGCGAGGATAGACTTGTCAATAAACTCAGCCTCCTTCATAGGAGCTTTGAAGAGTTTGCGTCCAACAACGGTAAGGCGGGCCTGCGAGAAGGTCATCACGCCGTCTTCCAGTTCCACCGGTACGAGTCCGGTTTCTTTTGCCTTGTCAATATCTCGTCCGGATTTGGTGCCGCATATCTGAAGGGCCTTTCGGTACGACTCCGGATAGAAGGACAGAGTCAAGCGCTCATTGCTTTCGATGAAATCATGTGTGTATCTCTCCGGGCGGATGAACACGAAGGCCACCGGTCTGTTCCACAAGTAGCCCATTCCTCCCCATGAGGCGGTCATTGTATTGTAACTGTCCTTTGTGCCGGCGGTCACCAGCATCCACTGCTGCCCGATGATGTCGATGACATCCTCTTTTCCGAGCGATGATTTGATATCTGTCTGTTTCATTTGACTAATTTCTTTCTATCCTTAGGGAATGGTGTTACCTTTTCCAGTAGGCTCACTATCTGTCTTGCCTGGCTTGCGTGGTCAATATCCAGAATATACCTTTCCTTTGCACCGTCATACGGGATACCGCATTCAGCTTCAGACATCACGCTATCTATCGCAGGATGCTTTGAAATATATGTCGTGTTATCACAACATAACAAGAGCGGTTTCTCGTTGACG
>DCIC01000094.1:1905-2736 GCA_002315825.1 Bacteroidales bacterium UBA1736 | reverse complement strand
GAGCAGGAAACGGCGAATACTTCCTCCAGTTCCTTTCGGACTGCAGCCTTCAGAGTACCGTCGCCATCGCCGTGGATGAATATGATGCGCTTTCCACGGTACTTGAGGTTCTCACGGAGAGTCTTCCGGAACCAATTCATCTGGTACTCAAGTGCTGCCCACTCTGGAACGCTTTCATTGCCGGGGATTCTCTCAAAATGCAGGTCTACGATAAGATCATCGGTCGGGTTGGCCTGCTGTCTTTTTTCAATATGCTTCTTGGGGCTTGTAGGCATCGAGGCATACATCTTTCTGTCCTGAGTTTCGTCAATGAGTATGAATTCGCTCTTGACTGCACGTATCACCAACCCGTCCAGGTCTATCTCATAGAATCCCTTCCCGATACCGACGATAGTACCCGTGTCGTTGGTATCCATCATCCGCACTTTGGCCCCTTTTTCAATTCCAATATTGCGGGCATGCTCTTCCTCGATGGTCCGGTGCTGCACCGTGCGGGATTTCTTCTGCTCAACGACGGGCTTCGGAGATGCAGCCTGTTCCCGCTTCTCCATTTCCTTCTTAAGACCCTTCAAGGCGCTGAAATCGCTCAGTGTTTGTCCCATATCAAAGTTCCTCCTCGTACATCAGGTAATGGCATTCATCCATACCGAGACTCCTGTAGCACTGCTGGGCGCTGCGGTTGTCCTTGTCGACATACAGACGCAGACTCGTCACCCCTTCTGATAGGGCCGTCTGCTTCACAAACGAATACAACGAAGAGAAAACGCCCTGCCGCCTGAACTGCGGCTGCACATACACGCTCTGAATCCACCAGTATTCGCTGTTGTGCCA
>DCIC01000094.1:1153-1900 GCA_002315825.1 Bacteroidales bacterium UBA1736 | reverse complement strand
CGCTCCATTCCTTCGTGAGGAAAAGGCTTCCCGCAACCGCCCCAGATGCGTCCTTGGCGACGAAATAGAGGCCCTTGGAGGAATCCTCCAAAGCCGCCTTTACACCGCGTTCCACTATCTCCAGGTCAAGAGCAAGGCCCTCACTCTCGAGTGCCATCTCTATCTGGAAAGAGGCTATGATCGCCGCATCACTATTTTGTGCTTTCTGTATGTTCCAGTTCATAATCAGTTCGTAATTTCATATAAGCAGGAATATTCTCCCTTCAGCGTATGTCAGGGTACTGTTGAATGTCTTTACCGCCCACCATATCTGTTTTGTTGATACCGGCTGTCCGTCCTTGCGGATATGAAGATGTCTGGCATTGATTGCAGCAGCAAGCTGCTCGGCAGTCATTCCTCCGTTCTTCTCTGCAAGAAGATATACGATGGCTTCCTCGACTTTCATAGCATATAGTCAAGTCTCATTACACGTACCGGTTTGTCTCCTCCAACTTCAAGGTTCGGGCACAATACTTCCCTTCCGGTATCTACGAATCCGCATTTCTCCATAACCTTTCCCGAAGCTGGATTCTCCGGGAAATAGTCTCCCCACATGACGAAGAATCCCTTTACGTTGAAGCAATAGTCAATCACCGCACGAAGGGCCTCTGTACAGATTCCTTTTCCCCAGTAGGGTCTGGCAATCCAATAACCGACCTCACACTGGTCCTCTTCTATGTTCAGATTGGAATAATTTGCGGGGAGATA
>DCIC01000094.1:0-1087 GCA_002315825.1 Bacteroidales bacterium UBA1736 | reverse complement strand
GGAGAAAACCTCGTGGATAATCTTCAGACTCTCTTCCACACTCTTATGTGGCGGCCACCCGGCACGTGGACCCACCTCGGGATCAGAGGCATACCTGAACAGCGCCTCAGCGTCACTGTCCCTCCAGGGACGGAGTATGAGTCTTTCAGTTTCCACTATTCTGAAGCAATTGTTTCAAGGCACGGGCAAGCTGATCCGGACAACTGGTGCCCCGGCCACCGCAGTCAATCCCCTCAAGCCGGCCGATTACGTCCCTGATCTTCATTCCTGCCACAAGAGATCCAATTCCTTTCAGATTACCATTGCAGCCATCCGAATAATGAACTGCACGTATCACATCTCCGTCGATCACAATGTCAATCTGTTTAGAGCAGACCATGCCACATGTTGCAATAGAAGCCTTTCTCATGCCATCTTCAGAGGTATAGTCGCATAGAATCTTCACGTCAAAGTTATCCATCTCTACATTTTTTATATCGCGAATTTACTCAATAATCTCTGGGAATCTTCAACAAGCATATCTTTTTGGCCAGATCTTCAAGTAGGAAATAAAATATTTATCGTTCACGGACACGATATTGAAATGAAAGAGTCAGTAGCAAGGCTTTTGGAAAGATTAGGGCTTGAACCAATTATTCTTAGTGAACAACCAGATCAAGGACGTACGATTATTGAAAAGTTTGAAGAAGAGTCAAGCGTTGGGTATGCTGTAGTTCTGATGTCGGATCAGGACGATCATGGATGTGAAGTAGAATCGATGGAACTGAATCCGCGTGCTAGACAAAACGTCATCCTTGAATTGGGTTATTTTATGGGAAAATTAGGCAGGAAAGGGCATGTATGCGTATTAAAGAAAGGTGATATTGAAAAGCCTAGTGATATTTTGGGTATTATTTACAAAGATTACAAGTCTAATGATGATGCATGGAAATACCAACTTGCGAAAGAACTGAAATCATCTGGTTATTGTATTAATATGAATGATATTTAATTCGTAAATAGCACATTAACATTGCCAAAGTCATTGCTACTTTAGCCATCAACACTCTTTCTGGAAATGGACTCAATATTTATTCAAAGAAGGTGT
>DCIC01000144.1:96007-100729 GCA_002315825.1 Bacteroidales bacterium UBA1736 | reverse complement strand
AAATTCTTGTTAATGGCAAAGAAACATCCTCCTCCCACGCAGGAGTGAAGCTTCTCTGAAGCAGATCCGACTTCAGGGTCATAGATAGTCTTATATGGGCCATACTGCTTTCCGTCAAGTGTCTTTGAAAATGTGACATCTCCCAGGAGTCTCTGCTGCGCGATTTTGTATGGCTGAACGACACCACCTACCTCAGCAAAACCGACAAGTCCGAGCTCCACATTTTGATTGAAAAGATGGAAACGGGCAGCAGTAAATCTGATATCGGCACAAGCCTTAGCTATTCCGTTTCCAACAATACGTCTTCCAAAAGCCCCTCTCATTGCAAAGGAAGGAAGGCTGTAGAATGGAAGCGAACCCGCCAGCAATCCCTGATAAGAGAGTTGATATGCAAGGATCAATCTGGAAGGGACTATACCAATATATTGATTGAAATTTACCGAAAGCATAAGAGCCCCTTTTGTCTTTCCATCAGAAAATGATGCTCCAGGAGAAATGCTTGCAATAGCATAAAGTCCCTTGAAAGGATTGGGCTCAAAATCTCTTGTGTCATATATGACTCCCGCTTTAGCTTCCGCTCTAAATCCGCGCGTATCTTGAGAGGGAATAAGTCCATTCTGGAGATATTGGTAATAGAGGCTCTCCTCTCCCTTATTATATTTACGGTAATTTACGGGCGAATAGTCGTGATAGGCTAATAATACTCCACCTATCCAAGTCATATTATCGATAATTCTTCCTTGAATATCAATCGATGAGCTGAAGAGCTTCTGATGATTAGAGTAGAAAGCGATTCCGTCATCTGTAGTATCCGACCTATTCAGATTAAGTTCTGAATAGTATGGAGACACCGCTCCGTTAAATCCGAAGAAACCATTCAGAGGACTGTCTAAATACTGAAGATTGGCAGTTACTCTCTTTCGAGGAATGAGATACTTTGAATCATACGAAACATCAAATTGTTTCGCTCCCTTTGTATATATACCGGCAATCACTGTCAGCTTATGAAGGTAATTAGGATAAATGGATCCGTCTCCATAATGAAACAACTGCCCCATAACACCGGCCTCGAAGCCCAAATCAGTATTGTAATTCAACACAGGAAGGACCCCGAAATTAAGGCCAGTCTTAACAATATCATCCTTCTTGTCTGATGCCCCCCAAAGTGTTACGGGCAAACTGATAATGGTTACCAGACAGGCAACTGCCATCTTCTTCAATGTTTTCATAATCTTGCACTATTTGTTTTTGCAAACGTACAAGAGAGAAGAAATAGACAGCGAATCTATTCGACAAAACGGTTTTTTTCTCGATAATATCGGATGAATCGGAGGATAATATCGATGAATTGTCTGCAATCAGAAGATGAGAAAAGGGAGTCAGTGTCGGAATATTCCGTGCTATAGACTGACTCCCAACCCTCAATCTAAAGAACTTTATTATAGAGTTCTACAATTTCCGCCTCAGTCACCTCACGAGGGTTGCCCGGGGTACATACATCCGCAATAGCCTGTTTTGCAAGAGCTGGAATATCTGATGCCTTAATGCCGATCTCTGTAAGAGTCTGAGGGATGCCGACACGGATAGAAAGCGCGCGAACAGCCTCAACCGCAGCCTTTGCCGCCTGCTCATCTGTCATACCTGTCGTATCAACTCCCATAGTACGTGCGATGACACCGTATTTCTTTACACATTTGGGCATATTGAATTCCATAATGGTAGGAAGCAGAAGAGCGTTTGCAACACCGTGGGGAACATCGAAAAGGGCTCCAAGAGGGTGCGCCATTCCGTGAACAAGACCAAGCCCCACGTTGGAGAATGCTTGAGCGGCAATATATTGAGCAAGGGCCATACCTTCGCGCCCAACGGGGTTTGTCGGCTCGTCAACAGCGAGAGGAAGACTTTCTGCAATCATCTTGATAGCCTGAAGTTCGTACATATCCGACATTACCCAGGCGCCTTTTGTGATATATCCTTCGATTGCGTGTGTAAGGGCATCCATTCCGGTAGCAGCTGTAAGACCCTTAGGGAGAGAATACATAAGTTCAGGGTCAACGATTGCTACGGCGGGTATATCGTTGGGATCAACGCATACCATTTTAGCCTGACGGGCCTCGTCTATTATGACATAGTTAATGGTCACTTCGGCACCTGTCCCCGCGGTAGTGGGGAGCGCAATAATAGGTACAGATTTGTGCTTGGTAGGAGCGCAACCCTCGAGACTGACGATATCAGAAAACTCGGGATTGTTTGAAACGATTCCTATTCCCTTGGCAGTATCCATTGAAGAGCCTCCCCCGATAGCGATAATACAATCTGCTCCTGACTCCTTGAACGCAGCGACACCCTGCTGCACATTGGTCACTGTCGGATTAGGCTTGATCTCACTATAAATCTCATACGGGAAACCAACTTCATCAAGAACATCGGTCACCATTTTGGTTGTTCCGACCTTGATAAGGCCTTTGTCTGAGCATACGAGAGCCTTTTTCAAGCCCATTCTATTCAAAACTGCAGGGAGCTCCTTTCTGGCTCCAGCACCGAAATAAGAAACTTCGTTAAGGATAAATCTTTGTGCCATAAATGTATGTGATTATAATATTAAACTTGACAAAACTCTATTTTTTTGCAGCACTTTTCTGCCATTTCAACTCTCCCCTCATTCCTGCGGACCAGAATTTCAATCCTTCAGTCGGTTCATAATTCCAACTCTTGATTTTGGCTCCGCCCCAGGTAGGGTCATATACCCAGATACACCAGCCCATATCCTGTTCCTCGAGATAGGATAGAATCTGATTGCCGTAAAAAGCCTCATCATCCCAATCAATTGTCTGGTTACCTCTGACGTCTGTGCCGAATTCAGTTGCAAATACAGGGTAATCAGCTGCAACAAAGCCCCAATCACGCTCCCATTTCGGTTTCCAAGGCTCCTTGACCTTATTGGGATAAGGGTGAGTGGTATAGCCGATGTTCTGCGCATTGATGGGATTCTCGTGCACGGGGGTCAGGTCATAAGCCCAATCAAAGCCACCAACAAGGATAGTGGTCTCCTTATCAAAACCTCTGATAATGGCAATCATATTCTCCACCAAGACTTTCCACTGTGCCCAAGTGCATACTCCGAGTTGTCCGCGATACGTAGTCGGCTCATTCATCAGCTCATAGAAAGCCACAGTATTGTTGCCACTGAATCGTTTGGAAATCTGACGCCAGAAATCATATGTCTCAGCCTTTGTCGTAACATACATAGGATCCTGCCACATCTCCATTTCGAGATTGCCGATGGTGTGCCAGTCCAGCATCACATACAGGTTGAGTTCAGTGCACCACTCCACCATCTGCTCAAGCATCTTGAGATATGCCTTCGGAGTGCGTTCACGCCAAGCGATAGGGTGTATGGGGACTCTGACAATATTGGCCCCGAGATTCTTGATATTCTGGAAATGCTGTTTGTTCCAATGCCCCTGACGTTCCACTTTGTCCGGATCGGAAGTCGCAATACCGCGGAACTGGATGACTTTGCCATCCTTTGCGGTCACAAATTTATTGCCCTGGACAGTAATCTGGGGCATGGATTTGATGTCATAGTTGAAGGTAATTCTTTCCCACGGAACTCCATCGTACCAAGGACGTTCTGCTGTCGTTTCGTTCTGTCCGAATGTCGTTAGAGACAGTGTCAGAATTGCAAGTGTAAGTAGATACTTTCTCATTTTATTGTCATTATGTGATTATGATGATTCCCTTTCATTCAAATGTAATGATTATTTCTACGGAAACAAAAAAACACACACCGACCATCACTTGTGCCTCAACAGGGATATAAGACCTGGTTCCACAATCAGAAAACCCTAGCGAAACAAGGCAAGTCCTCTCTTGAGAACAAATCCATAAGGGGCTGAACAAAAGGCTGATTGTCAGTATCTTTTTGAATCCAAAGAGTCCTCACCAGCAAATAATCCTTCAACTCGGGCAAGAGATCTTCGTCAGACTTCTCCTTCCCATAATAGCACTTCTTGAATTCTTCCCAGAAAGCTATCCCCTGAGCTTGATTCAGATGGAAATTGCTCTCAATCAATTCTTCCGGACCGTAATGCGAAATGAGGTAGAACATAGAAATGTCAAAATTGGGATGACCATAAGAGAAATTGCCCAAATCAATGAAATAATCCTCTTCCCCGTCAGTGATAGCATTCCCAAAATGAAAATCACCGTGGAGCAGAGTCATCCGCTCTTCTCTTTCTATCCTGGAGAACGCCTTTTCCATAATCCCCCTCATTCTATCGTCAATCAAAGTGTTAGACTCAAGAATAGCCTTAAACATATTACATAGGCTGGAAAAGCAGGTACCCTCGGCCGTCTTGGAATGTACCTCTTTGAGCATATCGGCAAGACGCTTGGCCAAGGACGGTATCAATTCGGGATGCTCCCCGGCCAGACGGCAAAATGATTTCTTGTTTGGGATACGTCTGAACACTATCCCCCAGCGATTCCTATAAAATACCATTTCCAGTGCCTCCGGACATTTGACGCCGGCGGCGCTGATGGCTTTATTAAATTCATACTCCTTCACCACGTACTCCTTGTCGAAATTCTCCCTATAGAGTTTAAGGATGACCGTAGGATCCGTATCGCTGACGTAACTGTCTCCCTGGTTCCCCCCACCGGACAGCACCCAATCTTCTGATTTCATAACTCTCAATCGTATCTTATCTTTGAAATGTC
>DCIC01000144.1:80320-95986 GCA_002315825.1 Bacteroidales bacterium UBA1736 | reverse complement strand
GTCAATGGTTAATTATCCCAATTCCATTCTTCACCATAGCACTATTTATTGCTGTATGTCTTCTTAGACTATAAAAATACAATTAATATTTGAACCCATACTCGTGTTTCAGTATTATTTTTTAACTTTGATTTATGTTTCAGTTTATCGCAGACATTTTTTCCACGGAAGGCGTCATCCAGACCTTATTGATACTCTGTTCAATTTCAATTGTAGGGCTTTCTCTCGGAAGGGTAAAAATCGGAAGCATCAGTTTTGGAGGGGCTTTCGTCTTTTTCGCCGCCATCGCCGCCGGACATTTTGCCGCAAAAGCGGGCATACACACCAATGCCAATATGATGGATTTCGCAAAAAATGTCGGAATAATGATTTTTGTGTTCACTATCGGACTCCAAGCAGGACCAGGCTTTGTAGCCTCATTGAAGAAAGGTGGGATCAAGCTGACACTGAGCTGTTTGATTGGCATTGTCCTTCAGACCGCCATAGTGTTGTTGATTTTCAAATTCTTCAATCTCGGATCTCAGGAGATGGTAGGAATGTATGCCGGGTCAGTAACCAACACCCCTATGCTGATCGCGGCCCAGGAAGCCTCGGCCGGATCCGGTAAAGCCGATCTTATAGGCGCCGCATACGCAGCCATCTATCCGTTCAGCATCATTCTAGTGATGAGTTGTATTATACTCACCACCAAGATGTTCCCCAAGAGTCTAGTTAAGTTGTCGCAAAATGCCGGTGACGAGGATAATGTAGTTGTAGAATACAGAGTCAGCGACAACAATATGGTCCACAAGACAGTGAAGGATATAGTCGCAGACAGCGGACTTCACTTCGTGATATCCAGAATGTGGAGAGGCGGAGATGTATCCATCCCTATGTCGAACTCTGTCATAGAAAAAGATGACCACATTCTGGTCATATGCAACGCCTCCCTGAGGGATTCTCTGGACCGGTATTTCGGCAAAGAAGAGTCAACGGATTGGAACAGACCGGACATAGACTGGGATGTGGTTGACAAAAATCTGGTCAGCCGGGTTGTCCGCGTCACCGACAAGTCTGTCATAGGTTCCACTCTGGGAGAGCTCAAACTTCGCAACAAATACGGAATCAATATCACCCGTCTCACCAGATCCGGCTTCACCATTGTGCCTTCCGCATCCACCGAACTGCTTTTCGGAGACTCGCTCGTTGTTGTAGGAGGTGAATCCAGAATCAAAGCTCTTGGGAAAGCCATCGGAGACGAACGCTCCAGAATTGACGAACCCAGGCTTATTCCTCTTCTGATGGGAATATTATGCGGAGTTATTCTGGGCTGCATCCCCATTATGATACCCGGGCTCGATGCTCCAATCAAACTTGGGCTTGCAGGTGGTGCAATTATCATCGGATTGTTGCTCGGAGCCGCCGGGCCAGCTCTGCATTTCCACATTTATACCACCCGCTCCGTAAATCTTATGCTGGGGCAATTGGGAATCACCGCTTTCTTTGCATCAGTGGGATTCAGTGTCGGAGGATCTTTCGTCGAGACAGTATTCTCCCCGCACGGACTCACTTGGATAGCATTGTCCACAGCAGTTATTATTCTCCCGATACTGATTGTGGCCATACTAAACGATAAGGTATTCAAAATTGATTTTGCCAGAAATGTAGGTGTCATCTGCGGATTGTGCACCAATCCCAATGCCCTCAGTTTCACAAACAATATACTCCACAGCAGCACTCCTTCCGAGGCTTACGCCACTGTATATCCTTTTGTCACATTCATCAGAATTTTCCTTGCGCAGTTTTTAATCCTGGCCCTGTCCTGATTATCGAATATGCCTGTCATTCACATCACCTCCCTTTCTGATCCGGGTGTGGAAATTTTTACCACACTGACAGAGGCGCAGCTATGTGACAAACGTTTGTTCGAAAAGAGTCTGTTCATCGCCGAAAGCGGGAAAGTCATCAATACAGCATTGGACGCAGGATATGAGCCATTTGCCCTGCTTACTGAAGAAAAGCATCTGGATGGCATCGCCGCTCAGGTAGTGGAAAGAGTCGGAGATATCCCTGTGTATGTGGGCAGTCGCGAATTGCTCCGGAATCTGACCGGTTTCCCGCTTACCCGCTGCATCTTGTGCGCAATGCTACGGCCGAAGTTTCCGTCCGTTGAAGAGGTCTTGAAAGATGCCTCCCGGGTGGCAGTCATAGACAGCGTGACCAATACCACCAATATAGGAGCCATTTTCCGCTCCGCCGTAGCTCTTGGAGTGGATGCAGTATTGTTGACCCGCACAACTTGCGACCCGCTCAACCGCCGTGCTGTGCGCGTCTCTATGGGAACGGTGTTTATGGCTCCCTGGACTTGGCTGGATAGCCCGATCAGTTCCCTGCACGAGTATGGTTTCAAGACTGTCGCAATGGCCCTTACCGATCAAAGTGTTTCTTTGGACAATCCTGTCTTGAAGACAATTGACCGTTTGGCTCTGATTATGGGTACCGAGGGTGATGGATTGCCACCTGAGACCATTTCCGAAGCCGATTATGTAGTCCGTATCCCTATGATGCACAATGTGGATTCGTTGAATGTGGCGGCCGCTGCAGCTGTGGCATTTTGGGAATTGTGTAAATAACAATATTATTTATTATGAAGACACTCGCACAATTCAGCATTTTGCTGTTGCCGCTTCTGGTATCTTGTCAGCACCCCGCATTATCCGTAGAGGAAACCATCGACGAAAAGGCCGAAGCATTGAAAACTGAGATCCTGTCAGCCGGGGATTTAACAGACTTCAGTGGAAAGATCTATTATGTCAGTTCCACGCTGGGCGATGACTCGTTTGACGGCCTTTCTCAAGACAAAGCCATACGCTCTCTGGACCGTGTATGCGCATTGGAACTTGAGAGCGGAGATGCCGTCCTTTTCAAGCGCGGAGATGTCTTCCGAGGACACGTAAAGACCAAGGCAGGTGTCACCTATGCAGCCTACGGCAGCGGTGAGAAACCACGGCTTTATGGTTCCCCGTTCAATGCGGTGATTGAAGGAGAATGGACTATGACTGACAAAGCCGATGTCTGGGTATATAGCCATCCTCTTCACAACGACGTCGGTACCCTGGTATTGGATGACAAGGAGGCAGCCTTCAAGGTAATGATGGTAACTCAGGATGACGGTTCCACCACACACATCGAGACCGGTGCACCATTCTCCGGATACAAGGACCTTGACCGGGATCTGGATTTCTACCACGACTACAAGGACACGGGACTCATATATCTTTGCAGCAAACAGAATCCATCCGACAGGTACAATAGCATTGAGATACTGGAGAAAGGTCACATATTCAGTGCCGTCAACAATGTCAGAATTGATAATTTGGCTATTATGTACTGCGGCTCCCACGGGATCGGGAGCGGCACAACCACATCTCTAGAAGTCACCAACTGCGTCCTTGGATGGATAGGAGGGTCTATCCAGGGCGAAGCTCTGTTCGGACGCCGCCACCCGACAAGATATGGCAACGCCATTGAGATCTACGGAGGCTGCAGCCATTATCTGGTGGACCACTGTTGGATCTATCAGATATATGACGCAGGCATCACCCACCAGTATTCATCTGGAGGGACCAACTCTGTCATTCAGACCGATGTGACATATAGCAACAATCTGGTAGAAGATTGCGTATATGCAGTGGAGTTCTTTCTCGGGAAGGCAGATAGCGAAGATACTGAGCGGTATATGGATGGTTTCCTTATGGAAAACAACATACTGCGCAGAGCCGGCTATGGCTGGGGCAGTCAACGACCAGACAAAGAAACCCCTGCCATCATCAAGTCCTGGGGGCATTGGAACAAAGCTTCAAACGTATTGTTCCAAAACAACATCTTTGACAGGTCCACCCACAATTTGCTAAACATTTCCGCACACCAGCAAGAGTGGCTTCCGACTCTCAAAGGCAATACCTATATTCAGAACCGCGGAGGGAAAGGCGGACAGATGGGAACAAAAAACAGTCCCTATGTTTTTGACGAATCCTTTTCTTCAGTTCTCAAGGAACTATTCAGAGAGGACACCGGCACAATCTGCCTTATTGAAGAATAAGTTTTACTCAGTGAATCTCAAAAAAAAGACAACCCGTTAAGGTTGTCCTTTTTTTTCGTTTCACTTAAACAGAAGCTGCCCGAATGTATTCAAATACAGTCTCCAGTTTTTCCACTCGTGACCTCCGTCAGAGATAAATAGAGTGTGCTCAAGTCCATTCTTTGTGAGGGCCTTGTCAAGAATCTCCGTTCCGGGCATAGCGAAATCCGCGCTTCCGCATCCGATCCAATAGAGTTTGTATCCTGCCTTCTTGATACCCTGAAGGTCTGCATCGAGATGATCGCTTTCACGGATTCCACAGCTCATAGGGCAGATATAATCAAAAACTCCGGGGAAAAGGATGGTTGCAGATGTGGTATGACCGCCACCCATTGAAAGGCCTGCGATTGCACGGGCTTCAGACTTTGGTATTGCTCTGAATTCCTTCTCTACAAAAGGTATGATCTCGTTTACCAGGCTCTTGACATATGCATTCTGGTAAGCGGGATCGTTGTACGAGATAGCCTTCTCATCGATGCCGAGAGGCTTTGCGGCCTGCTGTCCGGGATTGCCGTTTGGCATAACGACAATCATAGGCTTTGCAAGACCCTTCTGGATAAGATTGTCAAGAATCTGTGCCGCGCGGCCCATTGAGATCCAGGCCTCCTCATCACCGCCGCCTCCGTGAAGCAGATAAAGAACAGGATATTTGGTCTTTGTATTCTTCTCATATCCGTAAGGAGTATAGACAGTCATACGGCGGTTGATACCAAGAAGACTGCTGTCATACCATCTGAATGAAACTGTGCCTCTCTGTTCGGCCTCGTAGTAGTTCTCTGTACGCTCGCCTGGCACGATGAGCATATTGAGATATCTCACGCCGTCACGCTGTACAAAATAGTTCAGAGGATCATTGACATTCACTCCGTCAACGATAAAGCTGTAGGTGTAAATTTCGGGAGAAGGGGTATCAATCGTGATTTCCCATATTCCGTTAGCGCCCTTTGTCATAGGAACACCGGCGCCATATGGATTTTCCATCCACGCACCTACGAGATTGACCTGCGTAGCGTAATTCGCATTCAGGCGGAAAGTTACTTTATCACCCTGGATTTCAGGAGACTTGAGAGCAGCCCCGTTCCTTGAGAAGTTCGCAAGTTCCTGGGCGTTGGCTGCCAGCATAGAAATCAATGCGACAGCGATGAAGGTTAGGATTTTTTTCATGGTCTTTGGATATTAGTTTTGTGTTAATCAGTTACTTCTTGTAAAGATAAGGTTTTTACTGATAAAACAAATATCCTAGTGCCTTTCTTTCAGGCAGCAATGCCGGTAGGATTGCACCAGCGGAAGAATAATCAATGCCAATGAGATGACTATTCCCATTGCGAGAATCTCCCTCCAGAATGCAAAAAAGCGCAGTATCACACCTTCAACAAGCAATCTGCATTCTATCAGCGAAGCGGGTCTGAGAAGAATGAGCATCAGGACAAATATACCTGCCACCGCACCTGCTCCAAAGGCAATGAACGAAACCATCCAATAGTCCCGGACTCTGGCCCGGTTACTGACTCTGACATCCTCAACTGAGTCCAGCCTTTGATTCAGTCGCTTCATAAAAGCATCGCTGTCTGAGAGGTCGGGACTGTACTGTGTAAAAACCTCTTTTACCTCGTCATCTATTGTTGTCCTCATCGTGAAATCATTTTTCTTAATTTTTCTCTGCCTCGCGAAAGCTGTGATCTGACAGTACCCGAGGGGATACCGAGTATCTTAGTTATTTCTCTAACCGACTTTCCCTCCATATAGAAAAGAAGAACGCTGGCCCGCTCGGAAGGCGATAGTTCGTCGATGGCGGCGTAAAGCTCCTGATACTTGAATGCATCGTCAGAGAAGACACTAGAGGCACAATTCTGCATCTGCAATGGATCAATATCCGACACCTCTACCGATTGCTTGCGCAAGCTGTCAATAAAACAATTGTATGCTATCCGATACAGCCAGGTGGAAAACTTGGCCCGTGGAACATAGATTCCGGATGCGAGGTATGCCTTCACAAGCGCCTCCTGAGCAATATCATCAGCCTCGTCAGCTACCCCGCCACAAAGAGCAAGAAGGAATTTCCGGAGTCCTTCCTGCTCTCTTTCCACATTGGATATGAACTGGTCGCGATCCACTGTATGGACGTTAAAATCTAATCTTTCCGCTACCGGATACCCGACTGTCTATATGTTTGTAATTAAGGTCTCCCATTACACTTCCGGAACCTGAAATAGCCACGCTGACAGTTTCGACTTGACCGTTAACTTTAATTGAGCCGCTGCCGCTGATGGCAATATCAAGAGAATCCTCAATATCCACTTGGTCGAGCAAGCCGAAGCCACTCCCCGATAGATGCAAAGAAGCGCTTTTCTTTGAAAACAGATTCTTTACCGTAATACTCCCACTTCCGCTGGACCTCAGCTCCGCATCTTCACAATCAAGGCGCTCAGTGGTCATATTGCCGCTCCCGGCATCGTGATATATGAAATTCTTGCATTCTATGTCTCCCAACGTAGTAGCCCCGCTCCCGGACATTGCGATTCTGATATTACCTGACGACTTATGCCCGTTTTTATCGGTGAATGAACCGCTGCCTGACATTGACACTTCATCAAGAACCGGAGAATAAACTGTCACGCGGACATCATGGTAGCGGTATTCTCCACGTTTCATATAAATATCCAATATTCCGGCTTTAACCTCGGTAACAAGTTTATCCAGGAACTCCTGAGCGCATTCAACAACTACCTTTCTGGTATTGGACTGGATAAAAGTAATAGGAATCGCCCCATTGCTCTTTAGCCCTGTAAATGCCCCGACAGTCCTTTCCACGCAGACTGTCTCACGGGACTCGGTCCCTTCGGGGGCATTCACACTGTCCTTTACCGGGCAGAATCCGCAGACGGTAAACGCAATGAGAAGAAGGGTTATCGGAAACAGGAGTACTGAATGACAGAAGAATTTTTTAATCATTTCCATATGCGTAAATTTTTCAACCGATATAATAAACGCACATCAGCCATCAAATGTTGCATCAAAAATTAATTTCCTTGAAATTCGCATCCCCTACTATCTTTTTATACATTGCCTTGTCGGTGGCGCCTTCGGTAGAGATACAGAGAATAACTGAATCCCCGTCGAGGCCGATGGACTCACGGATGTCTTTCAGATCAGGCCGCGACAAAAGAGCGGAAACCAGACCCATCGTACTTGCACCGCTCTCACCCGAAATCACCGCCGGATCTCCAGGAAGAGGCTTCCCGAGTACACGCATACCCTGCTCCGCGAAACTGTCATCCATAGAAACAAAGAAATCGGCATAACTCCTCAAAAACTCCCACGCAATACTGCAGGGCTCACCGCAACATAGACCGGCCATAATGGAATCCATAGGGCCATCCACAAAATGCAGCCTCCCATCATCAGCTTGAGCAGTCTTATACAGGCAGTCCGCCTTATCCGGCTCAACTATGGTAATCACAGGTTTCCGAGCACTCCCGTAAACATCAGCAAAAAATGCCGTCATAGCCCCGGCCATTGCCCCGACACCGGCCTGGAGAAAAATATGGGTCGGCCTCTGCCCTTCAAGTTGGGACATCAGTTCGACGCCCATAGTCGTGTATCCCTGCATTATCCAGAGAGGTACTTCTTCATAACCCACCCAGGAGGTATCCTGCACCAACACCCATCCCTGACTACTGACTTGACCGGCTGCCCTGCGCACACAATCATCATAATTCAGATCGAGAATGGATGCATCAGAGCCCAGACTCCTGATATTGTCAAGCCGCTCCTGAGAAGTCCCTTTCGGCATATACACGACACTCCTCTGGCCTAACCTGGCTGCAGTCCAGGCGACACCTCGCCCGTGATTCCCGTCAGTGGCGGTCACAAAAGTAATCTCCCCTATCTTTCCCTTCACCTCTTCACTCACCAACCGTGTGGCAGGAAGAGAAGATATATCTTCCCCTAAACGGGACGCAATGTACCGGCCAATGGCATAACTGCCGCCAAGGACCTTGAAGGCATTCAAGCCGAAACGCCAGCTCTCATCTTTTACAAGAATGCGCTTGACCCCAAGATTGGCTGCCATATTCTTCAAATCGACCAAAGGAGTTGCACGATACTCCGCAAAACTTCGATGAAACGCATTCACCTTACCGGCGGCACCCAGTGAAAACAACTTCGTATCACACAACGGAGATGGCGACTTGGGGGAATATTTGACTGCCTTGACCATATCAGAATGAGAATCTATACCCAATTGAAAGAGTAGTGTTTAACGCCTGAGTCCAAGAATATGACTTTAGCTTGGTCCCTTCCGCATTGGTATCTATGGCCTTGCTGCGGCACCAATCCTCCATCAATTTGAAATCAATTGAGTGATGCCGGCTAATGTTCCATTCCAGGCCCAGCGCTCCCCTCAAACGATTGATGTAGGCATCAGAATAGCCCGTGAACTGATAATTCGAGTATTTTCCTGTCGTCTTATCATATTCCGCAGTAAAAGAGGGTCCATTGAAGCAATTGCGAAGCTCCGCATAAGCATATGGTTCCAAATGGGCAAAACCCTTGTATGCCACTTTCAGCCTGGATTTCAGTTCAAGCAAATTGACTGTTTGCTGGAAACTGTTGACATCATATGCCTTATGTGTAAGCTGGATTCTTTCACGAAGGCTCAATTTCCACATACCGAATTTATATGAACCTGTGACATCCAGATATGCCCTATGACGTGGCTTGAATGTTTTTTCGGAGTTATATTGGCCGATGAAATAATATCCTGCCCCGATATCCAGATGTTTGACGGGAGAGTACTCAATCCCGACGTTGAACTGGTTCCTTTCGATTCTGGAAAGCTTGTCTTCCGTTCTCAACTCATATCCGGCATTCATATGAAGTCCTTTGGCTACCTTCCAATCTATACCAACAGACGTACGGCTGCGAAAATCCGCTTCAGTTTCAGTCGCAGGCGTCTGGCCTTTTGCAAGCATAGAGACCAGCAAAAGTGCCGGAACAATAATTATCCTAATTCTCATCATTGAGCTTTTTGATATTTTGGATGGAAGAAGTCTCCCCTCCTTCGGGTTGATAAATAATCTTTACAAAAGCGGAGTCCTTGAGAAAATCGATTTGCCCGACCTCAACATTCTTGACATTCAGTCCGGTTCTCTGTTTCAAGTCTTCTATCAATTCAGCGCGCTTTTCAGGAACGATCAGTTTGATCTTGTCATACTGGATCAGCTTAGTTGCTGTCCTTGGCAATGACCAGGAATGTTCCAAGAGGAACAAAAGTACAATTATCAGAGCATTTGTCAGAGCACATATCCCGACATCCATCCAGGAAAACTGATAACAAAGTTCCCCGGTCTGCACCGTCATTACCTTATACACCGTTGACAAACCATTGATGGCAGCCACGGCAATGATAATAAACAGATAGGTCATCTCACGGATAGGGACAGTTTCGGTACGATATCGGATAATGCCAAATATTGCAAACAAACCCAATGTCAGCCCTACACCGATTTCCACATTGCCCATCTTGTGGAGGAGAAGAAGCATTGCGGAAGAAAAGGCCATGAATGTGAAATAATAGTCAGTACGGCGGCTTTTGGGAAAATAAAGAAGCCGCGTGATAATAAAGCAAGTGACCAAATTCAAAACGAATCTGACGGCAAGTTCTGCCAAGCTCTGGGAGGATGTCATCAAACAATCGCCAATAGACTGGATATCTATCAGTTCACCTTCCGCAAGATTTGGATAATCAATCATATCTGTGTATTAAGTTTATCAATCAACATTAATTTCTGCTTAAACCGCCCCTTACGCACGGAATCATCGGTCATTGCCACCCCGATGCAATACTTGCTGACCCTAACCGGTTTTATCCTGCATTCCATAAGGATATCCCTTATTTCACTGGGATGATTCCCGTCCTGTTTGACTTCAATAATGGCCAAATCCCCAAAATCGGCCGACACACCAGTCCTGAGGTTATTGAAATGCAAACCAAAGTCTATTGTCGTTCTTTCCGTCCGTCTGGGATTGACAATAGTTATTCTTGAAAAAACAGTCTCCACGGAGGGCGACATACAATCCGAATGGTAAGACAATTTATCACTCAACCAAGTGAGAATCTCCGGATCCGTCAATGCATTTGACTGATACAGGAAAGGGGATATCGGTATCCTTTTCTTTTTGGTCCTTGCGCGATTGTTCTTGGATTTGAGTTCCACGAATGTCTCCCCTGTCAAAACATACTGCCGGGTCCTTAATTTCTGACGGACAAGTCTCCCGTTATGATGATCCAGATACATCTGCAAAGAAGGCGTGTCATAATACATAGTCCGGTATTTCTGTATTCTGCTTCCATTAATCCGAAGAACCGAATACCCCTTTGAGCGGACCTGCTCCAATATGACCATCAATGACCGGTTGAGAGCCAGATACTTGGAGTCAACCCGATTCATCAGACTTATGGAATCCATCTCATCAAGCCCGATTGGACGGAGTTCGTCCAGAATTGCGAATTCACTCAACATGCTCCCTGAGGTTGTATTCAATGACTTTGATCTTTACCAACTTGCCACGCGCATCGTATGTATAGACAGCCTTCTTCTTTCCGAACTCGTTGTATTCGAATTTCTGAATATTGTCCAACTTTCCCCTGTCATTATAAGTCAGTTCCCTCAACAGACTACCGTCTGGGGAATACTCATACTTCTTTGTCCACAACTTTCCCAATTTGGAATACTCTGTCTCCTGAATCTTTCTCCCTTCGGAATTATAGACAGTCTCGTGATCGAGAAACTTCACATTTGTGGCAACATCAGTGTTCCACTCTTTGGTAACAAGATCCCTCTTGTCCAGAGTTTTGTAACCACCTTGAGTCTGGGCGGCAAGTTCAAGACACGAAAGCGCCAATACGGACAATACGACAAATATCTGTCTCATCTGCAAAAGAACATTTCAAAAGGCTACCTCCCTCTGGGGAATAAATATCTTCAGAAAGTGTGCCAAAGATATTGTTTCACTTTGAAAACTCCTTGACCTTGTAATAGAAAAGCCAGACTAATACTAAAGCGACAACTCCCGAAATGATATAAGCCAGACTGGAAAGACCAAACTCAATAAAGCGGAATCCTTCCGGAGCAAGAAGAATATAGCTCCACATGATGACGGTCATAAACACGGCAGGGATCATCGTTATCAAATAGCCGTACCTATATTTTGTGGGATTGATTTTCCTGTGCTCCTGACGATACAAATAAACAGATCCTCCCCAGAGCGTTATTGCTGATATTGCCTGATTGACCCAGGAAAAATATCTCCACACCGGGTCAAAATTCACGAACAGCAAGGCTGTAATGATTACAAGCAACGGAGCGGTCAGAATCAATCTGTTTCTCACTTTCTTCTGATCAAAAGAAAATCCATCCGCAATCATCAGCCTGATGCTGCGAAGAGCTGTGTCTCCTGTAGTGATAGGAGCCACGATAACACCCAGCACAGCAAGAAAACCGCCGAATGCACCAAGCCACGTACTGCAGACCTTGTTGACAACCAGCGCAGCGATATTTTCCCCGGGATGCTGGGCGGCAAACTGCTGGAGCCCCGTTATTCCATAGACGCCATTCTCCGGATCGGCGAAAAAGCTGCCTGCGGCGGCAGCCCAGATTAGAGCGAGGAACCCCTCGAAAATCATCGCGCCATAGAAGACAAAACGTCCCTGCCTCTCACTTACCATACACCTTGACATCAACGGAGACTGAGTTCCGTGAAAGCCGGAAATAGCTCCACAACTGATGGATAGGAACATCATCGGGAATAAAGGCAATCCATTGGTGTTACGGTTCTGAAGGCCGTCAAACACTTCAGGAATTGAAGCAGAATGGGAAGACAACATCACAATGCATACGCTTATCCCCATAAACAGAAGGACAATTCCCAAAAAGGGATACAGTTTTCCTATCAGTTTGTCGATGGGCAGAACCGTTGCAATGGCAAAATATGCAAATATCAGTATAACCCATATCAGTGGTCTCCGCACACCGGATATCTCCACCAATGGCAAAGGAATTATATCTTGAAGCAGGACTGCCACTCCCTCCAGAAAAGAAGTTGTGAGCAATATCAGCAAAACAATCATAAAGAAAAGGATGAAACGGATAATGAACTTTGTTCCATTTCCAAGTTCCTCCCCTAGCACCTCAGGGAGGGATGTTCCCTTCAGTCTCATCGACATCATTCCGGACAGGTAGTCGTGGACGGCCCCTCCGAAAATGCTTCCGAACACTATCCACAAATATGCGGAGGGTCCATAAAAGATGCCCAATATCGCTCCGAATATCGGTCCCAGTCCAGCTATGTTGAGAAACTGAACCAGAAATATCCTCCACAATTTCATTGGAACGAAATCGACTCCGTCCTTGTATTTCAGTGCAGGTGGCTCGGCAGAAGGGTTTATTACAAACACCTTCTCAACAAAGGCCCCATATAGGAAATACCCAAGAATAAGGAGTACGCCCGATATTATAAATGAATACATAAGTGCAAAATTAATGCTTTGTCGAAAAACTCGCAAAAAATATCACATAATTTCAGCTTTGATTTCCAAAACGAAGAATTATGTCTATCTTTGTAAGCTCATGGAAAAAAGTTTCACAAAACATAAATTTTTAACATTTCTTACTATGAAGAAAGAGGTATCAAACTATGTATCCCCCGAGGTGGAGATCATAGAAACCGAGGTACAGGACATTATCTGCCAGTCCGGTACTACTGGTCAGTACAATGAAGGTGGCACGGATGATTGGTTCAATTAATGGAGGATTTAGTATGAGAAAGATTTTCACATCAATCGCATTGGTTGCTGCAGTCATCGCAAGCGTTTCCTGCAACAAAGACACTATCATCGAAAGCAATTCTGACGAAATGACTTTTTACGGAGACATTGAAGATGCTTCCACAAAGACAGTCATTACAACCGACAGAAAGGTAAACTGGGAAGCCGGAGACAAAGTCGCCATCAACGGCGTTGAATTCACAGCCACGCCAAAGGCAGACCCCACAAAAGCT
Source organism: Bacteroidales bacterium UBA1736 (assembly GCA_002315825.1). GTDB lineage: Bacteria > Bacteroidota > Bacteroidia > Bacteroidales > UBA932 > Cryptobacteroides. The sequence continues at coordinate 82,806 of DCIC01000144.1, read as the reverse complement.
GTTTTCACTCTTGTTTCAGGCAAAAAGCCTCATTCTCCCTATGCTGCAATCTATCCCGCTTCCTACCATAACGAAGGGAAATGGGCTATCCCCGCAACTATTAAATACACAGGCAAGTTCGACAACATTCCTATGGCAGCGATGGGATTGTCAAAAACCTTGTCTTTCAAGAACATTTTTGGTGTTTTGAAGGTATCTGTCAGCAGCGATGTTACAGTAAAGAGCATCAAAGTATCTTCTGACTGCGTAATGAATGGAGCATTTATCATCCCCGACCTCCATACTGCGGTAATGACCAAGGTGAAAGATATCGTTGACGCAGACAAGGTCGTTACCGTTGATTGCGGTGCAGGTGTAGCCGGGACAGATTTCTACATCGCTGTTCCCGCCGGAAACTACAAGGGCAAGAATCTTATGGTTACCGTCATTGACACAAAGAACAATGTTCAGACAATGACTACAGACCAGACAGCCAAAGTTATTATTGCCCCCAACACTATCTATGCTTTCAACTTCAAAAATGAGGATCTCAGCACATATGGAACAGCCAACTGCTACATCGTAAGCGAAGCCGGCACATACAAATTCAAGGCAGTCAAGGGTAATACCACAGAGTCTTTGGGTGAAGTAAAGAGCGTCAAGGTCCTTTGGGAGTCCTTCGGTACAAACGTTGCTCCTAAGGCCGGTGACATTATCAAGGCAAATGTATCATACTCTGCAGATGACAACCGCATCACATTCAGCACCAATGACGTTTTCACAAAGGGAAATGCCCTTATCGCAGCATGCGATGCCAACGGAAAGATTCTTTGGTCTTGGCACATATGGTGTACCGACAAGCCCGCAGAGCAGGTTTACAACAACAATGCAGGTACAATGATGGACAGAAGCCTCGGTGCAACATCGACCACTCCCGGTGATGTCAATGCCCTAGGTCTTCTCTATCAGTGGGGAAGAAAGGATCCGTTCCTCGGAGCAGAATCCATTTCCAGCAACAAGCAGGCAGCTTCTACACTTGAGAAATGGCCTGATGCAGTAAGTTACAAGGACAATTTCGCCTACGCAGTAGAAAATCCTACAACCTTCATCAAGGGAAACAAGACTGCTACTTCAGGAGATTGGTATGATGCAGGACGCTACTCCGTTGACAACACACGTTGGCAGACCTCAAACAAGGCCAAGGGACTCTATGACCCCTGTCCTTACGGATGGAGAGTTCCCAATGGAGATGACAACGGCGTATTTGCAAAGGCTTCAGGCAAGACATATCAGTGGACTTCACGCAGTGAGTGGGACTACACCAATATGGGTATCAACTTTGGTGCAAACAAATATCCTCTCGGAACAGGCAACATCTGGTATCCCGCCAACGGTGGTTTCACATACAAGGGTGAGATGGAAAGCGTAGGAACAGGTGGATACTATTGGACCTGCTCAACTTCCGGTGCTTATGCATACGAATTCAGTCTTGAGACAGGCAGCAATTTCCACGGCAAATATTCAGTAGTTGACCCTGCTGATGATACAGAGTATCGCGCAGCCGCACAGGCAGTCCGTTGTGTAAAGGAGAAATAATCTTTCCTACATATATTAATAAGAAGCCGGCTGAAAATTGCTTTCCAGTCGGCTTCTTATTTTGATTATAGGAAACAATGGAATATCACTTGATAGTGACAGCGGGGTGCTTCTCAATACCGCACCACATATTCTTAACTGTCAGCACAAGATCGGATCCGGCCTTAACTGTGAGGATATTTGAAGAGAATGGTTCAAACTTCATATCCACAGAAGCGCCCTCATAGTCCACAATATACTGGAAGGATGTCTTGTTTGTCAACATAACACGCCTGGTGCCATTATTATCGACACTTATCGTCTTATAGTCAAAGGATGCGAGGAAAAATTTCTCCAACATCTCCCTTGTGCCACAGATATCACCGAAGCCATAGGCCAAAGTGCGCTTCGCAAGAAGAGCCTCCTTGATAGACTCCAGAGAGCTGTCCTTTGCGAATACTATTGTCATATTGCGATACCATCCATTCCGAAGATAGATATCATATGTCGTAGAGTGGATATCAGTACCTGCACAGATGTAAAGATTGTTCTTGACAGCATCATCAATTGTACGCTGGTACAGCTCTACATCATTGATAACCTCGACACCGCTTATCATTCCTGATGCTATCGCCTTGTTTGTTGTTTGTGTAAATTCGGCATCTGTCCTGGCCCATCCAGGGTGATTGTTCTGTACGACAGCATCCTGTGCTTTGGCATTCTGGATAGCCACATAGGGGTCGGGGTCCGGAATCCTGTTATTGTCCACAGTAAACAAAGCATTGAAATGGCCGACCTCCTGAGCGGAACGAGTAATCTCAATTCCGGGAATGATTGTAATGCCATAGCCCTCCGCCTTTGCCTTCGCAAGATTGACAGAATGATTCAGATCCGTTGTCTCAGGGGTTTTGACTCCCAGATAGGCCGCCATT